>NZ_DBMFCD010000005.1:0-216294 GCF_056872695.1 Wujia sp. | reverse complement strand
AACGGATAACTTAAAATTATCCATCATCTTCAGAAACAACATTAGATAGTGCCTTAACTTGTTGTACTGTTTATATTGACACAGCAACGGCACATGCGGTTCTGCATAAAAACCTCTAAACCATACATACTAGCTTATGTATAGTTTGGAGGTTTTTTTATGGACTGGAAAGATCTGTATGATGATAACAACAAGCTCAAGGTGCCTCTGCGGCGGAGCTTAGCTGAAAATAAAAAGGTGCTTGGCATCCTGTTTGAAAACTGTGGAGATGTAGTGCAGAAGTCTTTCGCGATGGAGCGGGCGGAGGGCGTGGTGTATATGCATGTTGTATATATCGATGGCTTGACGAATAACGGCATGATCGAGGAGACAATCCTGAAGCCGATTTCGTACGAATGGCGTGGAAACTCGGCGAAGGATGTTTGGGACAGCATCTTATATCAGGAGGTTCAGACGGCGGATATCAAGGAGGAAACATCCTTTGACAAAACCGTCGGTTCAATCCTGAAGGGCGATACGGCAATCTTCATTGATGGGTATGCGAAGACAATGATCGTGTCGTCGAAGAAATTACCACTTAGGGGAATCTCTGAAAATGATACGGAAGCGGGTATGCGCGGACCGAAGGACAGCTTCAATGAGGGGTTCCGGCAGAGTACCGCATTGATCCGGCGACGGATCAAGGATGCAAAATTGCGTGTGGAGCAGGATACGATCGGAGAACGCACGCGGACGGACTATGCGCTTGTGTATCTGGCAGATGTAGCGACGGAGGAGTTAGTTAAGCGGGTGCGGGAGGACTTGCATCGCTATGATATTGATGCCATCTATGATAGCGGGATGGCGCAGCATTTGATGGAGAACTGGTATTCACCGTTTCCGACATTTCAGTCGACAACCAGACCGGATAAGGTGGCAGCCGGTATCACGGAAGGCAGAGTGGCAATCGTGTTCGATAACTCTCCGGAGGTGATACTGGCACCGTGTAATCTGAACATGCTGCTGCAGACGTCCGATGATTATTACAATCGCTGGGCGGTTGGGACATTTGCGCGGATCATCCGGTATATCGCGGCATTTCTGGCGGTGTCCCTGCCCGGACTTTATATCGCGATTACTGTGTATCACAGTGATATTCTCCCGACGAAGCTTCTGTATGCGATTGCGTCAGCGCGGAGCATGGTGACATTTCCCGTGGTCGTGGAAGTAATCCTGATGGAATTTCTGTTTGAGCTTTTGCGTGAAGCGGGGATACGTCTGCCGGGGCCGCTTGGTAACACGATTGGTATTGTGGGCGGCCTGATCGTCGGGCAGTCTGCGGTGGAGGCGGGCATCGTGAGCACGATGGTCGTGATCGTTGTAGCATTGACCGCGATTGCAAGCTTTGCAATTCCAAATGAAGAGTTCGCATCGGTGTTCCGCCTGCTCAAATTCTTCGTGATCATTCCGTCTGCCATCTGGGGTTTGTATGGATATATTCTGGCGCTTCTGGTAATCGCGGTGCATCTGTCGGGGCTGATGAGCTTCGGAATCCCGTATATGTATCCGATTGTCGCCGGAAATGGCAAGCGTGCCTATGCAAATCAGGATTTCATGCTACGGGCACCAATCTCGTGGATGCGGAAACGCCCGATCTTTGCACGCGAGGAGGAACGGATGAGGCTGAAACCCCATGTGACGAAGTCAACAGGAGAGGAGGAAGAAAATCATGAATCTGGCGGACGGTAAAATCTCCAAACGGCAATGGTTCCGCATGAGCTATCTCGAATGTGTCACGATCAGCATGATGATGATTCCGTATATTACATTGTCGCTTGCGGGGAAATATCATGTGCTGGCACTGGTGGTCGGGCTTGCATTTGTCGTGTTCTATGGCGCGTTGATGTTTTTTCTTGCGGACTTTGTCCCGTGCGGTTATATCAATGCGATCCGGAATCATATGGGATGGACTGCCGGTATATTGGATGTATTGTATGCCTTGCGGTATTTGCTGCGTGCGACACTTATCGCGGTCTTTTTCTCCATGATTTTGCAACGCTATCTGCTGCAAAGCTTCTCCGTATGGTGGATCTTCCTGCCATTTCTTGGAATTACATTGTATGGCGCGTCCAAAACGATGGAAGGTCGCGGACGGATGTTTGAACTGCTGTTTGGATGGATGGTCGTGCCACTCATATTGATCGTTGTATTCTCGGTATCGAATATCGACGTTGGCGCAATCATGCAGGGAATCACCTCACAGTCGGAGGTATCGGGCGTGTTCAAGGGCGCGTATGCAATTCTTCTGGCATTGTCGCCGTTGGAATTGCAGCTCTACAGCCGCCCATGTGTGAAGGAGAAAGACCGAATGGCGGGAATCTGGCTGCTTGTCTGGGTCTTATTTACCATTGTATTTGCGTATCTGTTTATCGTGGCAATCCTTGGCTATGGCTGGACGGCAAGTGACACGACGGCATCGTTCAATGTGATGGAAGCGGCGTCTTTTCCGGGCGGGGCGGTGGCGCGGCTTGACTATCCGGTGATGGCGTTCTGGATTATCGGTGTATTTGCGGTTGTGAGCGGTTATCTACACCAGACGCGGGACTTTCTGTATTCGCTGTGTGAAGTAAAGCATAAATGTGGTCGTGCCTTGACATTCGTCGTGATGTCCGCATTTGCATGTCTGTTTGCATATGGAATGCAGTTTGAATCGGTCGTAAAATATGGCATGCGGTATTTCCTGTATGCAGATCTTGCAATCGGCATAATATTTCCTCTGATCGTCATGTGGGTGAAGACGAAAAAACGTGTGAAATGGGGAATCGGGTTTGTCTGTCTGACTGTGCTGGCTGCAGTTGGAAGTGTATGGATTGGGAATGAAAAGCTCGGCAGACAATTCATACAGAATGATTTCACTGCCTCAGAGCAGAAAAAGGAAACGTTGGAATACCGGGATTATGTGCTGGAAATGCAGGTGGAGACTGCAAAGGACGGGTATCAGTTTACATTTGTGATTGCGGATATCGCCGGGTACGAAGGGGAAAACAGCATTAAGCAGACGCTATACCATGTGCAGGCGGACAGTCTGGAGATGGCGGCAGATCTGTACCGGAGAGAGAACGAGCGGCAGTTGGATTTCGGGCATATGAAGCAGATCGCGGCGGATATGACGGGACAGGAGATACATCCGCTTTTGCTGGAGCTTGGGCACCGATCGGGAATCTCGAAATCAATTCCGGTCATGATGGAAACGGATGGCGCGAAATATATTTTGCGGGAAATGATTAAAGCTGCTTACGGAAGGGAAAGCTTGTAACGAAATCAACTTTCGATGGAGGAGTTCGTTATGGGGTATAAGATTCTAAAAGGTGCAATGGTCGGAATCCTGCTTGGAATATGTGGCGGGATCTTACTTACGAGTGTGCTGCATATTGCCGGAGGCGGGAGTGTACGTGATGTCGTCAGTCTGTTTCGCGAGGGGAATATGAAGATGCTATTTGCAGGTCAGAAAATAAGTGATGAGGATCAGGCAGAGTTTGAAGCTGTGTTTGGAGATGCTGCTATGGAGAGAATCTGTGCAGGTGGTACGGAGACGGCAGATGGTATGTACGGTAATGCAGATGGTTCTGCGGGGGAGTACAGGCATGCGGATGATGCAAACGAAGTGTACAATCGTGCGGATGGGTATAATGCATCAGGGAATACAGATGGTATGTATGCGGATGTCTACGAGGACGCAATCCGGAGTCCGGAGAATGTGATCGTGCGGTTCCATGTGCGGGCGAACAGTGACAGCGAGGAAGATCTTGCACTCAAATACGAAGTGCGGGATGCGGTGCTGGCTGAGCTTGCAGATGGTCTGGAAACGGTGGAGGATGATGGAGCAGCACTGCGGTATATCATGCAGAAGCTGCCGGATATCAGACAGACTGCGAGAGCGGTTGTAGATGAGGCGGGGTATGATTATACAATCTCTGCGTATGTTGTCAGAGAGGAATTCCCCATCCGGGAATACGGCGAGCTGGTGCTTCCGGCGGGAACCTACCGGGCACTCCGCGTCGATATCGGCGCGGCAAAAGGTGAGAATTTCTGGTGCATGTTGTATCCGATGATGTGCTACACGATGGATGCAGGCGCGGTTGTCGATTCGGAAGATGCACAGAAGCTCGCACAGGCACTCGACGAAGAAAGCTATGAGAAATTATTTGTGAAGCGGGATGCAAAAGGGGATAACGTTAAAGTAAGATTAAAGATTCTTGAATGGTTGCAGGATACCTTCTAAGTTGCTATAATAATTAGATATGGAGATTAAGAAGTTTGAATATATATCAGTATGTTCATTGCATTTTGCATAACCATTACAGGTATGTGAATTATGCGTTTCAATAATTACTATTCTTAAGCAGACCATATAAACACATCGGTACTTAATAAGCTGTGCCAGCTATTTGGCTGGTGCAGCGAATTTAGTACCGCTATGTGTTTCTCTGAGCGAGAGCGAGTCTGCGCAGAATAGTAATTGTTGAAATGCTGATTGGAAGAGTAGATGGTTATGCAAAATGCGATAAAAATAATACATAAAGAAAGGCAAAAACCATGAAAAAGAATCTGGCAGTTATATTTGGCGGCCGCTCATCTGAGCATGAAGTATCCTGCGTGTCAGTTGTTACAATCGCCAAAGCAGTAAATCTTGAGAAATACAACATGTTCCTGATCGGAATTACAAAAGACGGTGAGTGGAAGCTTGTAGAAGATATCGCAAGCATCGAGGATGGAAGCTGGAAGGAAAGTTCCGTTTCTGCAATCATTTCCCCGGATACAAAGGGCGGACTTATCATTTCGCAGGACGATATGATGAAGGTGCAGCCGATCGATGTGATTTTCCCTGTATTGCATGGCATGTATGGTGAGGATGGAACGATTCAGGGATTGTTCGAGATGGCAGATATCCCATATGTCGGATGTGGTGTGTTTGCTTCGGCTGCATCTATGGATAAGTTCTATACAAAGCTGGTCGTTGATACACTTGGAATCCGTCAGGCTGTTTATGTGCCGGTGCTGGCAGAACAATTGGATGATATCGACGAGGTGACAGCCCGCGTGGAAGCAAAGCTTTCTTATCCTGTATTTGTAAAGCCATCCAAGGCAGGTTCTTCCAAGGGTGTTTCCAAGGCAGATGACCGTGCAGCATTGGTTGTTGCACTGAAGGAAGCTGCAAAGCATGATTATAAGATTCTGGTTGAGGAGACGATCGTCGGTCGTGAGATCGAGTGCGCTGTCCTTGGCTATGGCAAGGGTACAAAAGCATCCCGCGTGGGTGAGATTCTTGCGGCAGCAGAATTCTACGATTTCGATGCCAAGTACAACAATGCAGAGTCGAAGACTGTGATCGGTGCTGACCTTCCGGACGGAAAAGAGGCAGAAGTGCAGAAGGACGCGGTTGCAATCTTCAATGCGCTGGATGGATTCGGGCTTTCCCGTGTAGATTTCTTCCTGGAGAAGGATACGAACGAGATCGTATTTAACGAGATCAACACATTACCAGGCTTTACTTCCATCAGTATGTATCCAATGCTCTGGAAGGATAAGGGATATTCGATTGAGAGTCTGGTAGAGACTCTGATCGAGATGGCAAAGGAACGTCCATAATGAAAGCAGTCATTGAGTTTGAAAATGTAGATGTGGAGACCGGTGAAGTGATGCGCTCGCAGGCAACTGCGCTGGCAAGCATGACGGAACAGGGCATGAAGCTTACTTACGTGGAGGATGTGTCCGGGGATGGACACAAGACACGCTGTACGATGCTGTTCTCCGACAATCGGCTCCGTGTGACGCGGTGTGGCGAATTGAATTCGGACTTCGTATATGAGCATGGCTTAACGCATCACACGAAATATGCAACCGGTTATGGCTCGATTCCGGTGACCCTGCAGACGAAGCATTTCCTGCACACGGCAGAGGGTATCGATTATGAGGCAGCAGTTCTGGCAGAGGAATTTTCCTTACGTCTTGCACTGCAATATACGATGGAAATGGGGAATGAGTCGCCGATGGAGCGGAAGATGAAGGTGCATGTACATAATTTAGCGGATTAGGTATGCCATACAGATGATTAAGTAAGCATAGAAAACCGGATGGATTACAACAAACATGTAAATCCATCCGGTTCTTTTATTTTTCTGTATTTCTCTTTTCTTTCTTCTTTCTCATCGCCAGCCATACGAACAGCACCGTAAGCACCAACGCGCCAGCCGTAATGATACTGCATCGTAACGTGTCCTCAAACCATACAGATGGAATGAACAGCACACTTAGGTTGATGCTGAAATGTAGGATCATGCTTGCAAGCAGTGTGTCCGCTTTGTAAGCCACAAATCCAAGCAGACATCCTAAGATGCATGCGTAGATGCCCTGTACGATGTTGCCATGGTACAGCCCGAAAAGCACACCCTGAAACAGGATAGCTATGGCAGGTGGCATGTAGCGCTTCGCATACCCCATGATCACACCGCGGAAGAACAATTCTTCGCCGATCGGGGCAATCGCAAAGGTTGCAATCATCATCGGAACTGCACGGTTTACACCGACCGCCTTGGATACAAGGTCGTAGTAGGCTGCAAATGTATCCGGGAAGAGGGGACTTACCAGATTCAGAATTCCGTCCACCATGATCTGGATTGCAACACCGGCAAGCAATAAAAATGGAGTCCGTATAGAACAGACGCATGAAAAAATATTTTTCATGCGTCCTTTTGTATTATCTTCAGAAGTTTCGTTTTCAGATACGATATTTCCACGATAAAATATGCGGTAGTACCAAATTCCGAAACAAATCAGAAATACGATATGCTGTGCAAGCACGAGGTATGCCTGATTCATGGGCTGGTTATAATCCATTTGTAAAATCTTGCCAATCGTATTGTCACTGTTTGATTTCTCATCAGAATGCATATTCTTAAAGAAAAGAATTGCAATGTCGATAAAGTTTAATACATACTGTGCCAACACAGCGACCAGAAATGGTGTAAAGGAACCGATAATATCTTTCAAATTTGCCGGTTGCTTATTACATCTTGTCACTGATTTTCTTCGCTCTTTCTTTCTCTCGACGAAGCTCTTCCTTGGACTTCTCAACAGGCTTGTCTTTGCCCTTGGATTTTGCTTTCTCGAGCATTTCTGCGTTTAACTGCTTCTGCATTTCAACCTGACGCTTCCGCATACGTGTACGCCAGTTACCTTTTTTCTTCTTCTTACCGGTTTCTTCTTCCTGCGTTACCTTCTTGCCGCGGACGCTCTTGACACTGATGATGTAGATACCGCTGACCATCGCTTTAACTTCGCCTCTGGTTGGAAGCTCATCGAAAATCGCATCGTCGCAGATCATGTTCATAATCTGTGGACCAACCTTGACCTTCGCGATTGGAAGCTTTGCTTTCTGATAACGCTTTGGTGTCTGTTCCATCACCATTTTCGGAAGTCCGGCGTCTTTCATCGGCAGCATTTTCTTGTCGATGATCAACATATTCATCGGTTGAGCGGCTTCTGCCATCTGTTCTCTCTGTGCGCTTTGTTTCTTCTGTAGCTTGTCACCGACTCTGTATAACACGAACATAATCGCAAGTGCTACCACGATGACAATAATCATGATTAACCACCAAGGCATGGTTCAAATCCTCCTCTAAATGTTATTTTTATCATACATATCCTGTATAAGCTGTGGAAATTCTGCATATCGCTCCTTGCGTTCCTTTGGAGGAAGCTCACAAGGATAGATTGGCTTTCCGAATTCAATCGTTACGTTGTGGCTGTGAATCCGTCTCTTCGGTGCAGATTCAAGCATCAGATCGGAACGGCAGATCGATACCGGGACAATCGGGGATTTCGATTTTTCTGCCATCTTATATCCGCCTTCGCGAAATGGCAGAAGTGTGTCGGTCTGGTTTCTTGTTCCCTCCGGGAATACGACCATCGAATGTCCCTGTTTCATGTACTCTGTTCCCTGTTTAATTACGGATAAGCCTTGCTTGATATCGTCCCTGTCTAAGAACAGACATCCGATATCCCGCATATAAAGTGGCAGAAGCGGAATCTTTTCCATTTCTTTTTTGGCAAGGAAGCCAAGCGGCTTGCCGATTGCCTCATGATAGATCAGAATATCGAAATAACTGCGGTGGTTGCCGACGAATAACACCGGTCCATCCTGCGGTATATTTTCTTCTCCGATGACGTTTACTTTGCAGCCGGACAGTTTCAGTTCAAACCGGAAGAAGCCGGATACAAACTTGCGTGCTTTTTCCCATGATTTCTCAGGTTTTTTCTTCCATAGCTGTTTCATGTATAGATGGTATGGCAGACAGAAGAACAGTGCCACCATCAGTACGATTCCAACTCCCAATGTCTTCATAGATACACCTCTTATCGTCCAAACATTTTACAGGTTTCATATAATCTTGCTTCAAGTTCATGTGTCAGTGCGTCTTCTTTGTATCTCCATGCCCAGTTTCCTTCTCCGACACCCGGTGTGTTCATACGCGCCCAGGAATCTAAGCATAATACATCCTGCATTGGTACAATCGCCATGTTGGCAACAGAGCCGAAGCATGCACGGATCATGATCCAGCAGATGTCATAACCATCGGTTGAGAAGTAGCGGCGCAGCTTGTCTTTGGAAGCTTCATATGCGTGCTTGTACCAGCCGAGGGTTGTATCGTTATCGTGTGTACCTGTATAGCAGACACAGTTACGAACAAAGTTGTGTGGAAGGAAATCATTTTCCTCCGGATTCTCAAATGCAAACTGCAATACCTTCATGCCCGGCAGACCGAATTTGTCGCGAAGCTCGATAACCGAATCATCGATTTCACCAAGATCTTCAGCAATAATCGGAAGATGATAACCGAGGGTTGCCTCTAACTGTGTAAAGAAGTTTACACCCGGTGCTTCCACCCATTTACCGTTGATGGCGGTTTCTTCGCCATAAGGGATCGCCCAATATTTATCGAATCCACGGAAATGGTCGATTCGCAGGAAATCACAGAGTGTCAGCTGGTAACGGATACGATTCAGCCACCACTCATAACCGGTCTCGGTATGCTTCTTCCAGTTATATAGTGGGTTGCCCCACAACTGCCCGGTCGCTGAGAAATAGTCTGGTGGAACTCCGGCAACGACGGTTGGGTATCCCTTAGAATCTAACTGGAACAGGCTCTGGTTTGCCCATACATCCACACTGTCCCAAGCCATGAAGATCGGGATATCGCCCACGATGGAAATGCCTTTATCGTTTGCGTATTTCTTCAAGGTTGTCCATTCATAATAAAACAGGAACTGGATGAATTTGTAGTAGCCCATCTCGGTATCGAGCTTCTTCACCCAGGTTTCCTTCTGCTTCTTGGTTGGTTTCTTCAGGTTGTCTTCCCACATGTACCAAGGCATGCCCTGATGATAGTCCTTGCCTGCCATGAACAATGCGTAATCCTCCAGCCAGACAGATGTCTCGCAGAAATTATCGTACGCCTGCTTCATCTCCGGATTATCATGGATACCATCAGATAAAGATTCGTCGTGGAAACGGGAATAAGCAAGCTTCAACAGACCTGTCTTAAACTCAATCAACTCGCCATAGTTGATCTGCTCCGCGTTCCATGCCGGCATATCCCGGAAGTCTTCATCGTAGAGAAGATGCAGCTCCTTCAGATGATCCAGACTGATGATAAGCGGCTGTCCCGCAAATGCAGAGAAAGGCTGATATGGAGAATCTCCAAATCCGGTATGTCCGAGCGGCAGTACCTGCCATGTGTTCAATCCCGAACGTTCCAGAAAATCAACAAATCTATAAGCGCCTGCACCCAGCTCACCGATGCCGTAAGGCCCCGGAAGTGAGGTTGGATGAAGCAGGATCCCCGTGTATTTCTTTGGCTTTTTACTAGTGCCAGCTTCTTCTGCCATAATATTTTTGCCCTCCTAATTATGTATCTCCTATAAACCAAACTTCATTATACCGAAAATCCAGGAAATTATCTATATAATTTGTAAAGTTTTTCAAAGAGTGGAATGGCTTTTTCGACCATATCCGTTGTCACGCAGTAGGAGATGCGGAAATGTCCCGGACATAAGAAGCTGTCACCCGGTACGATGATCAGGTTCAGCTCTTTGGCTGCGCGCCAGCAGAATTCATTTGCATCTTCCGTCAAGGCGCGTGGGAACATGTAGAAGGTTCCGCCCGGTTCGACAATCTCGTAGCCGATGCGTGTCAGTTCTTTGTATAAAATATTCTTGTTCGTCTCATAGATTGACAGGTCACTTGTCTGGTCAAGCACAGACTCCACAGCCATCTGGATGATGGAAGGCGGGCAGTTGTGACCGGTAAATCTGGAGATCTGACCAGCCATAAGTACCAGAAGCTTCGCATCCTCGCAGGCTGGGTTCACAGCCATGTAACCGATACGCTCACCCGGCAGAGATACAGACTTACTGAAGGAATAACAGCAGATCGTGTTCTCATACAACTTGGAGATAAATGGTGCGTCCACACCGGCAAATACGATCTCCCGGTAAGGCTCATCGGAGATCAGGTAGATCGGATGTCCATATTCCTTCTCTTTTGCACGCAGAATATCTGCCAGCTTCGTGATCGTGGCAGTTGAATATACAATACCGGAAGGATTGTTCGGAGAGTTGATCAGGATTGTCTGAACATTTGGATTCAGGGCTTTCTCAAACTCCTCGAAGTTAATCTGGAATGTAGTAATATCCGCGGGAATCACGGTGAGCTTGGCACCGGTACCTGTCACATATGGAACATACTCCGGGAAGTACGGAGCGAAGGTGATAACCTCATCGCCGTCCTTTGTCACACAGCGAAGTGCATGTGCCAGCGCACTGGCTGCCGCACTCGTCATGAAGATGTGATCCATCGTGTAGTTCATGCCAAAACGTTTATTCAAAGAATCGGCAACCGCCTGTCTCGTAGAAGGAAGTCCAAGCGATGGGCTGTAGCTGTGCAGCTTCACCGGATCCTCGGTCTGCAACAGTTCGATCATACGATTGGTAAATGTCTGTGGTACAGGAACAGATGGATTTCCGATAGAGAAATTGTAGATATTCTCCATGCCGATTTCGGCCCCTTTTTTGTTAGCATAATCAAAAAATTGGCGAATGATAGAACCTTTTCCTGTCATATCCTTGTAGAATTCGTTAATCATGATATATTTCCTTTCATTGATGATATTGATTTATCTGTGAAAACGCACTTTGAATTTGTGTATTTACCCGTCTCCGTTTCTGTAAATATAGATATGTTTGGGACTTAGAAGTTCTTGATGTTCTGTAAGTATGCAGCAATGGTTGAACACGATGTTCAACCAAGCCGCCACTGAGCCACGGATGGCGAATTGGCGGCGGTTGCGTACGGTATAATATGTATATCAGAACATCTAGTACTTCTTAGTTCCAATACATCGTATATTTGCAGAAACGGAGGCGGGTATAATATACGCAAATTCATGTGCGTTTCACAAATTAAATTCAATGTGAGTGAATTAGGAATAAACAGAAAACAAGTGGCGAGAAAAACCGGGGAGGGAATTAATTCGCCACTTGTTTGAGGGGAGAGAGGATTCAAATATATGAAAAGCTCTTACAATGCATACTATAACAATAAATTGTGTCTAAAATATGTTCTAATTGTGAAAAAGTTTTCACATCCTCAAATCCCTGCTGTTTATTCAGCTTCATAGCTCTTGATGGATGCATCAAGCTTCTGTAAAGTCTTCTGAATGGAGTCGTTGATCACACCTGATTCATGTGCCATCTTACCGAACTCATGCGCAACAACGGTGAATCCGCGTCCGGCTTCGCCTGCACGTGCAGCTTCGATGGAAGCGTTCAGTGCAAGGATATTCTGCTTATTCTCAATCTTCTTTAATCCCTGTGATTTTCCGGCAAGCTCCTTGATCAGAGCAGCCGCACCGGCGATCTCTTCGTTGAAGGAGGCGATAGCCTCTTCATACTTCTTCTTGCGGTAACCGGCCTCCAAGAGGTTCTGAACAGCAGCAACCAGGATAGCGGCAGCAGCTTCTACAACCTCTTCGTCTGTATCCTCATCCAGAGGTCCACCAACGACGGTTGCAACCTCGACATCATCAACTTCGATGCTTTCGCCAAATGCTTCTACATTATTTCTGGAAAATCCAAGCTTGTTGGAAAGGAAGTTACCTTCATCATCAAGAACAACGGCAATCATATGTGTTGCAGCCGCCCACTGCTCTAAGATATTATCAAGTGCTTCCATATCTAAATAATCATTTATAGTCATAAAATGCTCCTCCTTATACGTAACGTATACCTAATGTCCATTTTACCGAATTTACAGAGGGATTTCAATAGTCGAACCAAAGAAATTCATGAATAATGTGAATATTGTGGCAGATCTGGCGGGAGAAAATCCTAGATTGGCAGATATTTGCGGTCAGGGTTGCATGAACACCCGGTGTAGGGTAAAATAAACGCAATTATTATGATAAGGCTAGGATAAATGGATGATTCAGATATTTGATACACATGCACATTATGATGATGAAAGCTTTGCTGCAGACCGTGAGCAGCTTCTGGCGGGATTTGAGGCACAGGGTGTACGTGCGGTGACCAACATCGGAACGAATATCAGCGCGAGTGAAGAGACGGTGCGGATGACAGAAAAATACGAGAACATGTATGGCGTGGTCGGCATTTTTCCTTCCGAAGTTGCAGAACTGGAGAATCCGGATAATGTAAAGCGGTTGAAGGAACTTGCAGGACACGAGAAGATCGTGGCAATCGGCGAGATCGGACTCGATTATCATTATGAAGAAACAGACAAGGCATTGCAGCACAAATGGTTTGCCGGGCAGATGGATATTGCGCGAGAGTTGAAGCTTCCGGTTGCTATTCACAGCCGCGATGCAGCACAGGATACAATCCGGATCATGCAGGAATCCCGTGCAGAGGAGATCGGCGGTGTGATCCATTGCTATTCGTATTCGAAGGAGAGCGCACGGGACTTCCTGAATATGGGGTTTTACTTCGGTATCGGGGGTGTTGTAACATTTAAGAATGCGAGGAAACTGAAGGAAGCGGTTGCATATATCCCACTGTCGCATATTGTGCTTGAGACGGATGCGCCGTACCTCACACCGGAGCCGTTCCGCGGCAGGCGCAACGATTCCTCGAAGCTTACCTACGTGGCACAGGCGATTGCCGATATCAAGCAGATTTCCGTGGACGAGGTGTATGCAGAAACATGGAAAAATGCGCATCAGATGTATAAAATTCAGATGTAGAGAAATGGAGATAGAATGGAAAAGCTTAGCAATCCGAAGGTTACAATAGAGATCATACAGAAATATAATTTTGCGTTCCAGAAGCGGTTCGGTCAGAATTTTCTGATTGACGGGCATGTGATCGAGAAGATCATCCGGGCAGCGGAGATTACGAAGGATGATGTCGTGTTGGAGATCGGACCGGGTATTGGTACGATGACGCAGTATTTAGCAGAGGCTGCGGGAGAAGTATTTGCGGTGGAAATCGACAAGAATCTGCTTCCGATCCTTGCCGAGACGCTTGCCGAGTACGATAATGTCACGGTTGTAAATGAGGATATTCTGAAGGTGGATATCGCGGCATTGACCGGTGGCAGACCGGTGAAAGTTGTAGCAAATCTTCCGTATTACATCACGACACCGATCATCATGGGACTGTTTGAAAACCATATTCCGGCAACCTCGATTACGGTTATGGTGCAAAAAGAAGTTGCCGAGCGGATGCAGGCAGGGCCGGGTGGAAAGGACTATGGCGCATTGTCGCTTGCGGTGCAGTATTATGCGGAGCCGTATATCGTGGCAAATGTGCCGCCGAACTGTTTCATGCCGCGTCCGAATGTTGGTTCAGCGGTGATTCGGTTGACGAGACATTCGGAGCCGAAGATCGTCGTGAAGGATGAGAAATTCATGTTCAAGCTGATCCGTGCATCGTTCAATCAGCGCCGGAAAACATTGCAAAACGGCATCAACAATTCGGCAGAGCTCTCAATTGGCAAGGATGCGGTTGTAGAAGCTCTCCGGAAGATGGGACTTTCCGAGAGTATCCGCGGCGAAGCACTGACACTTGCGCAGTTTGCGGAGCTTTCCGATCTGCTGTGCGAATAGGCGGAGTGCAGATATGTTGGCATCCGGACATGGAAAATGTAGTCAGGTGCCGTATAATTGTATATTATGTCGCAATAATTTGGTGCTAAACAGACGAACCCCTGCATACATATATAGTACGTATTGTCAGGAGATTGTGAAAATGCACGATGTATGGGGATATATCCGTGCAGCATGACGTGCAATCTCTGCGAAGAAACATGAAGGGGGAGCGTGGTCTGTGATGCAGCAGAGAAGATGGGTGTCTTATATTTACCGGTATCGTGAGTATGTGCGATGTGAGATTGCCGGATTCATCAAAGTACAGAGAATCAGCAACAGGGATACAGATGTGACAAGAATACGAATGGGGATGAAAATGTATAAGGAATATGCGTGTACATGTTATGCATATTTGCTGTGGCATGGGCAGGCGAAGCCTTTTACCACCATGCAGTTTGCGGCGGGGGAACGCGATACAATCCTGACGAGTGTAGAGCTTCCGTGGAACAATCCGCTTGGGGACGGCGTGGCATTTCCGGAATATGAGGGTGTGTATTTTATATGTGATGATGGCGAGATCCTGGCCGGGATCTGGACGCCGGAGCAGTATGACCTGCGGCAGGTGCAGGTTGCGGACAAGACAGAATACGCAGGGAAGTTGGAGATTCCGGTTATGGCGGAGGAGAATCAGAGATCTGCAGCCGGGAATGAGTGGGGAGATAATATTGAACCGAAAGGTCAGATAATACAGGAAACGGATATGCCGCGGATGACTGAGTATGCGGGTGCGGGAATGAAATCGCACACAGAATCTGTTGAGGAAATTCCCCAGATACCGATTCCTTCAAACCTAGAAGATGGATATCGGGAGATGCTTACAACGTACCCCAAGCTACCGCTTTTTGCAGGAAGCCAGATTGTGGACGGCGTGAAGATTGCGCCACAGGATATCGGGAGATTAGATATGGCGAACTGGAAACTGGGAGTGAACAGTTTCCTTGCGCATGGATATTACAAATATCAATATCTTATGCTCGGAACTGTGCGGATGAATAAGGCAGAACTGCATGTAATCGGTGTGCCGGGAATCTTCACGAACAAAGAGAGGTATCTGGCAAATATGTTTGGATTCCGCGTTTTTATTCCGGTGCGGAAGACGAAGATTTTGACCGGGAATTTTGGTTATTGGGTGTCTGAAGTCGTGGAACGTGGTGAGGAAGACACACACTCACGTTATATGTGATAGTATAATCCCATAGTTTTAAAGAAGCTTCATATATCGCATCAGATCTACGTAGTGTCCTAAGATATTTGCGCTTTGTGGTTCAAACTGCAATGGACGGAAGCCGAGTTTTGTTGCAAGGGTTATGGACGCGATATTTTCCGGATGGATACGGGCATCCACGCGGTGAATCTGATAGTCATGTTCGAGTACATAGAGAGCTGCTTCGCAGGCCTCGTATGCGATGCCACGGTTTTGATAGAGGGCATCAATCTTGTATCCGATCTCCGCATATGGTTCACGGGAGGTACGGAAAATATTAAAATTGATGGCACCAATGATTTTATCCGGACGATTTTTTAAATAGATGTAATAGCGCAGGAAAGTTCCCATCGTGTAGGCGATGTATTCACGGTGCAGGGAAGACCGGTGGTAGTCCTGTGTGTAAAAGGATGCCGGACGGGTTGGTTCGTATTGCTCGAAAGGAACGCGGTTGCGCAGATAGAGCTCTAAGACCTGTTTAGATTTTGATTCGTTTTCTACGCGCAGAATTAAACGATTTGTATATTTTATCAGTGGTCCCATGGACGTCTCCTTTCTCGTGTTTGCGACTGCGGAACACAGGATGGTTGTGTGTGAAGCAACCATGAAGTCAGTATAGTACATTTTATGGGAACACACAATAAAATGATATGGGAATGAGGTACAAAATGAAGAAATTAAGTGAGGATGAACGATATATGCGGCAGGCGGTTACACTTGCGAAGAAGGCAGCTGCGAATGGCGATGTGCCGATTGGATGTGTAATCGTCTATGAGGGAAAGGTGATCGCACGTGGCTACAACCGACGGAATGTGGACAAGACAACGCTTGCACATGCAGAGATTATGGCTATAAAAAAAGCATCCAAAGTATTAGGCGACTGGCGTCTGGAAGATTGTACGATGTATGTGACATTGGAGCCCTGCCAGATGTGTGCAGGAGCCATCGTGCAGGCTCGGATTCCAAAGGTTGTGATCGGGTGCATGAATCCGAAAGCGGGTTGTGCAGGATCGATTCTGAACCTGCTTGATATGAAACAGTTTAATCATCAGGTGGAAGTGACCAGAGGGATTCTGGAGACGGAGTGTTCCAGGATGATGTCCGGCTTTTTTGTGGAGCTGCGTGCAAAAAAGAAGGCAGCAGACAAAGAAAATAATGGGATGTCTTGACTTTACATAATTATTTTTATATACTATAAAAGTATCTGTCGATATGGATTTTATCAGATGTAGAATTCAGGACGGATATGCGTGGACTTGTTATAAAATTTCCGTGCAGCCGGGGAGATAGCGGTGCCCTGTACCCTCAATCCGCTACAGAGGGGGTGATGGCTGGTTTCGGGTTGTCTTCTTGTGAGGCTGCCCACGGTAAGTGGCGTTGATGTTCTGGTCTTGCGCGACAGGAATCTATGAACCGTGTCAGGTCGGGAACGAAGCAGCACTAAGTAGAACCTTCTGTGCGCCGCGAGGCAGCCGGGACTGAGTTAACTGCCGTGGTAACGCTCATGAGAGCTTCACAACACCAGCCGCACGGTTAAAAAAATATAAAATACATGTGGTATTTTTGGTAAAAAAATGGTATCATTTTGAATAGGTAAATGATACTTAACTTTGGGAAGAACAAAAGAATCGGGTGGCAAAAACGACGGCATGAGTGTAAATTATGCAGAAGTAATTGAATATGTGAAGAAGATGACTTCGGAGAACGGCAGACCTTCGAATTATCCATTCCGCAGCCGGTTTGAACATACGATGCGTGTGTACCGTTGGGCGATCAAGTTGCAGTCAAAGCTTGGTGGAGATCTGGATGTGATTGTACTTGCAGCGCTGCTTCATGATATCGGATGGGATGATAATCGTCCACATGGGGAAGTTGGTGCTGAACTTGCTGTAGAATACATGGATAGCATTGGTATTGATCCGGAGACGATCCGACGTGTGGGAGAGATTATTATGATTCACGAGGATAAAGATTCGGATGCAGATTTGTCATTGGAATGCAAGATCGTGATGGATGCGGATCTGCTTGATGAGGTCGGTGCAATCAGTGTTCTGTGGGATTCCATGGCGACAGCTTGTGAGGATGAGGCAAGCTATAAGAAAGCCTATTATCGGATCAAGAATTATTATAGAAATAACAAACCGAAGATTCGAAGATGCAAGACAGATGCAGCCAGAGCAGAATATACGAAGCGTATGCAGCTGCTTGACAGTTTCATCTTCCAGTTGGAAAAAGAATTATTTTAGAAAAGCTGTTACGTGTTGTGACAGCTTTTCTGTTTTTCTGGGAAAGATTACATATACAGAGGAAATATAGATTTGGAGAAAAAACGATCCCTGGGTGTCAATTTTATATTTAATATGATGCGGACGATGATGGGGGTGATCATACCACTCATTACATTCCCGTATTCGTCCAGAGTGCTTGGACCGGAAGCCCTGGGCAAGGTTGATTATGCACAGGCCAACATGACATACTTTACGTTATTACAGGCATTTGGTATCGGCGGGTATGCAGTGCGGGAAGGTGCGAGAATTCGGGATGACCGAAAGAAAATGGATGAATTTGCAAGTGACATGCTTTCCATCAACCTGGTGACATCCGGCATTGCATATGTTCTTTTTTTTGCGGCACTTGCGATCCCGAAGCTTGCCGGGTATCGCACATTGATGCTGTTGTTCTCGACAACGATTATTTTATCTGCCATTGGCGTAGAATGGTTATTTACGATTTACGAGGAATATCAGTATATTACGATACGATCTTTTATCATGCAGATTATATCAGTCGTGCTGCTTTTTACATGCGTGAAATCCGAAGAAGATTATATGATTTACGCATTGACGCTTGTGATTTCAAGCGTTGGCTCAAATGTGATGAATTTTATCCGGGCAAGAAAATACGTGAAGTTCAAGCTGCGGATCAGTAAGAAATTGCGGACGCATTTAAAACCGATGTCCTATATTTTCCTGTTAGATGTAGCGTCGGCGGTGTATCTGGTTATGGATCGATCCATGCTTGGTTATATCACCGGGGATGATGGAGAGGTCGGATTATATGCGGCGGCAATTAAGATTGCATCGGTGCTGACTTCGTTTTTTGGTGCGCTGTATGCGGTTATTCGCCCTCGCGTGGCGTATATGATGGAACGGGATGAGGAACAGGCGGAAAAGCTGAACGATCTGACGGCACGGTTAATATTGCTGTTCAATATTCCGATGGCAATCGGTATGTTCTGTCTGAGCAGACAGGTGTTACATTTGTTTGCAGGCAGCAAATATCTGGGTGTTACATCCACGATGCAGGTGTTGATGTTAAATGTGATAGTTGCAACATTTAACAGTTTTCTGATCAATCAGTTGTTTATCGTGCATCGGAAGGATCGATGGGCTTCCACCGGTGTTGTGATCGGAGCTGTTACGAATGTCTGCTTAAATGCGTTGACGATTCCGATGTACGGCAAATTCGGAGCTGCGGTCAGTACAGTCGTAGCAGAACTGGCGATTTTCCTTTATGCAAGCATCAAGGGACGGCATATGTATCCGGTCACGAAGCTTGGCTGGCAGCTAGGGCAGAGCCTGGTAGCATGTCTTCCAATCATTGGAATTTATAATTGGTGTGCACGTAGTCAGTGTTCCGATATTCTGATGATTTCATTGACTGTGGTGGGTGGTGCAATCGGGTATTTCCTGATTATGATACTGTTCCGGAATCCGCTGGTGTTGGATGGTATCGAGAAAATAAAAGAGCGTTTTTCAAGAACGCCGGTATAAAGAATGAGAAAAATAAATCCCCTGAATCAGGTCCTGGTCGTAACAGAGTAGAGCATGGTTCAGGGGATTTTCGTTTTTATTTGGCTGCTAATTCATCAATCATGTCGCAGATCATTGTAATGGCGTCGGACTTCGTAGAAAGTTCCATTGCTTTGATGTAGTGATCGTGATTTTCGTACACTTCATTAACTGCGGCAAGTAGTGTTTCATTTGTAAGGTCTTCCTCTAACAACAGCTTGGCGTAGCCACGTTTGTCGAAGGACTGTGCATTTAAAATCTGGTCGCCCCGGCTTGCTGCAAGCGACAATGGAATCAGGACGCTCGGCTTGCGGAGTGCCAAAAGTTCACAGATTGCATTGGCACCGGCACGGGAAACTACGATGTCAGCGAGGGCAAGCAAATCAGCTAATTCCTGCTTAATATAGTCAAACTGCACATAATGCCCGGTTCCAACATAGCTTTCGTCGATATTTCCTTTTCCGCAGAGGTGAATGACATTGTATTTCTTTGTCAGCTCTGGGAGACAGGCACGGATTGCTTCATTGACACGCACGCTTCCAGAGCTTCCGCCAATCACCAGAAGGGTTGGACGCACCTCTGTAAATCCACAGAAGGTCATTGCCTTTACGGCATCACCTGCAAATAATTCCTGACGGATCGGTGTACCTGTCACAACTGCTTTTCCTGCAGGAAGATTCTCCATTGTCTCTGCGAAGTTGCAGCATACCTTGGATGCCTTTGGAATACTGATCTTGTTTGCGAGTCCCGGTGTCATATCGGATTCATGGATAATACATGGAATCTTCTTCGCACTTGCGGCGAGAACAACAGGGACAGAGACAAAGCCGCCTTTGGAAAATACAACATCCGGCTTTAACTCCTTCATCAGTTTTTTCGCTTCGTTGAAGCCTTTAATCACGCGAAATGGATCAGAGAAGTTGCGCAGATCAAAATAGCGGCGCAGCTTTCCGGTTGCAATTCCGTGATATGGAATGCCCATATCTTCGATCAGTTTTTTCTCCATTCCGTCATAAGAGCCGATATATTGAATGTCATATCCGCGCTCTTTTAAGGTTGGAACGAGAGCCATATTGGGTGTTACATGACCGGCGGTTCCGCCACCGGTTAATATAATACGCTTCATGAATGGTTAATCCTCCTACTTATACCTTTAACCTATGCGTGAAGAGCCTGCTTTAATGCCTGTGCAAGCTGATCCGGGCAGGATGTGCTCTTGAATCCGCACGTTGTGCCTTCCAGCCGCTTGATAACCTCCTCTGCATCCATGCCCTCCACAAGCTGTCCGATGCCCTTTAAGTTACCATTGCAGCCGCCTGTGAATTTCACATTATGCACCTTGCCGTCTGTGATGTCAAACTCTATCATCTGGGAGCAGGTCCCTTTTGTCTTATATGTCATTGTGTATCATCCTTTCTCGTGTGTAATAATAAACGCTTCTCTGTTTAGCTTTCCTATTATAGCATAAATATAAAGTTCCTTAAACCCATATTTTCTGTCATATTTGCAGGGATTTTTACGACCGAACGGGGGTTGATTTCTGAAGTTCACGTTCTCTATAATCGCCATCAGACAGTGAGAAGAAAGGCTGTCGTTCCAAAAAATCTTAATGGGGGGATTTTGTATGCTGCAAAAAATCATGGAAGTTTCAACCGGGGTCTACATACTTTGGGGGTTAGGAGTGTTGGGCGTGCTTTTGAAGATACTGGCAAATGCTTACATGAGTAAAATGGTGCGTGCATCGGGAAATCTGGGAGAGACAAAACGAAAGAAGCTTCGTAATATGTGCCGGCAATATGAAAACAAAAAAGGCTTTGGATTGTGCGGAGGCGATGAGGAAGCGTATGCAGAGAGTTTTGTGCGGGGACTAAAATTCCTGACGCGGCCGATGGAATTCTGGAACCGGAGCGGAACTGTGCTGTCGCTTGTTGTCTGTGGCACGATGGCGGGGGCGTACCTCTATTATGATCCGAGCTGGAGAGGCAGTCCGGACATGCAGTTTTTCTTGGCGAACAGTATTCTTGTTTGTGCATGTTTACTCGTGCTTGATCATATATTGGTAATAAATAATAAGGTGGAAATCCTGAAAGCGAATATCCGTGGGTATCTCGAACGGATTCCGAAACCGCGGGAGCAGACAACCGCTACGGTACGTCCATTTGTAGTTAAACAGGAAATGTCGGCGGAGAAAAGGGAACCTGCTGACAACGAAGAAGCTCCACAGACGGAAGTATCCGGGAAAGACTCCGCAGGCGGGACAATGCAGGAGAAAGAAAGTGCCGCCAGTGAGGAGACACTCAATCGCTTTTTGGCAGAGTTCTTTTCTTGATGGGAAACTATAATGTAGGAAATGAAACAGAAAATGATTCAAGGTGTGTTGGTGTTTTAGGCTGCAGGTGGAAAGGAGTGGTTTGCCTTGCAGGGATTCTGATTTGCCTGGTAGTTGGCAGTTTTTGCGTTGTTACATATGGAGCTTCTACAGCGGAAATAGATGGAAGTGAATCGAAGCCGATACAAAGTATGTTTGACAAGTGCAGGAAGGTTTTCTGCCGGTATCAGACATACCCGATTGAAAATCATCTGAAGGAAAAAGAAGCATATCAAAATTATAATAACACGAAGCTTTCCTGGTGGTTCCGACGGGATATGAACCATGGACCAAGCGGGTGTGATGATACGATCGATATATCCGAATACGACGCGTATTATTTGGATCAGAATGCTTCAGAAAAGAATGAAAAAGTCGTCTATCTGACGTTTGACTGTGGGTATGAGAATGGATATACAGAGCAGATGCTGGACATTTTGAAAAAGGAAGATGTTCCTGCGTGCTTTTTCGTGACACAGACGTACATACGGGATAATGTGGATCTCGTGAAACGAATGAAGGAGGAAGGACATCAGGTGGGAAATCATACCATCTATCATATATGCATGCCAGATAAGTCCTATGAGGAGATTGTGCAGGAGGTCAATGGATGCGCGGATTATATGAAAGAGGCAACGGGATATGCGATGGACCCGTACCTAAGGCCGCCATGCGGTGAGTATAGCGCACGGACACTGGCAATCACCCAGGACCTTGGTTTCAAAACTATTTTTTGGAGCATGGCATATATGGATTTCGATGTGAATAACCAGCCGGGTGTTGATTTCGTGATCGACCATTTCAATAAATATCATCACAGCGGGGCAATCATTCTGATGCACAACGTATCGTCATCGAATGCTGGGGCGCTGGAAAAGGTGATTGCAAACCTGAAGGCAGAGGGGTATCGGTTTGCAAGTTTGAATGAATTGCAATAAATTGTCAAAACGTACGGATTGCATGTATGTAGAGGTAGTTCGGGTTGTGGATAATATCTGATTTCACGCAGACGCGCTCTCGCTCACTTCCACACATAGCAGGCACTAAACTCACGGTGTACCAATTCTTTGAATTGTCACACTGTTCGTTAAGTGCTGATGTGCTCCAATGGTCTGCGATTAAATCAATATTATCCACAACCCGATTTACGTTTGCGTAGATGCAATCCTGTGTTTGTGATAGGGATTGCAATTCATGAAACTGTGCTTGCTTTGTGTTTGTGAATTTTTTGATTTTGGCTGAATGAAATTCTGTGGACTGGGTATACTTCTCTATGTAACAAATTACAAGAGCAGGGGAACTTGCGAACAAAAAGGAGATTAGTTATGGCAGGAAAGAATTATCAGTCAGACGAGCAGAAGAACAAGCAGACAAATTATACAGGAAGCAATCAGTCCAATAAGGAAACTGCTTCCAACAGCAAGATGAAGAATAGTCAGAAGAACAGCCAGAAAAATAATTCAAGTAACAGTACAGACTGTTACTAAAACCCCCTCCGAGAGGACCGCACAGCGGTCCTCTTTTTATGTAGACACAAATCCCCACGCTTCGCATATCCTATTAGTAAGAAGAAAGGAGGCGGAGCGATGCGATTTCATAATATTAATATTCGGAACATCCTGAGTGAGGCTCTTAACTATGGAGGAATCATCGTTGACGTTCGAACGAGCGAAGAATTTGCGAAAAGTCACATTCCGATGGCGATAAATCTGCCTCTGGAAGAAATACAGGCAGGCAATATTTCTCTTCCGAAGGGGAAGGTGATATTGGTTTATTGCGCAAACGGGGGAGGCAGCACGCTGGCTGCAAAGATATTGACAGAGAAGGGGTATAAGGTCATCAACACGGTGGGCGGAATCTCCGGATATCGTGGGGCACTGACCAAAACCCGGCATTAGCAGGATTTGGTAAAATTTACATGTGCAAAATGTAAGAATAAATTGTTCGATTTTGTTGACTTCGTACAAAGATAAATTTACAATACAACTAAGTATGTTCAAAAATCGGAACAGGGGAAGAAAGGGCAAAAATACAAGCATGGAAAATATGTATGAATTGATTGCACCGTGCCATTTTGGTTTGGAGTCGGTGCTAAAGCGTGAGATATTAGATTTGGGCTATGAGATCGTGACCGTGGAGGATGGAAGAATCACATTCCGTGGGGACGTGACCGCGATTGCCCGTGCGAATATATTTATCCGGACAGCAGAGCGAATCCTGCTTAAGATGGGTAGCTTCCGGGCTACGGATTTTGACGAACTGTTTGAAGGGACAAAGGCAATTCCGTGGGAGGAGTTTCTTCCGCGGGATGCAAAGTTCTGGGTGACGAAGGCGACAACGAATAAGAGTGCGCTTTTTTCTGCAAGTGCGATCCAGTCTATCGTGAAGAAGGCAATCGTGGAGCGCATGAAGCAGACATATCGCGTGGAGCGGTTTGAGGAAGATGGGGACGAGTATCCGATCCGCGTGTTTATCTTCAAGGATCGGGTGTCGATCGGTCTGGATACATCTGGTACCTCACTGCATAAGCGTGGATATCGTACACTTGTCGGAAAGGCACCGATTTCAGAGACATTGGCGGCAGCGCTTTTGATGCTGACACCGTGGAACAAAGATCGTGTGCTGGTCGATCCATTCTGTGGCAGCGGTACATTTCCGATTGAGGCGGCGATGATCGGTGCCAATATCGCACCGGGCATGATGCGGGAGTTCACTGCCGATTGCTGGGGCAAGGTCGTGCCGAAGAAGGTGTGGTACAACGCGTATGATGAAGCGGAGGATATGATCCGCCGCGATGTGCAGATGAATATACAGGGTTATGATTTAGACCCGGAGATTGTGAAATGTGCGATGGCAAATGCGAAGGCAGCCGGAGTCGGAGATTATATCCATTTTCAGGCACGTGATGTGAAGGATCTGCGTCATCCGAAGCATTATGGTTTTATCATCACGAATCCGCCATATGGTGAACGGTTGGAGGAAAAGGAAGCATTACCGGCACTCTATAAGACAATCGGGGAGAGCTTCGCGAACCTTCCGGACTGGTCGATGTACCTGATTACTTCGTATGAGGATGCGGAGAAATATATCGGAAGAAAGGCAGACAGGAACCGTAAGATCTACAATGGCATGCTCAAGTCCTATTTCTATCAGTTTATGGGACCGAAGCCACCTAAGAATAAGGAGCCGAAAGAACAATAGAAAAGGGCGTTAAGGGTTGAAACGATATTGGATATTTCCGGTGCTGGTTGCAGCGCTGGTGACAATTACATTTTTTTTAGGAAGGAATCCTGTCAAGACAATTGATGAGTCGGATGCGCTCGCGACATGCAGTGATGCATTTGCGGCAAATATCCGTTCCCGCATGAACGGAGATGACGTGATTATCACGGTTGGTGGCGGAAGCACGGAGGAGTTTGGCTATACATTTTATGTGAGTGACAACATGCATCTGATGGTGGAAGGTGAGTTTCTGCGCAGTCTGCTTTTGTGCTCGGTACAGCGATATCCGGATGGTAATGTCCTGATCATGAAGGGTGACAACAGCATTTCACTTGCCGTGGGTTCGGACAAGGCGACCGTTAACAAGAAGACGGAGGTAAAGCTGGGAGATGCGGTCTATGTGAATGAGGCAGAGGACAAGCTGATGGTGCCAATTGACAAAATCGCAGAATATTTGAACTACGAGGTTGATTATTATGTCGATCAGAAATGGGTCGATCTGGCGCGGCTGCCGGATGAGACGCCATTGCCGGAGAAATACGATATGCGTGATTATGGGCGCGTGTCACCGGTGCGTGATCAGGGACGATATGGTACGTGCTGGGCATTTGCATCGCTTGGTGCGCTGGAGACGACGCTGCTTCCGATGGAAGAGGATATTTTCTCAGTCGATCACATGTCGATGTGTAACAGTTATGCACTGGATGTGAACAGTGGCGGCGAGCATACGATGAGTATCGCGTATCTGGCGGCTTGGCAGGGACCGGTACTGGAGAAGGATGATCCGTATGGCGATGGCATGAGTGATCCGAATCTTACCGCGGAGAAGCATCTGGAGGAGGCTCTGATCATCAACGGACGTGAGGACGAGACGATCAAGAGTGCGATTTTCCGGTATGGCGCGATCGAGACATCGATTTATTCGGCGCTGGAATATGTGGACAGTTATTCCATGTATTATTCGAGTGAGTATGCGGCGTATTATTATGATGGTGATGAGACGCCGAACCATGATGTCGTTGTCGTTGGCTGGGATGATAATTTCCCGAAAGAGAATTTCACGATCCAGCCGGAGGGCGACGGTGCCTTTATCTGCAAGAACAGCTGGGGCGAGGAATTCGGCGATGATGGATATTTCTATGTATCCTATTATGATACGAAGATCTGCCGGAAATCGGTTGTTTACACGCGGATTGGAGATAAGGATAATTATGATAAGATCTACCAGACGGATAAGCTTGGCTGGGTTGGACAGCTTGGTTTCTCCAAGGAGGATGCGTATTTTTCCAATGTCTACGAGGCAGGAAAAAATGAGAATCTGGCAGCCGTTTCTTTCTATGCGACGGATAAGGATACGGAGTTTGAAGTGTGTGTCGTGCGGCATTTTGATGGTGTGGACTCGTTTAAGAACCGGGAGTTTGTGACGTCCGGCAGCATGCAGCATGCCGGGTATTACACGGTGGATTTCCCGGAGGAAATCGAACTCGATGACAATGAGCGTTATGCGGTTGTGGTGAAGATCAAGACGCCGGGCGCGGTGCATCCGATCGCGATTGAGTACAATGCGGATGAGCGGACGGCAAGCTTTGATATCAGTGACGGCGAGGGCTACATCAGTTTGTATGGAGAGATGTGGCACCGGGCGGAGACGAGTGAGAAATGCAATGTGTGCTTGAAGGCGTTTACGAACAAGAGGGTGCAGTGATTATGCAAACCGCCGCTATAGTGTTTGATGCAAGTATCTTCCAATCGGTACATTCCTATATAATGTATTGAAACTAAGAAGTAGTAAGTGTTCTGATTTGCGTTATCGAAGACACACGCAATCGCTGCCAATTCGCCATCCGTGGCTCAGTGGCAGCTTGCCTGAACATCGTGTTCAGGCATTGCTGATGAAGTACAGAACACTAACGACTTCTAAGTTCCAAACATATCATATAGTTCATGTACAGATTGGAAGATACATGCATCTACATATTTTTGCGGTTTGCATGAATGCTGGCTGCAGGCTTTGGTGTTCGTGACCTTCAAGGTGTGCTTGGTGAAATGAAGTAGGAGTAAAGCGAGCAGGATAAGGATGTTTGCTCCAAACAGGAAAGTAGTTGGAAAAAAGGAGTAGGAGTAAAGCGAGCAGGATAAGGATGTTTGCTCCAAACAGGAAAGTAGTTGGAAAAATGAAGTTGGAGCAAAGCGAGCAGGAAATGACGATTAGCTCCAATCAGAGATAAATAATAGAAGAAAAATAAGAAAAAGGAGATACAGGCAGATGAAGAAGATTATTTTTGCAACTGGTAATGCGAATAAGATGGTGGAGGTGCGCATGATTCTGGCGAATTGTGGGTACGAGATTGTGTCTATGAAGGAAGCAGGCATAGATATAGATATCGTGGAGGACGGCAAGACATTTGAGGAGAATGCGATCATCAAAGCAACGGCGATTAGCAAGACAAAGGAAGCAGAAGGATGTGTGGTCCTGGCAGATGACAGTGGGCTGGAGGTAGACTACATGGATGGTGCGCCGGGTATTTACTCGGCAAGATGGCAGGGCGAGGATACACCATACAGTATCAAGAATCAGATGATCATCGATGCGCTGGCAGATGCGAAGGAAGAGGAGCGTACAGCACGGTTTGTCTGCGCGATTGCAGCTGCATTTCCGGATGGTACGGTGACGACACGCCGGGGCGTGATCGAGGGTATGATCGCGTATCAGCCTGCCGGGGAACATGGATTTGGTTATGACCCAATCTTCTTCCTGCCGGAGTATGGGAAGACAACCGCGGAGCTGGCACCGGAAGATAAGAACAAGATCAGTCATCGTGGACGTGCCTTGGAAAAGATTCGCGAGGTACTGTAGTTAGGGCTCGAAGGAGGAAATTATGCTGCGGATTTTGATAATGAGTGATTCGCATGGGCGAAATGAGAACGTGGAGCTTGCAATCGCGCAGGTGCGGGAAGAAATCGGCGAATTCCAGATGTTGATTCATCTGGGCGATGTCGGGGATGCACGGGAGCTTGAGTCGCTGGCTGGTGTGCCATGCTACATCGTGCGTGGAAATACCGATTATGATGCGAAGCTTCTGAATGCAAATGTGATCGAAGCTGGCGGACATCGTATCTTCGCAACGCACGGGCATCTGTATCAGGTGGACATGCGGCTGGATCTGCTGCGGTTTGCGGCATTGGAGAATGATTGCGATATCGCGATGTATGGACACACGCATGTGCCATATCTGGAGGAAGATCCAGACGATATTACGATTTTGAATCCGGGCAGCATTTCGAAGCCGCGGCAGGCAGATTACCGTTACACATATATGGTGATGGAAATTGACGATGAAGATGAAGTGACATACGAATTAAGGTATGTCGAATGATGAGGAGACAGTCGAGTGAAAAAAGGTGATGTATGCGAGGGAATCATCGAGCGTTATGATTTCCCAAACAAAGGAAGCTTTCAGGTGGATGAGCGCAAGGTGACAATCAAGGGTGCCCTGCCGGGACAGAAAGTGAAATATATGGTAACAAAGAAGAAAAGCGGTATGGCAGAGGGAAAGGTGCTGGAAGTCTTAGAGCGGAGTCCGCTGGAGGATGTAGAGCCGACCTGCCCTTATTTTGGTGCGTGTGGTGGATGCGCCTACCAGACGATGTCGTATGACAATCAGCTGAAGCTGAAAGCGGACATGGTGAAAGCATTACTTGACCGCGTGCTTCTGGCGGAGGATTCCAATTCGAAGGATTATGAATGGGAAGGAATCCTTGGTTCGCCGAGCCAGACTGCGTACCGGAACAAAATGGAATTCACGTTTGGTGACGCCTACAAGGATGGTCCATTAGCACTTGGATTACATCAGAAGGGAAGCTTCTATGATATCCTGACAGTCGATGGATGTGAGATCATTGGCGCAGACTGGAGCCGCATACTCACGGCGACACTCGCGTTTTTCTCCGGGCGAAATGTGCCGTTCTTTCACCGGATGCGCCACGAGGGAATCCTGCGGAATCTGGTTGTGCGCCAGTCGCGTGCAAATGGGCAGTTCCTGATCAATCTGGTAACATCGACACAGTGGGACACATATGGATTTGATGTAAAACAGTTGCTTCAGGAGTTCGTGGAAATGCTGTTGGAATTAGAGAAGTCCGATGCATTTACGGGAAGTATTGCAGGTATTTTGTACACGGAAAATGATGCTTTGGGCGATGTCGTGCAGAGTGATCGGATGGAGCTTCTGTATGGACAGGATTACATCGAAGAGGAAATACTTGGACTGAAATTCAAGATCTCGCCGTTTTCATTCTTCCAGACAAACACAGGTGGCTGCGAGGTGCTATATGAAAAGGCGCGCGATTATATCATGCGGGGCAGCGTGAAGCTCGATGGCGACAAGACCGTGTTCGATCTGTATAGCGGAACCGGTACGATCGCACAGATGATGGCAGCGGTTTCGAAGAAAGTGATCGGAATCGAAATCGTGGAGGAAGCGGTCGAGGCAGCGAAAGAAAATGCGAAAGCAAATGGACTTTCTAACTGCGAATTCATCGCCGGGGACGTGTTAAAGGCAATCGACCTTGTAGATGAGAAACCGGATCTGATCATTGTCGATCCGCCACGGGACGGGATTCATCCGAAAGCACTGGAGAAAATCCTTGCATTTGGTGTGGATGAGATCGTCTATATCAGTTGCAAGCCGACCTCGCTGGCACGCGACTTGGAGACGATTATTCACCGCGGATACCATGTGGATAAGGTGTGCTGTGTCGACCAGTTTCCGAGAACAGGACATGTGGAGACGGTATGCCTTTTGTCCAAACTACATGAAGCGAAGCATTATGTGAATGTAACTGTTGATATGGATGAGATGGACATTACATCTGCGGAGAGTAAGGCTACGTATGAGGAAATTAAGAAATATGTGGCTGATCATAATGACGGGATGAAGGTTTCTTCATTGAATATCGCCCAGGTGAAGGCTAAATGCGGAATTATAGAGCGAGAGAATTATAATTTGCCTAAATCAGGGAATGCGAAGCAGCCACAGTGTCCAAAGGAGAAAGAGGATGCGATCGTGGAAGCATTAAAATATTATCAGATGATATAGGAAAACATTTAGATTGTCTGCTATGGACTTGTTTCATATGAGATGAAAGGTATATAAATATGTTTTTATTCTATGTCAAAGAAGTGCTTTATGCTACTTTTATACTGTGATTTTATAAAATATGCTTGGCATAATTTTCATTTTATAGCGGCAGTATTTTGATAACAGATGACTTTGTTTACATATCAAAGAATATGCTTAATGACTTTGGATTTGAGGAGAAGGGGGAACGATTCGTGAGTGTGTTTACAAAAATGGAATTAGATAAATTATCAGTCATGTATGATGGTGATAAGGACAGAGATGCCACGAGTAAGATTAGAGGATTTTTGTTTCAGGATTATGTTACCATTATGTGTCTCCTTAAAAATCAAGTCGAGTATGTCTGCTCAGAATATCTGGAGGATGTAGATGTTTTTTTCGAGAATGGTACATTTGAGTTTATTCAAGTGAAGTATTATCCGAACACAAATCCGAATATGAAAGAGATTTCGACAGATCTTTATTATCAGTATCTCCGTCTTCAGATGCTTCATAGTACCTTGACATCAATCCCGAGTCTTTATATTCATAGAGAGACAAAGGTTGAAAAACCAACGCTTGATGAGATGAAAAGGTATATTGGCCTTGGAAATGAACTTCCAAAGTCAGTGACTTATCCAGATACTGTGGATTCGGAAACCTGGCTAAGAAAAAATGTTTATATATCGAATAAAAAGGCTGTACAGAAGGAAAAACTTTTTGCAACGATGGCCTCGGAGAAATCTCTGAAAGAGTTTGTTACAAAGTGTGATATCTTCCACAAATCGAATATCAATCAGTATAAAGAGGAATTGATGGAAGCTTTAGCTAAAGCTTATCCGAATCCTGATAAGGATGGGAACGATGAGTGTTGGAAGTTGATTCTGCTGGGGCTTGCGATTTCGTATATGCAGCGGCGTTACATGTTAGTTAATCCCTGTTTTGATCAGATGAAGGTAGATAAAAAAGAATTTGATCAATATATGGCGGAATCTACCAAGACGAGGACGGAACAGACAATCGCAAGTTATCTGGTGAGCATTGTTTGTGAGGAGTATGGTGAGGTTATTAATCACAATGATCTTTCAGATCTACAGACTCATATGTTGAACTTGATTTACCAGAATACAATCCGATGGATAAATGAAATGAGTAAGACTGTGGATGGTCAGTATCAATTATTGAACACATTAAGCGTCGAAGAAGCTGGCAAGATTGCAGGCTATAAGGGAGCGATTGTAGATGATAGATTGCGCTGTATGGCCGAGTGTAAAAGGGACTTTCTTAATTTTTTGAGTTATTTGTGGAAGATTATGCTAAACATTTGTCAGGAAAAGGTGCATGAAGTGACGGAGATTTCTGCTCATTCGGAATTGCTAAATCCATTTTATTACATGGTTCCGAGGGTAACTGAATATATTTGTCTAAATTTTCCTGAAGATAAATGCATAAATCGTACTGTGATTCTTCCTAGGGCAGGGGGAGATTTTAATGGTGTAAAACGAAGGATTGTGGCACGCATGGTGAATATGTCACAAAGACCTGGAAAATGGTTCTTTGCGGATAGCAAACTTATGCGAGGTAAAAACTATTATAAATACAGTACGGCAAACGTAAATGAGAATCCTACGGTTGTGGATCTTGGAGAAGATAGTTTTTATATTGAATGTATGGATTGTATTGGAATTGGAGAGGGTGAGTGGGACAAAACGGATGTTTGCAGTCATTGCATCTTTTCTGTGCAATGTGTCAAAGAGGGAGAATAGTTATGATATTACAGGAAGAGTTTAAGAAAAGTGGCTATAAGGATATTCTCGTTGGTGATACCGCTTCTGAATATGAGATTGATCTAGAGGATTTTTTTGAGTTAAATCATAAGCCGGAAGAGTTATTAAGTATTTTCATTAGCGAGCAGAGAGATGAATTGTTTTTTCTTCTGGATGGAGACTTGGAGGAGATTGATTCATTATGCGATTGTTGGGATGATCGAATTCGTGTGTTTACGATTATTAATGGAAAATCAAAAGCGCTTCATAAATTAAAGTATAATATTGTGCAGTTGATTGTTTATTCCGAAGATACTCCAGATAAGAGCAGAGAAGGCAATTTGTTGATATCAAGAAAAATCATCATTAAGGGCGATATGGCAGATAAGGAGCAGATTGTAATTGATGATGATGAGGTTATTGAATTACCATTCCATATGATTCCAGTAGATGCATTTGCACCAGATGAGGAGCGGATGAAACAACTGAGTCAGTTACTTCCGGAGAATGAGGATCTTTTGGAACTGCTGGAAAAGAAACGGAAAAAAGTGAACAGAAAAGAAAAAGAAGGCGTACTAGATAAGTCTTTTGAGGTACAGGATTATGAGAAGATTAAGGAGTGGCTGGAAAGATGATTATTCGCAAGATTAGAATGGTAAATTTCAGAGGATTTCGCGATAAAACAATTGATTTTGATGGTAAATCGGTTGTGCTTCTTTCTGCTGCAAATGGAGTTGGTAAGACAACAACTATTGATGCTATTGAGTGGTGTTTGACAGGCAATATTGGAAGATTAAAAACTGCTTTTGATACCAGGAGTACCAATGATGCTGATCGTAAGATCAATACCGATGGCATTCTAAAGAACCGAGATGCTGGAACAAGGGAGAGAGTTAGGGTAGTTCTTTGGTTAGTTGACGGAGAAAAGGAGACAATTCTTTGCAGAGAGCAGACAAGCGATGAATTAAATCCAAGGGTATCTAAGGTTACAATTGATGAAAATGAAGAAATAGCGAAACAATTTATTCGAGAATACGTAGGAGATAGTTTCTATAATTTTCATTTTTGTGATGTTCAGAAGTCATTTAATGTGCAAAGCAAAAAGAGAAAGGATATGAAGGATTTCTTTGGTGAGTTTATTACAAACTATGATGAGCAGAAACAGATTGCGGAGAATCTAGATATTTTTGCTGTGGATGTGGACCGCTATATTGAGGATAAGTCAAAACAGAAGGTATCGCAGGAAGTGATTAAGACCCATGAAGAGCAGTTAGCGAAAGCTCGTAAGGATGCGAAGCAAATTTCATATCCTGAGATTATTTTTTATCTAGATGAGACGACGGAGATTGCTAGTCTGAATAAGGAGGAGTTAACTGAGCAAAAAGCGGAAGTGGAAAACTGTGGTTATCAGGTGGCAAAAGAAGTAATTTCTAAACTTGTAGAAAATGAGGCTTTAAAGAGCCAGCAGTCTGTTATCAAAGAGATTGCTTCTTATTGGGAAACGAAAGGAGAGTCTATTAGTCGTGCAGTGAAAGCTGGATTTTCGAAGAATACAGATGCAATTACAACTCTTGAAATAAAATTTAGAAAATTGAAGAGTTTGTCTCTTTCGAAGGATACGATTCTTCAGGATGGTGAATCAGTGATTGCTTTAGATAATGAAGGTTTTACGCAGTCAGATTTTGATGCGGATAAGAAGGCAATTAATGAGAAAGAGAAAAAAGTGAAGGAACTTTCTGACGAGATTGAGTTACTTAGCAAGAATAATAAGATGCTGAAGCTACTATCTTCTCTTTCGGCAAATAAACAAGTGGTGATTGAACATAGAGATACTGCTTTCAAAGAGAATGGTGCTGTTCGATGTCCTGTTTGTGGTTCGGAGTCATTTGCTACTATGGAGGAGAAATTGATTCTTAAGGAAGCCGATGATTATATCAGGCAGAACGGAGAAACTGTTAGTGTAAAAGAAGTAGAAAAGACCTCGTTACAGGCAGAGATTGATGCTCTTTATCAGAAAATTATTAATCGCGCAAAAACTGTAGTGGATAAAGAAAAGGAAACATTAGCGACTGAGATTGGCGATCTAAAAGTCCTGAAGGATGAGATACAGCCATATTTTGATGAGGTCAAGAAATTACAGAAAACCAGAAAAGAGATCAATGTAGAAGAATTGAGTTCAGAAAAGGTAGGGGAATTATTGGCTGCTGTAGAGGGTGCACTTTTAGAAGAATCCAAAGAGCAGGAGATTAGAGATGCTTATCAGCAGATTCTGACGGTTTTAGGTTACGAGTTTGAAAATGAGACGGTGCAGCAGACATATGCAAAGGTGAAAAATCTCGTTACCAGATCCTATGAGGTTTGGAATTTTTCTTATGATGTGCTTGTGTCAAAGCTCAATTCTATTGATAGTATTCTTGCAAATCAGACTTTATCTGACCTGAATCAGAAGCTAGAGGAGGCTAATAAGAAGAATCAGAACCTTGATGCGGAAATCGAAGAACTTCAGAAGCTGAAAGATATTGCATCTCAGAGAGCAAAAGACATTAGGGATATTGTAGAGAAACTTTCGAAAGATGAGTACGAAAAGGTAGGTCCAACTCTTGGCAAGTTCTATAATAAGCTGACAAGAATTAATTCAAGTTATGGAATTAACATTGTTCAGGAGAATGAGGGTATCTCGTTGGTTGATGATAAAGGCAAGAACATCGTTAATATTTTAAGTAATGGTCAGATTAGTGTCTTTATGCTGGCTCATTTTTTTGCAGGCATCAATGCAAGAAATGACCGTGAAAAGATGAAGGTATATTTTATCGATGATCTGACTGCATGCATGGATGATGTAAATATGCTTGTGTTCATGGATTTACTTAAGTATCAGATGTCATCGAAAGCGACTATGGAGCAGTTATTTTTCATTACCTGTGATGACCGTATTAGTAATTTGCTGAAGTATAAGTTAAGTGGACGTGAGATTGAATTATGTGAGCTTTTAGAAGCTGATTTAGTGTAGGTGGTAAAGTCTTTAACAAAATTGGATAATAAATTGGATTATGTACAGTTTCCCAATTGTAAAGAATTGTAATATTACACTTGGTAGAGGCGAAGAGGACTGGTGTGTTTCCCGTGTGGTATATAGGTGCGATTGATATACCATATACAGAGAATAGAGAAGTATGTACAGTTTTACCAAGGAAGTAAAAAGGAGATAACATCTGATGAGGGTAAATCTGGCAAACGAGAATTGGAACGTCAGATTGACAGCGGATACTATGAAAGATATATGCTGTCGCAGAAACCATTGACTCCTGCTATCGAAGGATCCAAAAGAGCAACGGGAAATGTTTTCCTTGACAATTATGTGCTTGATTTTTTAGATGTGCCGGAAACAGTATCTGAACGGGATTTGCAGGAGTGAGAAACAACATGGGATGTGGGAAATAACATAGGAAGATTTACCGCAACATTTGATGTCCGGGCAATGTGGGGGATGTGTGTTTTAACATGGTATGTTTACGGGATGTTAGGGATGTTACCGCCGACATTCGGATGTGGGAGAAGTGGGAATATCAAGAATAGGAATGATATTTAAGATTATAAAAAGAGTTAATTTAATAAAAGTGCCGCATACGGCAAAAATATTAAATGAAAAGGTTGCATAAATTTTTGGAGACGGTTATACTATAATTAATAAAAGCACCGTATACGGCAAAAATATTAAATGGAGGTTGCGATGGAAATAAATAGAGATGTATACCTAGAGCGACTTATTGTTAGAAAACACAATGGATTTATTAAAGTAATTACCGGAATACGAAGATGTGGAAAATCGTATCTGTTAAATACATTGTTTTATAATCATTTGAAAAGTGAAAATATACCAGAAGATCATATTATTAAATTTGCTTTTGATACAGCACAGGATTTAGTAAAAATAGGAGAAAACCCTATTATTCTCGATAACAAAAAAGAAGACCGAAAAATAGATCCTTCCAAATTTCTTAACTGGTTAATGCCACAGATAGAAGGGGATGGGATGTATTATCTTTTGTTAGATGAGGTGCAGAAGTTAGGTGCATTTGAGTCCGTATTAAATGGGTTCCTTCGTAATAGTAATGTGGATATTTATGTTACGGGTAGCAATTCCAAGTTTTTATCAAAGGATATATTGACAGAATTTGAAGGTAGAGGAGATGAGGTTCATGTCCTGCCTTTATCCTTCTCGGAATATTATGCATTTAAGCAGGGCGAAAAAGGTGATGCTTATGATGATTATTCTGTGTATGGTGGGCTTCCGGCAGTCGCACTCATGACAACTGAGGAACAGAAGTCAACCTATTTGATTTCACAGATGAAGAATGTATATCTTAGAGATATTATTCTTAGATATTCTGTACAGGATGATGGCGCGCTCGGTGAGGTAATGGATGTAATTGCATCGGGAATTTCTACATTAACAAATCCTAGAAAAATAGCCAGTACAATGAATTCTGTTCACGGAACGACTACATGCGATACAACGGTTGATAAGTATATTGGCTATGCGGAAGAGGCTTTTATCCTCAACCGTGTAAAAAGATATAATGTAAAGGGAAGAAAATATATTGGTACACCTTATAAAATATACTTTGAGGATATAGGTCTTAGAAATGCACGATTAGCTTTCAGGCAGATTGAAGAGACGCATATTATGGAAAATATCATCTACAACGAATTAAGGTTTCGAGGTTACCAGGTAGATGTTGGAACTGTGGAATCAAGGGAAAGAGATGCTGACGGAAAAGAAGTGCGTGTGCAGAGAGAGATTGATTTTATAGCTACTCTGGGAAGTAAGAAATATTATATTCAGTCGGCTTATGCCATTCCAAACAGAGAAAAGTATGAGCAGGAAACAAAGTCATTTGAACGCACTAAGGATTCTTTCAAAAAGATTATTATTGTCGAGAAGAGTATGAAACCTCGTTATGATGAGAATGGTTATTTGATGATGGGTGTGAAAGAATTTTTACTGGATGCAAACAGCCTGCTTGTCTGATTAAGCTGATTGATACAACAACTGAATAATATGAATGTTAAAAACGACATCGCTATGTTGAAGAAACATGGCGGTGTTTTTTGTCCTTTTCCAATACATAGCTGTCGGAAGGAGCAATAAATTGGATGAACTTGTATATATGCTTGACGAGTGGGCATCCACGAAGAAGTTTAATGATATCCATCGTTATCATGAATGTATATCGACAGCAAGCAGAAATGTAAAAAATCTGTTGCAACGGAAAATGTCGCGTAGTATTATAACGAAGATATTGGAAAAGCCATGTTCAGGTGTGCATTTCTGAAAGGGTGGAGTTGTATGGAGAAGAAAATAAAAGAAGAGATACATTTGAAGAAAAAGAAACGGTTTGTAAAACAAAAAATATCAGGAAAGATCTTTGTGATTATGGGACTGTCTATCATTCTGGCTATAGCAGCATACACATTTATTCTGCAAAGCGCCTATACTAAGACCGCACTGGAAACAGAAATCTCCCGTGATCGAGCAAGTGCAGATGCAGTCCATAAACTGGTGGATGGAAAAATTGGAGGGGAAGATTTTTCACAAATCAAGGATCGTTCAGATGAAGAAACACAGTTTTATAAGGATATTTCCTGCTACCTCAATGAGATCCGGACATTGAATTCTACAAGATATATTTACATTGCTACGAGAGATGAAGAGGGAAAACTGATCTATGTAGTGGACGGCTTGGATCCAGATGCCGGGGATGTAAGACATCCTGGGGATTATATAGAGGATGAAATGATTCCCTATATTGAAAGGGCTCTCTCTGGAGAAAACGTGTACTCCCAAGATATTGTGGACACAACCTGGGGACCGATTTTCACGGCTTGTTATCCGGTACGTTCAAATCTGGATGGAACGGGAGATATTGTAGGTGCATTCTGTATGGAAATGGATATGCAGTCTGCGTATGGCATGGTAGTGAAAACAAAAAAAATTTCTGCAATCTGTGGCTCGATTGTCGGATTGGTGTTGATGATGATCTGTTTGAGCACCTATTTTATATACCAGAAAAGTAAGGAAGAAGAACGGAAGCAAAAGCAATTATTGTTGGAGGCTGCGGAAAAAGCAGATGCTGCCAGCCAGGCAAAATCTACATTTTTACTTAACATGAGCCATGATATCCGAACGCCAATGAATGCCATCATTGGATTTACCAATATTGCATTGCACCAGAATGTTGTTGCAGATATTCATGGAAGTCTGGAAAAGGTACGGGAAAGCTCAAATCATCTGCTTTCATTGTTGAATGATGTTCTTGATCTCAGTCGTATTGAGAGCGGAAAAGCAGTGTTTTCTCCTGAACCGGTGGATATTACCGGACTGACAGATAATGTTCTGGCAATCATGAAAGGTCTTCTTTATAACAGAGATTTGAAGTTTGAAGTATACCGTGATAGACCAAAGAATCCCTATGTTCTTGCAGATGCTGCACGTATTCGGGAAGTTCTGACGAATCTTCTCAGTAATGCTGTGAAATTCACAAAGGATGGTGGAATGATAACCCTGGATATCAGCAGTCATCCGGGAGAGGATGACAAGCATATGATAGTCCGTTATATTGTGAAAGATAACGGTATTGGGATGAGTGAAGGGTTTCAGAAAAAACTATTTAAACCATTTTCGCAAGAAGATGATAGCGGTGCCAGAACACAATATAAAGGTACCGGACTTGGAATGGCCATTACAAAGGAATATGTTCACATGATGGGTGGCAAAATTGACGTGGAAAGCAAAAAGGGTATTGGAACCACTTTCACAGTGGAGATTCCGCTGGAGTTGACAGAGCAGGATATTCATCAAAAGCAAGAAGAACCGGTGTATCGTGATTTGACAGGGGTCAATGTTCTTATGGCAGAGGATAATGATCTGAATGCCGAGCTTGCTACGGTGATGCTGGAGGATGCAGGCATGGTTGTGACACGGGCATCCGATGGAAAGGAAGCGGTCGAACGATTCAAAAATCATCCGCGAGGCACTTATGATATTATTTTGATGGATATTATGATGCCGAACATGGACGGACATCAGGCTGCGAAAACGATCCGGGCCATGGAGAAGGAACGACCGGACGCAAGTTCGATTCCGATTATTGCCTTGTCCGCAAATGCGTTTGCGGAGGATGTCAAGGCTTCCGTGGATTCTGGTATGAATGGACATATTTCAAAACCATTTGACATGGAAGAAGTAACCGCTACCATTGCAAAATACGTCAAACCTTAGAACAATAATAAAACTGTTATGCGGACTTGCGGAGTTTCATGCTATATTAGTGATTCTGATCCCGCCAGTTTTTTGGGGAGACACCATATATATTTTTAAAAGCTCTTGAGAAATGCAGTTGGTTTGGATAGCCGACTGCATTTCCTATATCTGCAATTGATAATTTCGTCATTTTCAGCAGTTCTGTTGCTTTGGACATCCGATAGTGTATCAGGAATTCCTGTGGCGTTTTGCCAATGGAGTTGTGAAATATCTTTCCCAGATAGCTGCGGTTGATGCCGCAACAGGCAGCTATATCTTCGATAGAGATGTCATAAGGAAAATTCTGCTCTACGAAGTTGATTGCTTCTTTTATATAGTAATCGCTCATTTTACCGGTTTTTATCATCCGGGTAGAGGAGGTGGAACGGATGAGTGCATCCAGAAAAAGATAGGAATGACCAATCAGGTGAAAAGGCGGTTCATCTGGGTGCTTGGCAATATAGAGCATTTCATTCATCATGATTTCCCGGTATTCCTTTGAGGTGGCATGATAGATCGGCTGGTTTTTTGAGAAACCGGCAATGTCCAGTGCTTCTTTTACCCGTAATCCATCAAATTCCAGCCAGGCATATTCCCATGGGTTAGTCTTATCTGCGATATAGGTGCTGATCTGTCCCGGATACAGAAGAAAGCCCTGTCCGCTTTTGATCGAATAATTTCTAGTCTCTCCTTTTTGATCCTGAGCCATTAAAAGTCCGGTTCCGGAGATGACATAATGAAACAGATAGTGGGTTCTGGCAGCCGGTCCGAACTGATGAGCCGGTGTACAGCGTTCCCATCCGTACTGATATAGTCCAAGATCTATAAATTTCTCATTTGGAAATATAGAAAAAAGGTATTCATGCATAAAAAAACCTCCTAAAATTAAAACAAATACACGATATAAACTCTACTGTTTTCTACTATATACCAAAATGCTAGATGAATGCAACAATGAGACAAAAATAATGCATTTTGGTATAAAAATGGCGATATTACGATATTTTAACAAGCATTATGATATGTTAAAATGAAAATAACTTAAAAAAGCATGTTATATAAAGAAGGTAAAAGAAGGGAGAGATGCATTTATGCTAAAATGGAAAAAACCATTATTTGTACTTACGATGATGACTGGTTTCTGCTTACTGACGGGGTGTGGCAAGAATAACAAAGACGGAAAAACAGTGATTGAACTGGTACAGTACAAGCCGGAAGCAACCTCTTATTTTGAAGAAGTTGAGGAACGGTTTAATGCCAGTCATGATGATATTGAATTGAAGATCAGTTCTCCGAACGATGCAATGACGGTGTTGAAGACCAGATTTGTTCGTGAAGATAACCCGGATATCATTGGTATTGGCGGTGACATCAATTATTCGAATTTTATTGATGCCGATATGTTGATGGATATTTCTGATTTTGATGGACTGGCAGATATTAAGGAGAATTATCTCACAATCTGTGAGAACCTGAAATTTATTCCAACAGAAGGAACATACAGTGTTCCATATGTGGCAAATGCTGCCGGTATCCTGTATAACCGGGATATGTTTGAAGAACATGGATGGGAAATCCCGGAAACATGGGATGAGCTTCTTGCATTATGCGATGAGATTGAAGCAGAAGGAATTCTTCCGTTTTATATGGGCTACAAGGATACATGGACCTGTCTTTCTCCATGGAACAGTGCAGTAGCTTCATTGACATCCCCGACCGTATGTAAGGATGTTAATAAGGGAGAAACTACATTTTCCGATCAGTATGTTCAGGTTGCGGAAGAAATGAAAACCCTGCTTCAGTATGGGGAAGCCAATCCGGTTGCATATTCTTATAATGATGCTTGTACAGCATTTGCAAAAGGTGAGTCGGCAATGTATATGATCGGAAGCTACGCTGTACCGCAGATTCAGTCAGTAAATCCGGATATCAATATTGATTCATTTGTATTCCCGTCTTCTAACAATAAGGAGGACATGGTTTTGACATCCGGTGTCGATCTTCAGTTCTGCGTGATGGAAGACTGTCCGAATAAGGAAGCAGCCTATGAAGTCCTCCGTTTCCTGTTAGAGGATGAAAATGTACAGGACTATATAGACAATCAGAACGCAGTACCTTGTAAGAAAGGTGATTTCAAGCTTGCATCTATGTTAGACGGTATGCGGGAATATCTGGACAACGGAATCGTGACAGATTATCAAGATCATTTTTATCCATCTGAGATGGCAGTAGATGCAATGATTCAGACTTATCTGTTAGATGGAGATACAGAAGCGTTTTTGAAGAAATTTGATACGGAATGGAAACGGTACAATCGTGACCTGATCACAAAGGTTCGCAAATATGAGCAGGAGCATTCCGGAGAGGAGGAATAGAAATGGATACAAAAAAGACAGAAGATATGAAGTTTGTTAAAAAGAAAAAGAAAATGTCCGGAAAATCCAGAACATTTATGTTGATCACAATTCCTATTGTAGCATTATTCTTTACATTCAACACGTTGCCTTTGATTCAGGGTGCGATTTACAGCTTTACCAATTTCCGTGGGTATGGCAGCTATGAGTGGGTTGGTTTTCGGAATTATATTGATCTTTTTCATGATGCAAGAGTTGGTTCATCCTATCTTTTTACATTTAAGCTGGCTATAGTAACAACGATCATCGTAAATGTTGTCAGCTTGATTCTTGCGATGGCATTAAACAGCAAGATTCGTTTTAAGAGCGGTCTTCGTGGACTGTATTTCCTGCCAAATATCTTAGGCGGTCTGGTTGTTGGTTATATTTTTAACTATTTCTTTACTTATATTCTGCCACAGATCGCAATCATGCTCGGTTTTGAGGGAAACAGTATGCTTGCAAGTTCTAAAATGGCCTGGCTTGCAATCGCAGTCGTATGTGCATGGCAGTCGATCGCGATGAATACAATCATTTATATATCCGGTCTTCAGACGGTTCCGGAAGATGTATACGAAGCAGGATCTTTAGATGGTGCAACCGGATTTGCAAAATTCCGTTATCTGACATTCCCACTGATCCTTCCGTTTTTTACAATTAATGTAGTTCTTTGTATGAAGAACTTCCTGATGGTATTTGACCAGATCATGTCGTTGACAAAGGGTGGTCCTGCGCAGAGCACAGAATCTATTTCCTACCTCATCTACAACAATGGTATGAGTGGCGGACAGTTTGGATTCCAGAGTGCAAATGCAGTCGTGTTCTTTATTGTAATCGTAGTGATATCTGTATTACAGATGCATTTCCTGGGTAAGAAGGAGGAACAGTTATGAAAAAATCGCAGAGACAGATCAGAAAAGAATATAAAGAAAAGGGGATTAAGACAGGAAAGGAACGATATAATATCGGGGTTACGATTCTGTTGATCCTTGGTCTTGTAACCATCCTGTTCCCATTATATATGACGGTTATGATCGCATTTAAGCAGCCGTCTGAGATGACAAATGATATCCATGGAATTTTATCTTTTCCACAGCACTGGAGCCTGAGCAATTTTAAGGAAGCTATGGAGGTGACAGATTTCTGGCATTCTCTCGGTAACAGTTTATTTATCACACTGACAACGATTGCATTATCGATCGTGATACATTCCCTGATCGGTTATGTACTTGGACGAAGCAAGAAAAAGAATCGGATCTATAATGGAATTTATCTTTATCTTGTCAGTGGTATGTTCGTGCCATTCGCTATTTTGATGATGCCGCTTGTAAAACAGACAGCAAAAATGGGACTGGCAAATATGATCGGTGTGGTGTTACTTTATACAGTATTTTATCTTCCGATGAACACAATGTTATATGCAGGATATCTGAATAATCTTCCGCTTGAACTGGAAGAGGCAGCCTATGTAGACGGATCCACGACATGGACAACTTACTGGAAGATTATCTTCCCGAATATGAGACCAATGCATGCAACGGTTGCAATCCTTACAGCCCTTGGTACATGGAATGACGTTATGACACCGCTTGTAATTATGTCCGGTGATCAGAATACACTTCCGCTTGCGCAGTTGAATTTCCAGACTCAGTTTGGAACAAATTACAATCTGGCCTTTGCATCTTATCTGCTAGCGTTACTTCCGATTCTGATCTTCTATATTATTTGCCAGAAACAGATCATAGCAGGTGTGGCAAACGGAGCAGTAAAATAAAAGGAGACCTAATTTATGGCTATTATATATAACAAAGAGAAAAGAATATTTTCACTCCATACGGAGCATACCACTTACCAGATGATGGCCGATGCACATGATTATTTGCTCCATCTGTATTACGGAAAGCGCCTAGATTCGGAAATGGATTATATACTGACTTACTACGATCGCGGTTTTTCGGGAAATCCATATGATCTTGGAAATGACCGTACGTATTCCCTGGATGCACTTCCTCAGGAATTCCCTGTTCTTGGAACCGGTGATTACAGAACAACGGCAGGAAAGATTCGTGAAGCAAATGGCTGTATGGCACTTGATCTCCGCTATACAGGCTATCAGATTCAGGACGGTAAGTATGATCTCCCGGGACTTCCGGCAACACATGCGGAAGCTGCACAGACTCTGTGCATATATCTGAAGGATGAAAGAGTCGGCGTAGAAGTGACATTATTATATGGCGTGTTACCTGACTGCGATGTAATAACCAGAAGTGTAAAAGTTACAAATGCCGGAAGGAATGAAATCTATCTGGAGAAGCTTTCCAGCGCATGTCTTGATCTTTTGTATGGAGATTATGATGTATTGACATTTTATGGACGGCATGCAATGGAACGGAATATGCAGCGAACACCGGTAACGCATGGCAGACAGGTAATCGGAAGTAATCGCGGTACGTCCGGCCATCAGTATAATCCATATATGATTCTTGCGGAACATGGCACAACAGAGACCGCCGGAGCCTGTTATGGTGTATCACTGGTGTACAGTGGAAGCTTTGAGGGAAGTGTAGAATTAGATCAGTTTGACCAGATCCGTCTGATTATGGGTCTTCAGGAGGATTTCTTTTCCTATCAATTAAAGCCGGCGCAGACATTTTATGCTCCGGAAGCAGTTCTGTCATATTCCGCGTATGGAATGGAACAGCTATCCAATCAGATGCATCATTTGGTGAGAGAGCATATCTGTCGCGGAAAATATAAAGATCAGATTCGTCCGGTTCTTGTAAATAGCTGGGAAGCCTGTTATTTTGATTTTAATGGTGAAGCAATCGTTAATCTTGCGGAGCAGGCTGCAGCACTCGGCGTGGAGCTTCTGGTCATGGATGATGGCTGGTTTGGCACAAGAGATGATGATAATTCATCCCTTGGTGACTGGATTGTAAATGAAGATAAGCTGGGCTGTTCTCTTACGGAGCTGACAAAACGTGTTCATGACAAAGGTGTTCAGTTTGGTATCTGGATAGAGCCGGAGATGGTTTCGGAAAACAGTGATCTTTACAGAAAACATCCGGAGTGGGCAATTCAGGTTCCCGGTAAACATCCGGTACATGGCAGAAATCAGCTTGTACTTGATTTTGCAAATCCAGCGGTGGTGGATCACATCTATGAACAGATTGCAGCTGTCCTTAGGCAGGGCGATATCAATTATGTGAAATGGGATATGAACCGGAGCTTATGTGATATATATTCCGGCAGTATGGTATGGCAGGGAAATGTAATGTATGACTATGTGCTTGGTGTATATGACCTGTTGGAACGACTGACGCAGGCATTTCCGGATATGTTATGGGAAGGCTGCTCCGGCGGTGGCGGAAGGTTTGATATGGGTATGCTGTATTATACACCACAGATATGGTGCAGTGATAATACAGATGCAGTTGATCGTATCCGTATCCAGTACGGTACGTCGTTTGCTTATCCTTTATCCACGATGGGAGCCCATGTATCTGCGGTGCCGAATCATCAGACCGGCAGGGTGACGGATATGAATACCAGAGGTGTGGTTGCCATGACAGGCGCATTCGGATATGAACTGGATCTCGGAAAGTTATCGGAGGAAGATAAGACGGCAGTCCGTGAACAGATTAAAACCTATCATGAAGCAGCGCCGGTTATTTTAAAAGGGGATTATTACAGATTAAGTAATCCGTTTGAGGCGGAATATGGAGCGTGGATGTCTGTCGATGAAGGGAAAAAACATGCAGTTGTAGGTGCCGTTTTATTAAATACACATGGTAACCGTCCTGTATTTTATATTCGCTTGAGAGGGCTTGCGCCGGAACGTTCCTATCGGGATAGGAAAACAGGTGTTGTATATTCAGGAGCTGCTTTGATGGAGCTTGGTATGCCGTTTACAATAGTGTCCGGTAATTATCCAAGCTATCAGATCCTGCTTGATGCAGTAGAATAAGAATAAATAGGACTCCCCGGTTTCTGTTTGCAGAGATCGGGGAGTTTGGTAAAAACAATAGAGTAAAAGAGATATAAGATGATCAGAAATGAGGTGACGGACAGATGGATACGAAAGAAATTACAGTATCAGATCTGGCACGGGAACAGATCAGAAACGCAGAACGATTATTTCCGCTGATTTTGGAAAAAACAGAAGAAAGAAAAGAGAAAAAAACAATCATATCGGTATCCGGAGGTTCTGGTGTTGGTAAGACCGGAATGGCTTTTTTGCTTCAAAATATGTTTGAAAAACAGGGAAAGAAATCACTTATTATAAGCGGGGACAATTATCCACATCGGATTCCCATGTATAATGATGCAGAACGAATTGCGAGATTTCGTATGTCCGGATTAAATGGACTTATAACGGAAAGGCTATATACAGACGAAGTAAAAGGAAAACTATTAGAGCTTCAAAAAGCCGGAAGGGATGCAGAAGAACAGGAGGACATGCAGTGGTTATCCATATATCAGAAGTATGGAGACAAGGCTCTTACAGACTATCTGGGTACGGATCAGGAGCTGGATTATGAAGCTGTGTCGAATCTTCTCATGCAGTTTCATGGAGGAACCTCACAACTGTTGCTACGTCATATGGGAAGAACCCCGGATGATATCTGGTATGATCGCCGGGATGTATCAGATACAGATATTCTGATTCTTGAATGGACACATGGAAACAGTACATACCTGCAGGGGGTGGATGTATCTGTTGTATTGATCAGCACGCCGGAAGAAACACTTGAAAACCGAAAAAAGAGGAATCGTGACACTGCCATTGACAGTCCTTTTGTAGCCAGAGTATTAAGAATTGAGCAGAAAAAGATTAATGATGGACTGGACCGGGCAGATATCATTCAGGATATGCATGGCAGGATTTATAAGGAATGGTAAGTGAACAGGAGGCTGTGGAATATGAGGAAAACAGAAATAGAAGAAAAAAATATGACTGATATAAATAAAATGGAAAATGGCCCAATGCTGAATCTGTATCCGGACAGTCTTGGCGGTGATCTGGAAGTAGTTGCGGATTTATTTGAAAGAGATGGATTTGCAGATGCATTTTCCTCAATATATATACTACCGAGTATTTACCATTCTGATCTGGATCGTGGTTTTTCTGTAATCGACTATGATCTTGAGGAAACATTTCACTCTGAAAAGGCACTATTACGGTTGGGCAGACAGAATATTGATCTGAAGCTGGATTTTGTTTTAAACCATGCGTCTGTACAGTCGCCACAGTTTCAGGATCTGTTGGAGAATGGCAGTCGATCGGAATATCGTGACTTTTTTATTGACTGGAATGCATTCTGGGAAAACTGTGGAGAAATGACAGAAGACGGCTATATACAACCGGCACAGAAGTATCTGGATCCGATGTTCTTCCGCAAACCGGGATTACCTCTGTTGATGGTTGAAATGGCAGATGGCAGCCGGATTCCATACTGGAATACGTTTTATCAGGAGATTCGGGATACGGATGATTATCATACCAGATATTTAGGACAAATGGATCTCAATATAAAATCAGAAAAGGTTTGGGATTTTTATCGTGAAACTATTAAAAAACTGGCAGGTTACGGAGCAAAGATAATCCGTCTGGATGCATTTGCATATGCCCCAAAAGCACCGGGGCGTGCCAATTTCTTAAATGAACCGGAGACATGGGAATTTCTTGAACAGATCCATGAGCTCGCAAAACCATATGGAATCCGACTTCTTCCGGAGATTCATGCCGGATATAAAGAGAAAAAGTATGAGCTGATAGCACAAAAGGGATATCTGACGTATGACTTTTTCCTTCCGGGATTGATTCTGGATGCTCTTTACAGGGGCGATGGCACTTATCTGGAGCAATGGGCAAAGGAACAGATAAAAGAGAATATTCATACTGTGAATATGCTTGGCTGCCATGATGGAATACCGGTACTGGATCTTGCAGGATTGTTGCCGGACGACAGGATTGAAGATTTGATCCGGCTGCTTGTGGATCGTGGTGGTTTTGTAAAGGATCTTCATGGTAATAAAAAGATGTATTATCAGGTAAATACGACATATTATAATGCACTTGGCGAAAATGAGCAGGCACTGTTATTAGCCAGAGCATTACAGATTTTTATGCCCGGAAAACCTCAGGTCTGGTATCTGGATCTGTTTGCCGGATCTAATGATTATGAGGCAGTGAAGCGTGCAGGTGCAGGTGGACATAAAGAGATCAACCGGACGAATTTTACACAAAAAGATATAGAGTCAGGCCTTAAAAAGGAGGTCGTAAAAAAGCAGCTTGAAATGTTGAAATTCCGGAAAGAATTTCCGGCATTTGGATTTGATGCGGAAATGGAAATCCGTACAAAGCCTGCAGCCCAGATCTCTGCTCAGGCAGAAAATGCTTTGCATTTTGCAAAAATACCGGATGATCAGATGTATAACCGCATTTATATCACCTGGAAAAAGGACGGGTATCTTGCCCGGCTGTCTGCAGACCTAAAAGCCCATACCTATCGGATTCAAGCCCTTGATCCATCCGGCAACCTGATCTGGCAGATGTTCTGATGTCTGGGTATTAGTAGAGTTAAGGCTGTTGCTTTAATGATTGAAATTCATTGAAGCGACAGCCTTTTTTTCATATAAATGCTGACTGGTATGAATTCATTGATAAAATGTGTCTTTTTGTTGTGTCAATAAGTAAACAAAAGTAGTCGTATCACGCAGAATTTGTTATAATAGAACATACTTGAAAGAGGAAGGGAGAAGTTACATGCAGGAATATGTAATGGGAAATGGAGCGATTGCGCTCGGTGCATTGGCAGCAGGTGTCAATCTTGTGTCCGGATATCCGGGAACTCCATCTTCCGAAATTGTGGAAACAATATCCAAGTACCCGCACGATGGGGTGCATTTGGAATGGTCAGTGAATGAGAAAGCAGCGATGGAGGTTGCTGCGAGTGCGGCATATGGTGGCGCACGGACGATGGTGACGATGAAGCAGGTGGGCTTAAATGTGGCAGCCGATCCGCTGATGTCGCTTGCGTATGTGGGTGTAAAGGGCGGCATGGTTGTTGTATCGGCGGACGATCCGGGTCCGATTTCCTCCCAGACCGAGCAGGATACAAGGCGGTTTGCGGACTTCGCACGGATTCCGGTTTTTGATCCATCTTCCCCGGAAGAAGCATATGAGATGATACAGGATGCATTTTCATATTCGGAGAAATATAAGACACCGGTTTTGTTCCGTCCGACGACACGTGTCTGCCATGCGTATGCGTCGATTGAGAATCCGGTTAACAATGGACCAAAAGCATATGATGGCTTCGTGAAGGATTCCAAGAAATGGGTCATCTTCCCACGGTTATCTTACATGAATCATGCGATGATCGAGCAGCGGAATGTGGAGATTGGTAAGGATTTTTCTACATATAGATGGAATCGTGTGGAAGGCGGAAATTCCAAGAAGGCAGTGATTACATCGGGAATCAGCTATGCTTATGCGAAGGAATATCTGAAAGACCACACCGATATCAAGCTCATCAAGCTTGCGACCGCGTACCCTCTGCCGGAGGATTTCCTGCTTCAGGCACTCGAGGGCGTGGAGGACTTGCTCTGTGTGGAGGAGCTTAGCCCATATATTGAAGAACAGATTCTGAAGCTTGTCGGGAAGCATGCGCTCTCTATCAAGGTGTCAGGAAAATTAGACGGAAAGGTGCCGGCAAGTGGCGAGAACAGTTCGAATCTGGTTGCAGATATTCTGAGCGAGTTTCTTGGCACGGAGAAGCTCGCGCGTGGGTATGATGGCAGCGATGCACCAGTGCTTCCGATGCGTCCGCCGGTATTGTGCGCAGGATGTCCGCATCGCGCATCGTTCTATGCAGTGAAGCAGGCGATGAAAGGAAAGAAAGCGTATTTCTGTGGCGATATCGGATGTTATACGCTTGGAAATGCGATGCCGCTTGATATGGTTGACACATGTCTCTGCATGGGTGCCGGAATCACGATGGCGCAGGGCTTCCACTGGATTGATGGGGAAGGCACGTGCTTCGGATTCGTGGGCGATTCGACATTTTTCGCATCGGGTATGACGGGTGTCGTAAATGCGGTGTACAACAACGCAGATATGATTCTCTGTGTGCTGGATAATTCGACAACGGCGATGACCGGTCATCAACCGCATCCGGGAATCGGACGGAATATGATGGGGCAGTTTGTGGATAAGGTAGACATCGCGAAGGTGTTAGAGGGAATCGGCGTGCATAAGATTATAACCGTCGATCCGTTGGATCTTGCTGCGTCGGTGGCTGCCGTGCAAGAATGCGATAAGCTTCCGGGCGTGAAAGCAATCATCTTCAAGTCACCGTGTATTGCAATCTCCAAGCCAGATGGCAAATGTCATATCTCAGAGAAATGCATCAACTGTAAGAAATGCATCCGTGAGATTGGCTGTCCGGCACTCATTACCGTGGATGGAAATGTGACGATTGATGAAAACTTATGTACCGGCTGCGGTTTGTGCAGTCAGATCTGTCCGGTTCACGCCATTGATGGTGGGGAACAGGTATCATCAGAAAAAGGAGGTGCCAGCCATGAATAAGGATATATTGATCTGTGGTGTCGGTGGACAGGGAACCGTGCTGGCATCCAAAATTATTGCGGCATCGGCGATGGATGAAGGTTCGGCAGTTCATTCGGCAGAGACAATCGGTATGGCACAGCGAGGCGGTTCGGTGACGAGCCATGTGCGTATCGGGGAGGCATATGCACCGCTGATCCCACAGGGGGCAGCAGATATGATTCTCGCATTTGAGCCGGCGGAGGCTGTGCGGAACTTAGGGTATCTGAAAAAGGATGGAATCGTGATCGTGAATCGTGTACCGGTAAAACCGGTGACAGAATCTTTGCAGGATACCGGGTACGACGGCATTGAGATGATTGCATATCTGCAGAAGAAATGCAGTTGTATCGTAATCGATGCAGAGAAAATCTGTGCACCGTTTGGCTCGTCACGATATTTCAATATTGCTATTCTGGGCGTGGCAGTTGGAAGCGGACGGCTTGGAATCAGCAAGGAAACCGTGCTTGCAGAGCTTGAAAGACGCGTGCCGTCAAAATATGTAGAGACAAACAAAGCGGCATTTTACGCAGGCGTGGAAGTGGGAAGCGGAAAAACGTTGTGATAGAGAAAATTACGTATAATAAGTCGATATTATAAATCGTATTTGGAGGAGGAACCAACTATGAAATTAACAGAGTTACAGTTGTCGCAGGTAGACGCACAGATTAAGCGTCTGATCCAGACCGACAGCTATTACGGAAAGATTTACAAAGAAGCAGGAATCACAGGTGTTTCAAGCCAGGAGGAGTTCGAGCAGCTTCCGTTCTCCAGCAAGGCGGACCTTCGAAATGCTTATCCGCTTGGAATTCAGGCGGTACCGGATGAGGAGGTGGTACGAATCCATTCTTCGTCCGGAACGACAGGTAAGCCGGTCATCATTCCTTATACAGCAAAGGATGTGGATGACTGGGCGATTATGTTTGCACGATGCTATGAAACCGCAGGCATCACAAACAAAGATCATATTCAGATTACAGCCGGTTATGGTCTGTGGACGGCGGGAATCGGATTTCAGGCAGGCTGTGAGAAGCTTGGCGCAATGGCAATTCCGATGGGACCGGGTAATACAGATAAGCAGATTCAGATGATGATGGATCTGAAATCGACCGTCCTTACTGCGACATCTTCGTATGCATTGCTTCTGGCGGAGGAAATCAATAAAAGAGGAATCCGCGATCAACTGTATCTGAAGAAAGGTATTTTTGGTTCCGAGCGTTGGAGTGAGAAGATGCGGGAATACATTAAAAGGGAGCTTGGAGTTTCTCTTTATGATATCTATGGTCTGACGGAGATTTATGGACCGGGCATCGGAATCAGCTGTGATGAAGATGCGGGTATGCATTACTGGGATGATTACGTATATATTGAGATTGTTGATCCGAAGACACTTCAGCCGGTACCGGACGGAGAAGAAGGAGAGATTGTTATAACAACACTTGTCAAGGAAGGCGCACCGCTTCTGCGATTCCGGACACATGATATCTCCAGAATTATTCCGGGCGAATGTGCATGTGGTAACAAATATCCGCGTCTTGATATAATTAAGGGACGTAGTGATGATATGTTCAAGGTACATGGTGTCAATATGTTCCCAAGTCAGGTGGAGGAGATTCTCGGCATGGTCGATGGTGTATCGAGCGAGTACAACATTAACATCGCGCATGATGAGGCACACAACCGAGACATCATCATGGTGACTGTTGAGGCGGAAGGCCGTGTGGACTTCGAGCAGACAGGTCAGACGATTAAAAATCTGTTCAAGTCGAAGATGAGTGTTACACCGAAGATCAATGTTGTGCCGGTTGGAACATTACCGCGAACAGAGAAGAAGGCGAAGCGTGTGATCGATCACCGTGAGGTGTAGGAAAAGGAGGTCCACAGATGCGAAACATTTTAATTGTAGTAGATATGCAGAAAGACTTTGTAACAGGTGCACTTGCGTCAGTGGAAGCACAGGCGATTCTGCCGGAGGTGAAGGCGAAAATAAGAGAGTATGATCGTGCTGGTAAGGAGATCATTTTCACGCGGGATACACATGGAGAAGATTATATGCAGACGAACGAGGGAAAGCATCTGCCGGTTCCACATTGTATCAAAGGGACGGATGGATGGCAGATCTGTGCGGAGCTTACCGATGGAATCACTTCGGAATATAAGGCCGTTGACAAGCCGACATTCGGGTTTTTAGGTTGGAAGGATGTCCTTGCGAGTGAGACTGCGGATGGTTCGGATCTGGATATTGAAATGATTGGAGTCTGCACGGACATCTGTGTCGTGTCGAACGCCCTTATACTGAAAGCCATGTATCCGGAAGCCACGGTGCGCGTGGATGCAGGCTGTTGTGCAGGTGTGACACCGGAAGCACATGCGGCAGCACTTGTGACGATGCGTTCCTGTCAGGTGGACATAATCGATAAATAAGGAACAAGAGATGGATAGTGGGGAGAAATGTAATTATTTACAAACATCCCCCACTATTCTCTGAGAAGGGCAGGGCAACCTGCGTGATGTAGTCTTCTGTATGGTCTTTGCGGTTTGGAGGCCCTTCGAGATAGATACAGTGGAATCCGCCGGTTGCCTGAATTTTATTTTCCTGTACATATGCCAGCAGGGCGTCGATCGCGGTATTGATTCCTTCGTAAGCACCACGATAGTAGATGCACAAGGCAGACGTTTCCGCAAACTCCATCCGCTCTTCTCCCACAAAATCTTCCGAGACAGGGATGCAGCATAGCAGATCGAGTTCCTTGCAGGAGGAACCTATACGTATAGTAAACATGCGGCTTTTCAGGGACATTTTTCCTGTCCTGGCAGCGGCAATATAGGTATCCCGCAATTTGATGGCGGCGTCCTTCGCATCTGTACACTGGTATCTGCGGCAGAAACACACCTGCCTGGGCAGGCGGACGCGGTGCACGCTTAAGTCTCCCGGTTTTGCCGCGCGCAATTGAAGCAGATGGATGTTGCGGTCCAAGGTTGCCCGCAGATCCATGAGGCGGTCAAGATAGCGGTCAAGGTTTTCTGTATCATAGTAATATTCTCTGATTTCCGCCAGCGAAAGTCCCAGTGTCTGCAACGAGCGGATGGCGCGAATCTGTGTCATATTATCCGCAGTATAATAGCGGTAGCCGCTTGCTTCATCTTTTACCGCAGGTGTCAGCAACCCCATCTCTTCATAGACAAGGATGGCCTTTCGTGTCACTCCCAGAATCTTGGCGATCTCGCCGATTTTAAATAAATCCTCACTTTGTTTTCTCATAGAAATTCTCCTGATAAAATCGGTATTTTTTTTGATGATGCGAATCTCTGTCTAAATATAATCCGAATAATCAATCCCATACAATCAAGTCTTTTCTGCAGATAACGCGAATTATTCGCGATTTCTGTCTGGAAAAATCAAATTTCCCATTGACTTGTCCCTTAGGGTACGATTTAAAATCATCATAGCAGAATGTTCATAAGTTTACAAGAGGAGGAAAACTCTCAGAAAAAGAATAATTCCTAGTTTGGATGGCAGGGCTGCAGATCGGTGGTCTGTGGGCCTGCCGGATGTAAGAAATATAAAATGCAATTGCACATGGATTATTACCGGATATTTAAAGATTCATAAAATTTGGTGTAAGAATCTAGTAATATTGTACAATTGTAATTAATAATAGTATGTGTTACTATTTCGATAGTATAAGCAAATATGTGGCAAAACAATCGAAAGATTGCGACGCAAAGCTATAGGGCCTGTAAGATGGCAGCCAGTTGCACGGACGTATAACGTAACGTTTATTTCAGAAGCATTGTATTGCCATATAGGGTAGGTATAATGCTTTTTTTTGATAAGGGTAGGATGTACATGGACAAAAGAGATGAGTACAAGCAGACAATAATGAATATGGAGGCGGTGCTTGCAAAGGTGTTGACGCTGGATCATTCGATGTCAGAGCAGCAGTTAGATATGCAGATTCCGCAGTTACTTGAGGAGATTGGAGAATATACGCAGTCAGATCGTGTGTATATTTTCGATTGGGCATCTCTGGATCATAGGGGCTATCGAAACACGTTTGAGTGGTGCAAAGAGGGAGTACATTCCTTGCAGAAACGGCTGCAGAAGCTCTCTGTGCAGATGATACCATGCTGGCAAAAACGGTTTGAACAGGGAGACGGTGTACTGATTGCCAGCATAGATGATGTGCAGAATGAGATGCCGTTTGAGTATGAATTTCTGCAGATGAGAGGTGTTCATACAGCGATTGCAGTACCGATTATGTCGCAGAATCGTTTGAATGGTTTTCTGGGACTGGATAATCCGGAAACAGAATTCGGGCAACTTACAACTATGCTGTTACGCGATGCAGGAACGCATATTAGTTATATTCGCGAACATCATAGAACCACGCAGAAAGAGCACGGACAGATGAAGCTTTTGGCACAGGCGTTTGAGGAGGCACACAAAGCGCATGTTGCGAAATCGGAGTTTTTATCCCGTATGTCGCATGATATCCGTATGCCGTTAAATGATATCATAGGGATGATGGATATAGGCGAGCGGAGTTATGAAGATGTAGAGCTCATGAGAGCAAACCGTGTGAAGACAACGACGGAAACGAATTATCTGATGAAGCTGCTTGGAGATGCACTGGAGATGTGTAAGCTGCAGGACGGCTCAGCTGTGCTGGTGCAGGAAGAATTTTATATGGCAGATGTCATTGCAGAGATGATAGCATTTGCACAGGCGCGGGGAGAAGGAAAGAAAATAACGATTGTGGCGGATATTGCAGAAAATATCAGATATTCCCGCGTGTATGGAAGCCCGATACATGTGCGGCAAATGCTGGAAAAAATACTTACAAATGCGATTCAGTATAACCGTTATGAGGGTATGGTAAAGTTCAAAGTCCGCATCGCGATGCAGAATGTGGCTCGTGTTGTGTATGAATTCACAATTGAAGATAATGGAGTTGGGATGGAGCCCGAGTTTATTGACCATATCTTTGAACCGTTTGTGCAGGAAGCAATGGATGTGCGTAGCAGTTATCAGGGAACCGGACTTGGCATGGCGATAACGAAGAGTATTCTTGACCTTATGGATGGGAATATCCGCGTGGAAAGCAGAAAAAATGTCGGAAGCACATTTACTGTCACGATTCCTTTTGAGAAGGTCACACGTGATGAGTTTGAAGGAAATATGCAGAGAGAAACAGTGCAGTCGAATGTAACAAATATGCGGATTCTTCTTGCGGAAGATAATGACATAAACCGGGATGTTGTGAAATTCATTTTGGAAGATGCAGGAGCGAAGGTGCATGCAGTTTCAGATGGGTATCAGGCAGTGGAGGCATATCTTGGCGCACCGGAGAATACCTATGATGTGATCCTGATGGATGTCATGATGCCGAATATTGATGGATTGGAAGCTACGCGGATTATCCGTGGGCAGAAACGTGCAGATGCGCGCACGATAGGGATTGTGGCACTTAGTGTAAATGTATTTGCAGAAGACGCGCAACGAACCAGAGCTGCGGGAATGAGTGAGCAGCTTACAAAGCCGTTAAATACAGAGAAGATGCTGCGGACGATTGCGCGGTATCGCAGGTGCTGAATAAAAAGAACAGAGTATTGCTTTTTCGTTTGAGAAAGCAATACTTTTTTTACGTGTGAAATGTGATATAATCATTATAGTTGGATGTGTCTGTGCATGCAGACATGATACGAGAACTTCATGGAGCTGCATGCAACATGGAATAATGAGAGACAGGTTTTTTGGGAAGGAGTTGTTACTATGAATTTATATGAGACAGATGCAGAATTTATGGAGCGCTTTGAACGTTTTGCGTTTACGGAGATCGTAAATGAGAATGGAATCAAGCTGGATGACGAGACCAGGTATATGTCAATTCTGGCATCCCTGATTGGATGCCAGGGCGTAGATGCGTATAAGGTGATTGTGGCGAAGGCGTTGGACAGTGGTCTGTCACCGATGGTAATTAAGGAGATTGTGTATCAGTCTGTAGATTATCTTGGTATGGGCAGAGTCTGGCCATTTCTGGTTGCTACAAATGTCGTTATGGAAGCAAAGGGAATTGAACTTCCGCTTCTGGATTCGACAAGAGCCAAGCAGGGTCGCCTGGGCATGACGAAACAGGAGCGGTTGGAGAAGGCTGCTTCGGATGAGCCGGAGGCTGCCGGTGCAGGTGCGGAAGCTGCCGAGGAGGAGAAGTTTGCGGAGCAGACGGGAATCTTTGAGGAGCATATGAAGGAAGTCTGGAAGGACAGCCATATCAACAAATGGCTGAAGGAGAATTATTTCGGGGATGATTATCCGGGAAGCCGTCTGCCGCTTGCAAAACGGGAACTGGTAACGTTCTGTTTCTTGTTTGCACAGGGTGGCTGTGATATGCAGGTGGTTGCACATGCAAAGGGCAATATGAAAATCGGAAATGACAAGGAATTGTTGATGCGTGTGATCTCACAGAGCCTGCCATACATTGGATATCCGAGATGTTTAAATGCAGTGAATTGTGTCAATGAAGCCGAACGACAGATGAAGCAGGAGTAAGTGATGACAAAGCAGGGAAGATACAAGCAGAGTGGTGAACAATCTAAGAAGCATGTACATGTAAGTGAGAACGGACATACAGGAAATAAATCCGTCTGCCCGATCTCGAAGAAATGCGGTGGGTGCCAGTATATTGACAAGTCTTATGCGGAGCAATTAAAGATCAAGACCGATCAGGTGAAGAAGCTACTTGCTCCATATGGTTCCGTGGATGAAATTATCGGCATGAAAGAACCATATCATTACAGGAACAAGGTCAATGCGGCATTTCACCATAAGCGAAATGGCGAGATTCTGGCGGGTGTATATGAAGAAGGAACGCACCGGGTGCTGTCGGTGGATGATTGTAAGATCGAGAATCGTCTGGCACAGGAGATTGTGGAGACAATCCGAGGGTTGCTACCTTCCTTTAAGATTACTGTCTATAATGAAGATAGTGGGTATGGATTGCTGCGCCATGTGATGATCCGGACCGGACATGCGACCGGAGAAGTTATGGTTGTGCTTGTGACGGCGTCACCGATCTTCCCATCGAAGAAGAATTTTGCGAAGGCACTTGTCAAAGCGCATCCGCAGATCACGACGATCGTGCAGAATATCAATGACAAGGATACAAGTATGGTGCTTGGCGAGCGAAATCAAGTGTTGTACGGCAGAGGATTTATCGAAGACAAGCTGTGCGGGAAGACTTTCAAGATCTCGCCGACGAGCTTCTATCAGGTGAATCCGGTGCAGACTGAGTTCCTGTATAACAAGGCGATGGAATATGCAAACCTTACCGGCGAAGAGGTGGCCGTGGACGCGTACTGTGGAACCGGTACGATCGGAATCGTGGCAAGTGACCATGCGAAACAGGTGATCGGTGTCGAACTGAACAAGGCAGCCGCGAAGGATGCCATCACGAACGTGAAGCGTAACGATTGTAAGAATGTCCGGATCTATGATGGCGACGCGGGCAAGTTCATGGTTGGTATGGCAGAAGCCGGAACCGATGTGGATGTTGTATTCTTGGATCCGCCGCGCAGTGGCAGCACACCGGAGTTCTTTGATTCCGTCTGTAAGCTGGCACCGAAGCGGGTCGTGTATATCTCCTGCGGACCGGAAAGTCTGGCGCGGGATCTGAAATACCTGAAGAGCAAGCGGATGTATCGGGTGGAGAAGATCGCGCTTGTGGATTTGTTTCCGTGGACGGAACATTGTGAGGCAGTGTGCCTGATAAGTAGAGAAAGAAGTTCGTAGTTGGGGGAATAGAATTACATGAGAACAAATCACAAATTTCCATTTGCTATGACTAAGAAATCGTTGGTTGTATATATCGTTTTTACAGTACTTATGGGATTATTTCTGTTTTTTGGCAGAGGAGATGTGGTTGGAAAGTGTGCGGCATGTATTGTTTGTCCGATGCTCGTTGTATATTTAATCTATGCGTATTGTAAAGAAAGCAAAGCAGATATGAAAGCGCATGAGACGAAGGCGCAATATATGAATGGCGGCTATTTTGAAAGCCCTGAATGGCATGAGAAATATGTAGCCTATCTTAATGAGCACCCTTTTGAGAAACCTAAATATCAAAACATGAAACGGGATTTATTAAAAAGATTTCAAAGACGGGAATATCTTGTCAAAATGATATTACCATTGTTCCTAATATTTTGCACCTTGTGTCTTATTCCTTTAGGACGTTATTATATGGCTATCATTGGACTTTGCCTGTTCGGATTCTTGTTTTGGCTAGAGTTTTCATTGTATATAGGAATGCCGGTACGGAAGTGGTTGAAGGGCGATATTGATTATGAGGAGCTTGAAGCGTCGTATTTAAAAAGTCAAATGCTTTTCTATAAAACAAATGCATTAGCATTTGGAACTACACATTTACATGGATTTACAGAGAAAAAAATATATGCAATAGATTATCGGTTGGTGGAAGGAATATCAAGAAAAATAGTACGTCTTAAGAAGTATGAGGATGGAATTTATAATACGGAGGAGTATCAGCATTTTGCAGTTATTCATGTCAGACTGCCAAGAAGCGGAAACATTTACGATGTTGAGATCGAACTAAATGAATTTCAGGTTCAAATGGCAATTGATAAGTTATCCACTTGCAAAATTGGTGAAGATTTGATAGGAAATCTTTCTGTAAACGAGCATAAAGAAAATGAATAAAAAAAGAAACGAGTGAGCCACTTGAGTAAAAACTGTACGGTTGTAAAACTCATTTCTTGGATACATTTTATAACAGAATTAGATGATTTGTCAATCCGAGTATTTGAAAACTTGTCCGCCGGAATATCGGATGTTCCGCGCAAATGCACAGATGGAAGAGAAATCCGCAGACTGCCAACAAAAGAAGATTTGGAATAATTAGGAACAAAGTTATGACGAAATATTATTTGACAAAAATTATTTATAATGGATTAACTTATTTTTTTATATGGTATAGCAACGATGAAGATGGTTTCTTGCTTTTTAATCAACGGCTGTTAGTTTTTTCTAGTGTCGAAGAAGCAAATATATTTGCGGATAAGGAACATATTATTTTTGAAAAAGGAATAACAGTCTTTTATCTATCTAAAATTACCGAGTTAATAGATAATATAGAAATATCGCAAAATTGTCAAAGTTTAATAGATACATGGCATTTATTTAGTGATTTATCAAAATCACTAAATGAAGAATTTGTAGGAGATTATAATGATGAAGAAATTGTTGATATTTATAATAAGTTATTCTATGGAAGTAATTTGAAACTTCTAAAAAATGAAGAATATCATCCTAGTTTTAATGTTGATGAAAAAAATAAATGTTTGGAGATTTTTCAAAGTGGGTTATCAATACTAAACAAATATCTTAATTATGATTTTCGTAAATAAAGATATTATTTTGTTAAATAAAGAATATTGTGGTGACGTAGCTTTTGTCATGAAGAAGAGTCCCTCTGAAAATGAGAGATACGTTACAACCTGTACCTGTGGCACACCGAGACCAGAGAAGAAAATCGTAAAGAATTCTTGTACAGACGAAGAATAAAACAAGTGACAAATCCCCCCGAACAGGTTATAATAAAACGAGCTGGCGTCCTACGCCAAATAGATTACGGAGGAAAGAAAAATGACAAATTGGAAAAATCTTGATACCTTGGATTCTTACAAGGCACTCAAAGCTTGTAAGGGCAGTGTAGACCTCACAACTGTTATGGCTGGTGAGAGCGGTGCAGACCGTGCGAAGAATTACAGCGTACCGATGGCAGAGAAGCTTACTTACAACTTCGCTGCAAAGGAAGTGGATGACACAGTTTTGGAGAAGCTTGCAGCCCTTGCCAAGGAAGCAGAGCTCGTTGACAAGTTCCAGGAGCTTTATAATGGTGCCGTTATCAATACAGGAGAGAACCGTCTGGTTCTTCATCAGATGACACGTGGTCAGCTTGGCGAGCCAGTCAAGGCAGACGGTGTAGACAAGAGAACATTTTATGTAGAGCAGCAGAACCGCATTGCAGAGTTTGCAAATAAGGTACACAATGGCGAGATCACAAATGCAGCCGGCGAGAAGTTCACAACCGTTGTACAGATCGGTATCGGTGGTAGTGACCTTGGTCCTCGTGCAATGTATCTTGCACTGGAGAACTGGGCAAAGAAGAACGGCACATTCAAGATGGATGCAAAGTTCATCAGTAACGTTGATCCGGATGATGCGGCAGCAGTTCTTGCATCTACCGATGTAGCACATGCAATCTTCGTGCTTGTGTCAAAGTCTGGTACAACCTTGGAGACACTTACAAATGAGTCCTTCGTAAAGGATGCACTTGCAAAGGCAGGTTTGGATGCTTCTAAGCATATGATCGCCGTTACAAGTGAGACATCTCCACTTGCAAAGAGCGATGATTACCTTGCAGCATTCTTTATGGATGATTATATCGGCGGTCGTTATTCTTCTACATCAGCCGTTGGTGGTGCCGTACTTTCACTGGCATTTGGCCCGGATGTATTTGCACGTTTCTTAAATGGTGCAGCCGCAGAAGATGAGACAGCAAAGAATACAGATATCAGGAAGAACCCGGCTATGCTGGATGCGTTGATCGGTGTTTACGAGCGTAACGTACTTGGTTACCCTGCAACAACCGTTCTTCCATACTCACAGGCACTGAGCCGTTTCCCTGCACACTTACAGCAGCTTGATATGGAGTCCAATGGTAAGTCTGTAAACCGTTTTGGTGAGCCGGTTGATTACCCAACAGGTCCGGTAATCTTCGGTGAGCCGGGAACAAACGGACAGCATTCCTTCTATCAGTTATTGCATCAGGGAACGGACATTGTTCCATTGCAGTTTATCGCATTCAAGAACAGCCAGATCGGTACGGATGTAGAGATTCAGGGAAGCACAAGCCAGAAGAAGCTCTGCGCAAATGTTGCTGCACAGATCGTAGCATTTGCATGTGGTAAGAAGGATGCAAACAGCAACAAGAACTTCAAGGGCGGACGTCCATCCAGCATCATCATTGGTGAGCAGCTTGATCCGGAGACACTTGGCGCATTGCTTGCACACTTCGAGAACAAGGTTATGTTCCAGGGATTCCTGTGGAACATCAACAGCTTTGATCAGGAAGGTGTTCAGCTTGGTAAGGTACTTGCAAAGAAGGTACTTGCACATGAGACAGACGGCGCTTTGAAGGTATTCAGTGATCTGCTTAATATCTAATCAAATTTTATGAAGATGCAAAGAGACTTTTACTGTACGTTTGGCGTGCGGTAGAAGTCTCTTCTGTTATACTTGAATGACATGGAAACAGATGGGAAAGAGGATGCATGGAAGGGCAGCAGAAGGACATAAATAGAATAATAAAAATCCTAATGATGGCAGGTTTGCTGTTGTGTACGGCAATCTTGTATATATATGCAACATTTGGCTCGAGACAGCGCAGTGAAAGCACCGGCGGGGACGCGTTTTTAACGATTCAGAATATTACATACAGTATGCTTTTTCTGTTGATGATCGGCGTTTGCGTATATGTATTTTTTCTGCGTAAAAATAAATTCAGTTATGAAAAAATGTTCCTGATCATGGCAGTGGTACTGGGTTTTGTCTATATGCTAGCGATTCCGCTTATGGCAGTTCCGGATGAGTATCTGCACTTATATACAGCCTATGACATATCGGATGAGATTATGGGGACACATGCGGATACGGTTATGATGCGGGAAATTGATGTGCAGCATGCATATAATGGTGGAGACCTGACAAGAAATGATTACAATCAGCAGTATGCGGAAGCATTTGCACATGCTGGTCGTTCGCAGATGGTTGACACAGGAATTACAGCATCACAAACACCGTGGTATCTTTATATTATTCCAGCCATTGGAATCACAATTGGAAGGCTGCTTGGCCTTGGGACAACTCTGACGTATATGCTTGGCAGACTATGCAACCTGATTTTGTTTCTTTCCGCTGCCTATTATGCGATGAAACGGATGCCGTTTGGAAAGGGAATCGTTATGGTATGGGCATTATTGCCGATCACATTACAGCAGGTGGCGTCCTTTTCCTATGATGCACCGCTGTTTTCCTTGTGCATTTTAGTTGTCGGCACAACGATGTCGGCAGTGTATGGACAGGAAAAAGAGAAAAAGACAAGGATCGTGAATCTGGTGGTTATGCTGGCAAGCTGTATTCTGCTGCTTCCATGTAAAGGCTTTTCCCTGCTGCCACTGGCTGTGTTCCCACTCATGGGAATTCCACACATATGGCGGACGCATCAGGCACAGATTGACGCGTGGAAACAGAAGATAAAACCATGGATGAAAGGGCTGGCATGTGGGCTGGCATGTGTAATTGTAATCATCGGTGTTATCTGTATTGCCCGGCTTGTGCAGGATTGGATACAGCCGGAACACATCAATCAGGTATATATTGCCTGGGCAGATGAACAAGGGTATACGATCGGGTATTTTATCCGCCATCCAGTTGCATTTATAAAAATTATGCTGAACACGATCTGGTATAAATCGGACATTTACATGAAGCAGATGTTGGGTGGTATGCTTGGCTGGCTGGATATTGAAATTCCGTTTGTATTTTCGCTTGGATTTTTATTATTGATGATTTACACAGCGTTTCGGAAAGAGAACGAAGTGCAGGACATACGAAATGGACAACGGATCTGGATGATTCTTGTCTACTTTGGAACAAGTCTGTTGGCAGTCATGGCGATGCTGTTGTATTGGACGCCGAATTCCGTTGAGGTTGTGGAAGGTGTGCAGGGGCGATATTTCCTGCCCGCACTGGTGCCGGGGCTTCTTGCCATTCGGACGAAGAAAAATTGTGTTTCCAAAAATGCAGATGAATATGCGGCAATCTGGGTAGTATTTTTACAGATCCTGGTGGTGACAGCAATTTATCGAAATATACCATAAAACAGAAATGGAGAATTGGATGTATGGGACAGAAAAACCGATTACTTTCCCTGCCGGCAAAAATGGTCAGATGTCTTGGCCGGGAAGGCTGGAATGTATTTTTTTATAAACTGCATCAAAAGCTGGCACGGACAAATGAGTATGATCTGTGGCTTGCACAAAATGAGAAAGAACCGCAGGATCCGTCAAAGCTTGTATATCGTCCGTTGATATCGGTTGTTGTTCCTGTATACAACGTGGATACAGGAATGCTCCGGGCGTGCATTGATTCTGTTAAAAACCAGATCTATGACAACTGGAAACTGTGTCTGGTGGATGATTGTTCAACCGATGAAGCTGTGCGGGAAACCTTGCGGTCATATGAAAATCAGGAAAAGATAAAGATCCGCTATCGCGAAGAGAACGGACATATATCCAGAGCAACCAACGATGGAATTGCAATGGCGGATGGAGAATTCATAGCTCTTCTGGACTGTGATGATGTGTATTCGGCGGATGCCTTATATGAGGTTGTGAAACTGCTGAATGAAAATGCAGACTATGATTTTATTTACAGTGATGAGGATAAATTGTCGGAAGATGGAACGAAGCGGCGGAATCCGTTTTTCAAGCCGGATTGGTCACCTGATACGTTTATGTCACTTATGTATACATGTCATTTGTCCGTGTACAGAAAGACACTGTTGGAGGAGTTAGGCGGATTACGTGTCGGATTGGAAGGATCTCAGGATTACGATCTGGTTTTGCGTGTGATGGAAAAGACGAAGCGCATTGGACATATTCCGAAGATATTGTACCATTGGCGGGAACGTGAGGAGTCAACGGCGAATGCAATCTCGGCCAAGCCATATATCATAGAGGCAACCAGGAAAGCAAAGCTCGATGCGCTGGAGCGAAGAGGGGCAAAAGGACATCTGGAATATCTGCCGGATATTGCAATGTTCCGTGTAGTCTATGAGGTTACGGGGAATCCGAAGGTCAGCATTATTATTCCGTCGAAGGATAACTATGACATCTTACGGCAGTGCGTGACGTCAATCCGGGAGGTAACAAGATATCAGAATTATGAGATTGTGATCGTGGACAATGGCAGTAACGAAGAAAACCATGCCCGATATGCGAAGCTTTGTGCGGATATGGATTGTAAATATCATTATGAACCGATGGAGTTCAATTTCTCGCAGATGTGTAATATTGGTGCACGGGTTGCGGAGGGTGAATATTATCTGTTTTTGAATGACGATATTAAGGTAGAGGGCGAAGAGTGGCTGGAACGTATGCTGGGACATGTCCAACAGCCACATACTGGCGCTGTTGGTAGTAAATTGATCTATCCGGGGACAAACCAGATTCAGCATGTAGGCGTTGTAAGCTTTGCGGTTGGCCCGGGACATGCATTTCTTCGTTTTGATGATGACCGGAACTGTTATTGGGGACGGAATAAACTGGAATATAATTACAGCGCGGTTACAGGTGCATGCCTTATGATAGCACGGTCGAAGTTTGAGGAAGTTGGTGGATTCTGTGAGGATTTGCCAGTTGCATACAATGATGTGGATCTGTGCTTTCAGTTGCTGGAAAAAGGATACTATAATGTTGTGCGCACGGATGTACGTCTGTATCATTATGAATCAATCAGCCGGGGATACGATGCGGTTTCTCCGGAGAAAGTTGCAAGACAGCAACGGGAAATGGAGAAGTTATATGACAGACATCCACAGTATAGAGGATATGATCCTTGTTATAATCCGAATCTTGTTCGAAACCGTGATGATTTCACATTGAATGTCCTGCATGCCAAAGACATTGCAGCACCGGAGCCTACAACTGAGACGTGGAGTGCGGACAAACGGCTTCGCTACAAAGTGGAGGATTTTCTGGATGAGGAACCGGTTAAGATTGTAGGCTGGGCATTTGATGAGGAGACGAAGGATTTCAAGGATGTACATGTGGTAGTAAAGGATACGAACGGAATCTGTTACAAGGTGGCAGCAGGGCATGCGTACAGACCGGATATCCGGGATGCATATCGGAGAAAACGTCTGGCATTTGCAGGGTTTGAGGTCGTATTTTTGAAACAGTCTCTTCCAAAAGGAACATATAGCGTTGCTTTGGTGTGTCAGAATGCAGGAGAGGATATAGGAACGATTACAGTAGAATGATGGAAGAAAAGAGAGAACAGGCTCAGGCGAAAAAGAGAATTAAATATGTGTTGTATGTGGGGATGCTTTTGGTTGTTTTGATTCTGTATGCGTACATGGCGTATCTCACATATCATGATAAGCAGACAGGTGCGGATGCGTATTTTGTTATATTAAACATTGTTTATGTGCTTTTGATTTTGTTGACCGGCATTTTCGCGTGGAGCTGTCTGTTTTACAACAAAGAGGAGATGCCAACGCACAAACTGTTTCTGCTTTTGGGTATTACGATTGGTTTGGTGTATTATCTGACCATTCCTTTGATGGCAGCACCCGATGAGCGGACACATCTGTATAATGCATATGAGTTGTCGAACCGGATGATGGGAATCCGGGAGAAAACGGTCTGGATGCGTGCGGACGATGTCGGACATGCGTACAATGAACAGATTCTGGTGCGTGGAGATTATGCGTATCAGTACAAGGATGCATTTACGACTGCTCAGAACCGGGAGTTGGTAGATACGGGAATCGTTGCAAATCAGAAGCCTCGTTACCTGTATATATGCTCGGCTCTTGGGCTTACGATCGGCCGTTTACTCCATCTTAGTACAACGCTTACGTATATGCTGGGCAGATTGTTGAATCTGATTTTGTTCCTTGTGGCGGCGTACTATGCCATAAAATGGATTCCGTTTGCTAAGGGTGCGGTACTCGTGTGGGCATGTTTGCCGATTACCATGCAGCAGGCAGCATCATTTTCCTATGATGCGGGATTGCTGGCACTCAGTATTCTGGTAATTGCGAAAACCCTCAAAATAGCATACGCGCAGGAGGAAGAACGTAAAGGACGGATCTGGGATTACACTGTGCTTGGGTGCAGTATGTTATTGCTGTTGCCTTGTAAAGGGTATTCGCTGATTCCGTTAGTAGCACTCCCATGTATGTTGATCCCGCGTTTTATCCGGGCAAACAGGGATGTGTTTGCAGCATGGCGGAAGAAGTGGAAACCATGGATGAAGGTTCTGTTGATAGCTGTATGTGCGGTTGCTGCTCTGGGAATCTGCTATGCCGCAGTGCGTGTGGTACATGGATGGCTGCTTCCGGAGAATATAAATAACCGACACCTGGACTGGTCTGAGGAAAATGGATATACCATGGGATATCTGCTAAAGAATCCAATATACATTGTAGAGCTTTTATTAAATACAATGATGTATAAGTTTGATGTATATCTGAGCCAGATGCTGGGAGGATCTCTTGGCTGGTTTACCATACAGATCCCGTATGTGATCGTGCTTGGTTTCCTTGTGGTGATGGTTTATGCTGCATTGCGCAAAGAGAAGGAGCCGCAGTTGATCCAGGTCGGTGAACGGACCTGGATGTGGATGGTAGTTGCAGGCGTTTGTGTCCTGTCTATGGCAGCTATGCTTTTTTATTGGACTCCAATATCGTATCGGACAATCGAAGGAGTTCAGGGAAGATATTTCCTTCCGGTATTGCCGCTTGCGCTGGTTGCCCTTCGCACACGTCGTACATGTGTGTCGGATCATGCAGAATCGTATGCAGCTATGTGGACGGCGCTGTTACAGGTGTTTGTGGTAACGGCAGTCTTTCGTGGGTTTATATAGAATAACTTGATTATGTACTTGCAACATCTGTTGGTGATGATCGGTTCGTAACAAATACAGAGAGACTGGCATAGGGAATTGAGCTTGGAGCAAGCACTGTATATTCGGGTATGAAGGCAGTTAATGTAAAGCAGTAGTGAAAATCTGCCGATATATAAGATAGAAGAAAGAAAAAAGTCGTCGGACTGGGACTTGGATTCCCGGCTCGGCGGCTTTTTAGCGATATGGCTTTTTGACGTTTGTCTGACATAATAGATAGTCAATACTTGTATTGTAATACTTAGATAATTTAATTAAAATCTGTGTGGGAATATCATTTTCTCCTGTTTCATATTTCGAATATCCAGTTTGAGACATTCCAATAATCTTTGCAAGTTTGGTTTGCGATAAATCCGCGTCTTCTCTTAATTCACGTAATCGATTATTCATGAGGAACCTCCTTTTGATTATCATACCCTAACCTGAAACAGAGTATTGACTATTAACCTGAAACAGGTTAGAATGTTTTTCAAATATGAAATAGGGAGGAATGAATTGAGAAAAAATTCAAAAGTAATTCTAATGTTTATAATAATAAGTCTGAGTTGCTGGCAAATGAATGACGTCATTAAAACAAAAGCACAGTCTCTCAATGATTCCGCAATTTACGACCAAATATATTCTTTTGACGAAGGACAAGGGAGATGCGCACGTGCCATAAAAGATGAGGCGTGGTATTTGATAGACCGGAAATATGAAGAAATATTTGGACCGGTTGATTATATATATCCATTGGATACGATAAGCGGGACAGCCGCCGTCAAAAAAGGTAAAGAAGTGAGTGTGATTGTATGGAATGAAGAAACGGTCACACAGAGGTTTTCATTTGTTATTTCAGATAATTGTGAAGTCATTGCCTATCAGGAAAATATGGTAAAGATCTTCAATAAAAAGACCGCAAAGATGGGGATTGTTACCATGCAAGGCGTGTTTGATCAAGAATATGATGAAATTGCCAAATTTAACATATGCTATATCTTTAAGGATAAAAATCGACAGATTGAAGACGCTTATCTGGAAGCAGAAATCATGGATGAAAATAAAAAAGGAATATTGATATGTGATGGAAATAACATAACTGAAGTAATTCCGGCAAAGTATAGAGAAATCATACATTTTGGAAATGGATTGTATTTTTTAATTGGATTCAATGAAAAAGAGGAAAATGTATTGCGCCTGGCAGATATTCATGAATCAGGTGAAATAGAGATGATAAATCTGTTTGATAAAGCGACTGAAAGATAGGGAGGTTGAGAGAATGTATAAGAGCCAGATAAGAAAAATGGTCGGAGACATGACAGAACAGCAGCTTATTTTGCTGTGGAACATGTTTTTGGAAGATACAAAATATAACACAGTGCATATACATCGTCTGTCTAATAGTATAGTATCTCAAGTCTATAGACTTCCGGTCGTTCATAAGAATCAGTTGTCGGATAATCATATTTTGAATTTGCTGCATTTTTTGGTTCGAGATGGTTTGCTGAGAGATTTTTCAATCTCGAAAGGCGATGTGGTGGAAATAGAAGTCGAAACGAATTATTACTTATTACCGGATATTCTGGTCAACCGGCTTAATTTGATAAACAGAGGGCAGTCATATCTGCACAGGTTATTGTATAAAAAGGACCTGGTTACAGGTGAGTCCTATATTGTAGATGATAGTTTGCAAATGGATGTAAAAATAGGAGATCTGTACAGATATGGCTTATCTGTACAGGAGGCAGGAAAACAAATATTTCGAATTTTAGAGACTTTATATGAAAATCTGGAGGGAGATTATGAATCTCTGATTTTTGATGAGGAAAATAGAAGTATGGTTGAATGCGAGGAAGAAAATCATTGTTTAACACTACACTTTATTTTCAGAGGATTTAATGAAAAACAAGAGTTGCGGATGGACGTAGAAGAGGAAATTAAACTTAGAAACATAAAATTGTCTGAGCCTGCTGGGATGGTGTTACATTGTAATTCATCGAAAAAACTGGAAATGCGGATGCAAAACGATTTTGAGTGTCATTTCCAGACATTTAAGAGAGGCTATTATGTAGATTCGTATTATTACATTTTAAATGTATATAAAATGGTTGAGAATTTATATATGAAAAAACCGGATTATTATGGTGAGGCATTTGCAAGTGTAAAGAACAATATGGCTGTATTATACATAGTTGGGGATGGTATTCCATCTGATGCACCTGAAGATATGAATTTGGATAAGCATCTAATATCTATCAAAAAACGGGTAGCACAGATTGATATATTTACGAATGATTGTACGGGTTTTCAGTTTCAACGTTTTATTCTTAAGCTCGATAAGGAATACCCGGAAAACGGGAAAACAGAAAAAGCAAAGAAACTTTTGACAGAAGCATTGGAAATAATACAGGACAGAGATCCTGAATTGATGGAGGTGATCAGGCAAAATTTAGATAACGTATCAGGCAAACATAGACAGATGTAAGGGGGTGAGAAATTGACAAATTTACAATTGAGAATAGCGAATTATGAAAAGGAAAGAAATAAGACATTAGATATGATAGCAGATGGACTGGCCGAAAGTATTTTAAGTCCAGATGATTCGTCCAGTATAATTACTTCTGAAAATATGTTTTTGAGGGATTGGATCGAATTTGAATGTTTGCTGTATGTTTCACTTTGTGATCCAAACTATCATAAGGAAGAACGAGACGAATTATTTAACAGACTTTGGGATCGCATTAAACATGTTATGGTTGGACCAGGGGCTGGTCTTGCGGTTGATCGTTATGTCCTTATGAAAGCATGGATGGGTAATTCCCCATTATATGATGACGAGATATCAAAAGGGCTGCCATGGTTTTCCAGAAAAATGAAAAAACCTGGTCTGATAATCAGTATATCTTTAAATATGGCGAAAAAGTTACAGGAACAAAATTATAACAGTTTAGTGAGGTTTATAATTAATAACATAATTTTAGAAATGCAGGAGTGCTCTGGATATTCGAAAGAAGATATGGCGTATTTAATGTCTCTAAGATCACAATTAATGTAAATTTTAGGAGGATAAAAGATGAAAAGAACAATAATAACGATAATTTCATGTGTTGTAATATGGGGTATTACATATGCATTGTGGATGAGTGATTCAGGACTTGCAGGAGTTGCATATTTCGTGTGTGCCTTTTTTGGGTGGAGGGCATTGAATAAGATACAGCCAAGTATGTTTTTATGGATGTCATTTGCAGGCTGGATTGTATACTTCTTTGTTAAATTTATTTTATCTGCATTGATTGGATTTTTTGTTGCACCTTTCGAGATAGGAAAAAAATTGGGAGCACACATTTCAGATTCCATTTAAGAGGTAAAAATTATGATATGGATTGTATTTTTCAGAATATCACCAGTCTTTATCTTCGGAATGATAATCGTGGCGATTGTCATTGGAAAATCGTTTATAGAAACAGTTTCCTGGATATTGCATGTGATACCTTATTTTGTAGGACTCTATATATGGTTGGCAGTGGTTTATTCTGTATATAAAAAAATAATAGATAAAATAGATACATTTGAGGAAAGCAGAGCCTATAGTGGTTTATTAAAATTTCTATTAAATATCAATTTGATTATACTTGGATCAAGTTCTATTATGCTTTTAGTTATAGAAAATATTTCGTTGAGTTCGTTTGTAATGAAGCTTATTGTGTTTGGTATAGGACTTTTAATCGCGGTTGTGATGCAGACATTATTTGAAAAAGTATATGATATTATAAATGATCGTTTTGCTCGTTATAAACTATATACAGTAATAGCTATTATTATAAAACAGGCGATGGAGTTGGGTATTTTGAGTGCAGGACTCAATTATATCTACGGTAAGTAAAAAGAAACCATAAATTTTAAAATAGGAGATTCCTAGATTAAAATTTATGGTTTCTGTTATTTAAAATACAACAACTAGCAGCATCTTGAACTGTTCTGCCCCATAGACAGCGTGTGGGTGCTTGGCTGGCATCACGATGGATTCGCCCTCGTGCAGGATGTATTCGACACCATCGATTGTGATTCTGCCGACGCCATCTAAGCAGGTAACAAATGCATCGCCGCCAGACTCGTGTGTGCTGATCTCCTCGTCCTTGTCAAAGGCAAATAATGTGATAGATACGGCGTCATTCTGGGCGAGTGTCTTGCTGGCAACTTGTCCCTCCTGATAAGTAACCTGATCCTTCAATACATGTACTTCTGATTTGGAAATATTCTTAATAAGATTCATAAAAATGTATTCCTTTCTTTTTTAAAATCCATGTTTGGGCATATAAAGTATATCATAAACTCTATTATACCCCGTATATTTAATATGAAAACAGTAAAAAACTTTATAAATTGAGGGAAAAATGTTGTCAAAAGCTGGAAAACTGTGTAATATAGAGAACATGTTGTTAAAATAAAATAAAGGAGAGAAGGAAACATGTGGGAAGCAATTAATAGCTTTTTGACAAAAGTAGATGATTTCGTCTGGGGACCGCCGCTTATGATTTTAATCATTGCAGGAGGAATCCTTCTTACCATCCGCATGGGTGTGTTGCAGATCCGTAAACTGCCGCTTGCCCTGAAATGGATGGTGAAAAATGAGGAAGAGGGCGAAGGAGAGGTAACTTCTTTCGGTGCACTCTGTACGGCGCTTTCAGCGACGATCGGAACCGGAAATATCGTCGGCGTCGCAACAGCGATTGGAGCCGGTGGTCCGGGTGCTCTGTTCTGGATGGTGCTTGCTGCATTCTTCGGAATGGCAACCAAGTATGCTGAGGGACTCCTTGCAGTTAAGTATCGTGTGGTAGATGAAGACAATCATGCCCTTGGTGGACCGTTTTACTATATCGAAAAAGGTATGGGTACAAAGTGGAAATGGCTTGCGAAGATCTTTGCATTCTTCGGTATCTGTGTAGGATTGTTCGGTATCGGAACATTCTCACAGGTGAATGGTATTGCATCGGCTGTTGAGGGATTCTTTGATCCGAGTGAATCATGGAGCGTAGAGATTCCCGGAATCGGTACATATTCGTGGACGGTTGTAATCGCATCTTTGATCCTGAGTGTCTGTGTGGCACTTGTGCTGATCGGTGGTATCAAGCGTATTGCAAATGTATCCCAGATCGTCGTTCCATTTATGGCAGTGCTTTATGTTCTGCTTTGTCTGGTGCTTCTTATCTGCAATATCAAAGAGATTCCGGATGCGTTCGTGACAATCGTAAAGGGCGCGTTCAATCCAAAGGCAGTGACCGGTGGTGTGGTTGGTACGATGATCGTTGCAATGCAGAAGGGTGTTGCAAGAGGTATCTTCTCAAATGAATCCGGTCTTGGTTCTGCACCAATCGCAGCAGCCGCTGCAAAGACAAAGGAGCCGGTACGTCAGGGCTTGGTTTCTATGACGGGTACATTTATTGATACAATCATCATCTGTACGATGACAGGACTTTCTATCGTATTGACAGGTGCTTGGCAGCAGGAAGGCTTAGAGGGTGTACAGGTAACGACCTACGCATTCCAGAAGGGGCTTCCGATTTCCGAGCAGGTAGCCGCATTCCTGTTGATGCTTTGTCTGGTATTCTTCGCATTTACAACGATTCTTGGATGGGATTACTATTCGGAGCGTTGCCTGGAATACCTGTCAGGCAAGCACAAGAAGGCAATCCTTGTATATCGCTGGTTGTATATCTTGGCAGTATTCATCGGACCATACATGACAGTAAAGGCAGTATGGACGATTGCCGATATCTTCAACGGATTGATGGCGATTCCAAACATGATCGCAATCTTCGCTTTGAGTGGTGTGGTTGTGAAGGAGACAAAGGACTTCTTCAAACGCCATGCAGAGCAGAATCAGTTTAAGTAAATAACATGATTTTGAAACAGGTGTGCTGTATTGTTGCGGCATGCCTGTTTTTTTGCATAATTAAGATTTCACACTTTTTTCACAATTTTTATTAGCACTCGCTATTGACGAGTGCTAATAAGTGTGTTATAGTACACCTAGAACATGAGGGAAGACCTAGAGAAGGGAACCCGAGTGGGAAGGAAATAAAAACAAATACAGACCATTGTGAAGTATAAAAGGAGGTATGGCTTATGTTGATGCCAAGTTTATTTACAAATAGTTTTATGGATGATTTCTTTGATACACCAAGTTTTGGTGTTTACAAGTACGATGCACCGGCTCAGAATCTGATGAGTACCGATGTGTTCGAGAAGGAAGACGGTTACGAGATTGATATGAACCTTCCGGGATTCAAGAAGGAAGATGTAACCGGAGAAGTAAAGGATGGTTACCTGATCATCAAGGCTTCGACAAAGAACTCTAAGGATGAGAAGGATGCCAAGGGCAAATACATCCGCAAGGAACGTTATGAAGGTTCCTGCAACAGATCCTTCTATGTGGGTGATGCGATTACACAGGATGATATCAAGGCAAAATTCGAGGATGGTGTCTTGAAGATTACAGTTCCAAAGAAAGAAGCAAAGCCACAGGTGGAAGAGAAGAAGTTCATTGCCATCGAAGGATAATTTAAATAGCTAGCCAGACGATTTTTCGTTTCCCCTCTCTTACTGGGCGGCCACCAATATGGTGGTCGCCCTTTTTATGTAACAGCCGTTAGGCGTACCGGTTAAAAGGCATAGCGGAGGGAACTATACCTTGCCGGCAGGGGGAGGACAGACATTTTTTTACGACGTTCATATCATTAAACGGAATCCGTTTATCTTTGCAAAGGATAAATTCTTCATGCCCTTTCCCAAGAATCAGAAGGATATCGTTCCCCTTCAAGAGCGAAATGCCCTTTTTGATAGCCTCATCCCGGCTTTTGATAATTTCATAATTATTATCCGGCAGTCCTTTGATCATGTCGTGATAGATCTGCGACTGATCCTCGTTGTGTGGATCGTCATGTGTCAGAATCACATGTGCTGCATTGGCGCAGGCAATCTGTGTCATCTTCGGACGCTTGTCCCGATCTCGGTCTCCGGTACATCCAAAGACTGCATAGATGGCACCGCTGGTAAGCTCCCTTGCGGCGGAAAATACCTTTTCCATTGCATCCGGTGTATGTGCGTAGTCCACTACAATCAGATTATTTCCATAGAAAACCGTTTCTGTCCGGCCTTTTGGAAGTGCAAGAGCAGTGGCGCATTCTGCAATGTCGGAAGGGGCTACGCCCTCTAACGTCAGTACAATTACAGATGTCATCAGGTTGTAGATGTTATACCGGCCAATCAGATTGGTTGTGAAGTGCCGGGTATAATCCGGGCAGCGGACCGTAAAATCTGTGTGGCATTTATCAGTGGCGTCCATTGTCATTTTGAAATCTCCGCCGGTAAAACCGAAGGTGACAGTATCATTTCCATCCAGCAGAAAATATTGTTTGTAGGAATCGTCGTAGTTGACAATTGCTTTTCCTCCAGGCTTCAGCATGCGGAAGAGCTGCTGTTTTGCAAGTGCATAGTTTTCCATTGTCTTGTGGAAATCCAGATGATCCTGTGTCAGATTGGTAAATACGGCATAGTCAAATCGTAACGTATCAATCCGGTGGTTGGCGATCCCCTGGCTGCTTACTTCCATCACGACATATTCACAGCCGAGAGACAGACATTGCAGTAGAATCGTATACAGGTCATAGATATCGGGGGTAGTGTTCGCGAGGCTTCGTATCTTCTCTCCGATATAGAATCCGATCGTGCCGATGTAACCGCATTTTCTGCCAAGCTTATTTAACATCTGGTGAAGCAGAAATGCCGATGTGGTTTTTCCGTTTGTACCGGTAATGCCGATCAACTTGAGCTTGCTGATCTTGTCATAGTAAGTATCTTTCAGATAGTTGACCAGATAAGCTCTGGTATCTTCTACGATGCAAGTTTCCACCTCGTAGCTACCTTCCTCGCAGATGATTTTTGCTGCGCCATTTTCGATAGCCTGCTGGATGTAGTCATGTCCATCGTGGTCGATGCCACGCAGTGCTACAAAAGTATCCCCTTTTTTTATTTTTCTTGAGTCTATTTTAATATCCATGTATCTCCCTGTCTTTCCTGAAGTTATCTGTTAGAACATCCCATATGCCCTTGTTAACATAATATAGCAAATAATTGCATCAAAGTTGCATCAAAAGTGTAACGAAGTTGCAAAATAAATATTTATAATTTGTATAAATTTCTACATTCATATCGGGAAATGTTGAAAACAGGTGTTCCTCCCAATATTTATCATTTACAAAACATATGTTCTATATTAAAATAAAGACAGTATATGAAATAAAACACGGATTTATCTATGTGGAGTGATGGTATGCGGCAGTATATAGCAATTGATCTGAAATCATTTTATGCATCGGTGGAGTGCGTGGAGCGGGGATTGAACCCGCTCACAACGAACTTGGTCGTAGCAGATGAGAGCCGGACAGAGAAGACAATCTGTCTGGCTGTTTCGCCATCACTGAAATCGTATGGGATACCCGGACGGGCAAGACTCTTCGAGGTCGTGCAACGGGTAAAAGAGATCAACCGCCAGCGGCTGGCGGCTGCACCCGGACGCGAATTTGCCGGGGCATCGTATGAGAATTCGAAGGTAAAGGCAGACCCGAAGCTTGCGCTTGATTATATTGCGGCGAAGCCGCGGATGGCACATTACATGGAATACAGCACGCGCATTTACGATATCTACCTGAAATACGTGGCACCGGAGGATATGCACGTCTATTCGGTGGACGAGGTATTCATTGACGCGACGGCATACCTGCGTACCTATCAGATGACAGCCAGACAGCTTGCGGAGACGATGATACGCGACGTGTATGAGACGACAGGAATCACGGCGACGGCGGGTATCGGGACGAACCTATACTTAGCGAAGATTGCGATGGATATCGAAGCGAAGCATATGCAACCGGATGAACGGGGGGCGCGGATTGCAGAGCTTGATGAGATGAGTTACCGCAGACTGTTGTGGAACCATGAACCGCTGACGGATTTCTGGCGTGTAGGAGCGGGCTACCAGAAGAAGTTGCAAGCGCAGGATCTGTATACGATGGGAGATGTTGCCCGGTGTTCGCTGGGCGGAGAAGATGATTACTATAACGAGGAGCTGCTGTATAAGCTTTTCGGGGTGAATGCAGAGCTTCTGATCGATCATGCATGGGGGTACGAACCATGTACGATCGATCAGATCAAGGCGTACCGCCCGGAGAGCAACAGCATCAGTTCCGGGCAGGTGCTGCAGTCCCCGTATACATTCGAGAAGGCACGCGTCGTGATCCGGGAGATGACGGAGGCACTTGTATTTGATCTTGTGGAGAAAGGGCTTGTCACGAATCAGATGGTTGTGACGGTCGGCTATGATATCGAAAGTCTGGCACCGGGGGCAGCGGAATATAAGGGCGAAGTGACGCGTGACCGTTATGGGCGGAAGGTACCGAAGCATGCACACGGAACGGAGAATCTGGATGGATATACATCATCGACAAGTAGGATTGAGGCGGCGGTGCTTCGCTTATATGACCGGATTGTGGACGAGCATCTGCTTGTGCGGCGGATGAATGTTGTGGCGAACCGTGTGATCCGCAAGGGGGATGTGAAAGAAGATTCAAACGGCTTTGAACAGCTTGATTTATTCACGGACTATGCAGCGTTAGAAAAAGAGAAGGAAGCAGAGAAGGAGAAGGAAGCGAAGGAGGAACAGATCCAGCGGGCACTGCTTACGATCAAGAATAAATATGGGAAGAATGCAGTCCTCCGGGGCATGAATTTCCGGGAGGGTGCGACAGCAAGGGAGCGGAATAATCAGATCGGAGGGCATAAGGCATGAGACGGGATTACAGCGATATCATCGACCGGGAACGTCCGGTGTCGAAGAAGCATCCGCCGATGGACTGCATGATGCGCGCGGCGCAGTTTGCCCCATTTGCAGCACTTACGGGACATGATGAAGCAGTGCGGGAGACGGCACGGCTGACAGAGGAGGAGATCGAGCTCGATGAGTATGAAGTTGCGGAATTAAACCGGAAACTGCAATGGTTAGCGGAGCATAAGGATACGGAAGTATCGGTCGTACATTTTGTAAAGGATGCGAAAAAAGAGGGCGGTGCCTATGTGAAGGACACCGGGATTCTGAAGAAAATAGATGAACATACGCATACACTTGTGTTAGTATGTGGACAGGAAGAAGTGCAGATAGATATATGGAAAATAATAGAAATTTTAATCTGATTTTAATCTTTCCTACCTTATAGATTAATTTTGGCGCCGTAAGATAAGGACACAATCAAGAACAGCAAAGAACAAATCATAAAACAGCTGTTTTGGAAAATGGAGGATATCAGAGATGGATCAGTTAGAAAAGGTAGAAAAAATCAGAGAGAAAACAGGTGTCAGCTATGAGGATGCCAAGGGAGCACTGGAAGCGTGTAATTATGATCTGCTCGATGCAATCGTGTATTTAGAGAAGCTAGGAAAGATTAAGGCTCCGGAGGTTGGAACCTATACAACGACTCCACAGGAGACATCGAACGAGCTGGCACAGGCACAGGCAGCCTATGAGCAGTCCTGCAAGAAGAAAACCTTTGGTGAACATATGGACGAGTTTTTCGCGTGGGTCGGCGACATCATCAAGAAAGGCTGCGAGAAGAATTTTATCATTGAACGTAAAGGTGAACGGTTTATGCGGATGCCGATCATCGTATTCATACTGCTTTTGATCTTTGCGTTCTGGATCTCGGTACCACTTTTAATCATAGGACTTTTCTGCGACTGCCGTTACCATTTTGAAGGTGACGCGAAAGCAGTACAGGATATCAACAACGCCTGCGACAAGGCATCCGATGCCTGTGCGGGAGTGAAAGAAGACATCAAGAAATAAAAATCTGAAACATAGAGAAAGGAAAATTATAAGATAGGGAAAACGATTACGTATGAAAAAATATATTTCAGATATGTATAGTACCAATTTTAATGCAGACCATTGGAACATGTCGGTACTTAACGAATTGTGCCAGTTTACTGGTGCAATGAGTTTAGTACCGCTACATGTGGAAGTGAGCGGGAGCGCGTCTGCATGTAATTGGATACTATACATATCTGGTATAAGCATTATGACGTAATCGTTTTCCTGTTTATAGGAGACGATATGAGCAAGATTTTGATTATTGAAGATGAAGCGGGCATCGCCCGTTTTGTCGAACTGGAATTAAAACATGAAGGAAATGAAGTTGAGAAGGCGGCAGATGGCAGAGAGGGTTTGGATAAAGCCCTCTCCGGTTCGTTTGACTTGATCTTGCTTGATGTGATGTTGCCGGGATTAAATGGCATGGAAGTGCTGCGGAGACTTCGGCAGGAGAAAGATACGCCGGTCATCATGCTCACGGCACGTGATGCTGTGATGGACAAAGTATCGGGACTGGACGCCGGCGCGGATGATTATATCACGAAGCCATTTGCCATCGAGGAACTGCTGGCGCGTATCCGTGTCGCATTAAAGAAGCATACGCGCACAGAGGATGCACCAACGCATAAGCTGGAAGTGCTGGGGGTCTGCCTGGATGAAGATCGGCATGAGGTAACGGTGCAGGGAGAAAATGTGGAGCTTACGAATCGAGAGTTCGAGTTGCTGCACACGTTGATGCGGAACAAGAATATTGTACTTACCCGGGAGAAGCTTCTAAATGAGGTCTGTGGGTATGATTATGTCGGCGAGACGAATATCATTGATGTGTATGTGCGGTATCTGCGGACGAAGATTGACGATCATTTTGGAATTAAGCTGATCCAGACAGTTCGCGGAGTCGGATATTGCATCAAGGAGTCATAGGAGTGATTGGATGAGAGAAGAACGGACAAATCGGAAGACAACCTCTATTGCCCGGAAGATTCATGTCGGATACTGGTTCCGGCGCTTTTTCGCGTTGCTGGGACTCGATATTGTGATACTCGGAATGTTGTTCGTGGCGGTGCTGGTATGGCGGCTTGATACGACAGATGCAGACTGGATGTCCGGGGCGAAGCCGGTGCATATTACATGGTCGGGTGATTCGTATGCCACATGGGCGATGACCACACAGGTCGGTAAGAACACGGACAATTTTCTGGTGCATGAGGTTCTGGATTATGCAGCTATACCGCTCATTGTGGTTGGCGCGGTGGAACTTATGATGCTCATTTCTGCGTGCTTTGGTATACGGGATATCAGACGGAAGCTGCGTCCGCTGAATGATCTCGCTGTGCGTGCAGAAGCACTCTCAAATATGAGCAGTGACGAGATAAATCTGGAGCATCTGGAACAGGCAATCTCGAATATCTCTGTCGATGCAAATGATATACGGATATCGACCGGGGATAAGGATTTGCAGAGCATTGAGGTGGCACTGAATAATCTGCTCGCGCGGATGCAGGAGAGTAAGCGGCAGCAGGCGCGGTTCGTGTCGGATGCATCGCATGAGCTGCGGACGCCAATCTCTGTGATTCAGGGTTATGTGAATATGCTTGACCGCTGGGGCAAAGAAGATGAAGCAGTGCTAAATGAGTCGATTGAAGCGCTCAAGAATGAATCTGACCACATGAAGGACCTGATTGAACAGCTTCTGTTCTTAGCGCGCGGCGACAGTGGGCGGAATACATTGAAGCCGGTCGAAGTGGACTTAAATGACCTTGTGCAGGAGGTGTACGAGGAATCGATGATGATTGATGAGACGCATCCGTATGAATTTTCCGCCTGCCCAGGCTGTATGGTGCGTGGCGATGTTGCCATGCTGAAACAGTCTATTCGTATTTTCGTACAGAATGCGGCAAAGTATTCGGATAGGGGCGATCCGATTCATTTTACAGTTGGGCGGTCAGAGCAGGGCGTCTATTATCAGGTGCAGGATGAGGGCATCGGCATGCAGACATCCGAGGTCGTGCATATCTTTGAACGGTTCTATCGTTCGGATGAGGCACGCAACAGTGAGACGGGCGGATCAGGTCTTGGACTATCCATTGCAAAATGGATTGTGGATGCACATGATGGACAGATTGACGTGTTGACCAGACCGGATTTTGGAACGCGGTTCCGCGTGACATTCCCTTGTAGTACCGGCGCAAGTATGTTACAATGAAATTTCAGATTTTATGGAACGATAATGGCATGGAAAACATGCAGGGGAGTGTAAAATAAAGAATATGAAATCTTCAAGGAAAACGCAGAAAAAAGAACAGGGTTTAAATATTATTATCGTCGGATGCGGAAAAGTTGGAAGCACGCTGGTGGAGAAGTTAAGCAAGGAATCCCATGATATTACCGTCATCGATCAGAAGAATGAGGTGATTCAGCGGATTACGGAAGACTACGATGTTATGGGCTTTACCGGAAATGGTGCGAGCTACAGCATCCAGATCGAGGCGGGTATTCAGGATGCGGATGTTCTGATTGCTGTAACGGAAAGCGATGAGTTAAATCTGCTCAGCTGTACGATCGCGAAAAAGGTCGGTGATTGTGCGACCATCGCACGTGTCAGGAACCCGGATTACAGTATGGAGCTTTCATATCTTCGGAATCAGCTTGGACTTTCGCTGATCATTAATCCGGAGTTAGAGACTGCACGCGAGATCGCACGTCTGCTGCGTCTGCCGTCGGCTCTCGAGATCAACTCCTTCGCGCGCGGGCATGCGGAGCTTGTGAAGTTCAAGATCCCGAAGGAAAATCTGCTTCATGATAAGCCGATTTCAGCGATGCATGAGTTAAACTGTGATATGCTTGTCTGTGGTGTCGAGCGGGATGGGAACCTGATTATCCCGGATGGTTCTTTCATCATGCGCGGTGGGGATGCTGTAACATTTCTTGCGACACCGACAAACAGTATGGATTTCTTTAAGAAGATCGGTGTGGATACACATAAGGTGAAGAATTGTATGATCATCGGCGGAGGAAAGACTTCCTATTATCTTGGGAAACAGCTGATATCGACCGGTGTGGAGGTCAAAATCCTGGAGATGGATGAGAAGCGGTGTGAGGAGCTGAGTGTTTTACTTCCGAAAGCGCTGATCTTACATGGTGATGGTTCAGATGAAGACCTGCTCCGCGAGGAGGGCATCGAGAGTACGGAATCCTTTGTGCCACTGACAGGACTCGACGAGGAGAATATCCTGCTTACGTTATTTGCCAGAAAATGCTCTGACACGAAGGTGATCACGAAGATCAACCGGAGCACTTTCAGCGATGTGCTCGATAGTCTGGACATCGGAAGTATTGTATATCCACGTTATATTACAGCAGAGAAGATTCTGGCGTATATCCGCGCGATGCAGAATTCGGTCGGGAGTAATATCGAGACGTTGTATCATATCTTTGATAACCGGGCGGAGGCACTGGAGTTTAAGGTTGAGAAGGATTCTCCGGTAATCGGAAAACCGATCATGGAGTTGAAGTTGAAGGATAACCTTCTGCTTGCCTGTCTGAACCGGAATGGAAAGGTTATTATTCCACGTGGTCAGGATGTTATCTGTGAGGGTGATTATGTGGTAGTTGTTACAACACACACAGGATTTACCGATGTCAGTGATATTTTGAAATGACAGTAGGCATATATTTGGTGGGAGATAAATTATGAATTACTCTGTAGTTATTTATATATTAGGCTGGATCATGGAAATCGAGGCAGCATTTCTGACTCTCCCGGGGATTGTGTCTGCAATCTATGGAGAGAAAGGTGGATTTGCTTTTTTGTGGGTGGCACTCGGAAGTGCAGTTGTAGGTTCGATAATCATCCTGCGGAAACCGAAGAATATGCGGTTTTATCTGCGGGAAGGCTTCGTGACAGTCGCACTTTCATGGATTTTGATGTCTGTGATCGGATGTCTGCCATTTGTGATCAATGGTGATATTCCGCATTTTGCAGATGCGCTGTTCGAGATGATATCGGGATTTACAACAACGGGTGCGACAGTTGTATCGGATGTGGAAGGACTGACGAAGGGCAGCTTATTCTGGCGAAGCTTCAGCCACTGGATCGGAGGCATGGGCGTTCTTGTATTTCTGCTTGCAATCGTGCCGATGGCGGGAGGCAGCCACATGAACCTGATGAAGGCGGAAAGCCCGGGACCTTCGGTTGGAAAGCTTGTGCCGAAGGTGCGCCAGACAGCCAAATATCTGTATATTATTTATTTTACCCTGACCATGATAGAGGTGATTTTTCTACTCTTTGGAGGAATGAATCTGTTTGAAGCTCTGACAACGTCGTTTGGAACAGCCGGAACCGGAGGTTTTGCAATCTGGAATGACGGATTCGTCAGTGTCAGCCCGTATAATCAGTGGGTCGTTACGATTTTCATGCTGCTGTTCGGTGTGAATTTCGGATTTTATTTCCTGATTCTCACAGGAAAGCTGCGGGATGCGCTGAAGTTTGAAGAGGTGCGGATTTATTTTATCATCGTGATTGCAGCGGCAGTGTTTATCTTTATTAATCTGCGGCATTTTGCATTGTATGCGCCGGCGGAAGGCATCCGGCAAGCGTTCTTCCAGGTAGCAAGTATTATCACGACAACGGGATTTGCAAGTGCGGATTTCAATCTATGGCCGGAGACTTCGAGGACAATCCTTGTGCTTTTGATGTTTATCGGTGCCTGCGCCGGAAGTACGGGCGGCGGTATCAAAGTCTCACGGTTTATTATTGCATGCAAGTCATTTATAAAAGAAATTATTTCTTATCTGCATCCGCGTTCCGTGAAGAAGATCAAAATCGAGGGAAAACCACTCGAGCATGAGACGCTGCGGGCGACAAATGTCTATTTTATGACATATATGGTTATTTTCGCGGTATCCGTACTGCTTGTGTCGATTGAGAACAAAGATCTGGTCACGAACTTCGCGGCAGTAGCAGCGACGTTTAACAATATCGGTCCGGGGCTTTCTCTGGTTGGACCGATGGCGAATTTCGGACATTTTACGGATTTTACGAAATATATTCTGATGTTCGATATGCTGGCAGGCAGACTGGAGATTTTCCCGATGATGCTGTTGTTCTGCCCGGCTGTCTGGAAACGAAGAAGAGCATAATTTGGAAACTATAAAAAAGAGGAACTGGATGGGCCGGTTCCTCTTCGTGCGTTATAAGGTATATGGTTAATTACTGAAAGATTAATATAAGAATGGTATTCGTAATGGTAAACCTTATAACGAGTTTATTATACATGAAATAAACTGGAAAATACAACTAATTCTTGCTTTTTCGTGTGATTTTCCGGTGGGGTATGATATAATGAAGCACACTGATGCGTGCGCAGGTCATCACGCTAGCGCGTGGTGACACATGATATAATGAAGCCACGCTGACGCGTGGTGACATAATGATTTGTTGAAAAATAATAGAAATTAGCAGGAGAAGCTGAAGATGGGTCGTTTATATATCGATGTGGTGCGGGTAATAAAAAACACAAAAACATTTGGATTGCGTAACACCTGTACAAAATTAAAAAAATATCTACACCTTGGTTCACGTCATGTGGATTATAATAAATGGATGCATCAGCATCGCCTGACAGACAAAGAGAGGCAGCAACAACGTGAACACAAGTTTGCATATCAGCCTAAATTCAGTATTTTAGTGCCGCTATACGAGAGTAATCCTGATTTTTTGCGTGCACTGATTGCATCGGTGCAGGCACAAACCTACGAAAACTGGGAGCTGTGCTTTTCCGATGGAGGAAGAAAAGAGAAACGTTTACAGGATTTCTTACAGCCATATATGGAAAAGGATACGCGGATCCGTTATACGGCACTGCAAGAAGGAACACTTGGAATTGCCGAAAATACAAATCAGGCGTATACACTCGCGACTGGAGATTATATTGTATTTGGGGATCACGATGATCTTTTTGAGGCAGATGCACTCTATGCATGTGTTGAAGCATTAAACACGAAGAGGGTACAGGTAATTTATACTGATGAAGATAAAGTGGATGAAACCGGAGATTATTTCTTTGCTCCGAATTTTAAACCGGATTTTAATATTGATCTGCTCCGTTGTAATAATTATATCTGCCATATGTTTGTAGCAGAGAGAACTCTGGCAGAACAGGTTGGCATGTTGGATCCGGCGTATGATGGTGCGCAGGATTATGATTTCATATTCCGCTGCATTGAGCAGGCGGATGGGATTTTCCATATTCCGAAGATTTTGTATCATTGGCGGGCACATGCAGCATCGACGGCGGAAGATCCGGAGACCAAACGATATGCGTTTGAAGCTGGAAAACGTGCCATAGAAGCACATTTGTTACGACAGGGACTTGCTGCAGAGGTTGTAGATGGGGCTGCTCCAGGGTATTATCAGGTAAGCTATCTGGTTCAGGGAGAACCGCTTGTGTCAATCGTGATTCCAAACAAGGATCATGTGAGTGACCTGAAAAAATGTATTGAGGCATTGGAACAGCGATCTACCTATCGGAATTATGAGATTGTTATAGTGGAAAATAACAGTGTGGAACAAGAAACGTTTGCATACTATAAATCACTCGCGGAAAATCCGCACATTCAGGTGTTGTACTGGCAGGAGGAATTTAACTATTCCGGAATCAATAACTTTGGTGTTTCGCATACAAAGGGCGAGTATATTTTACTGTTGAATAATGACACGGAACTAATTTCTCCGGATTTTATTACACAGATGCTTGGTTATTGTCAACGAAAGGATGTTGGGATTGTCGGAGCCAGGTTGTATTTTGAGGATGATACGATCCAGCATGCGGGTGTGATCGTTGGGATTGGCGGAATTGCCGGACATGCATTTTCTGCAATGGATGAGAAGGCTGGAATCTATCAGCTCCGGACTTCTGTTGCCTGTGATTACAGTGCAGTTACAGCTGCGTGTCTGATGATTTCCAGAGAGACCTTTGATGCAGTGGGAGGATTGGAGCCGGAGTTTCAGGTTGCATTTAATGATGTGGATTTCTGCTTGAAAGTAAGAAAGCTTGGAAAACTGGTTGTGTATGTTCCGCAGGCAAAACTGCATCATTATGAATCAAAATCCAGAGGGAAAGAAGATACACTCCAAAAACAGAATCGGTTTCATAGCGAGATGCAGCTGTTCCAGTCACGATGGGCAGATATTCTGACATCCGGAGATCCATATTACAACAAAAATCTGGCATTGGATGTGTTTGATTTTTCTGTGCGGAAATAGGAGAACGAGGGGAGGCAGTGACGATGAAGTTTCGATTTTCTGATCTGAATGCGGATACAATTAAAAAAGGGTTCGAGCATATTCGTTCCACTGCGATTCCGGAAGCACTTTCCAAAGCACGTTCGATGGTGACCGGACTGGATCTGGCATATGACCGGTTTTTTAAAGAATCTTTAGAGGCGGATGAGGAAGCACTTGCAAAGCAGAGGGAGCGGGTGTTTTCATACTGCCCTTGTATCAGTATTATAGTTCCGGTGTACATGACGCCGGAGCTTTCTTTGCGTGCGATGCTGGAATCTGTGCTGAATCAGACATATGCAAACTGGGAGCTGTGTTTGGTCGATGGCAGTCAGGCGAAGGGGGAACTACCGGTATTGGATGCGCATGTGTCAGAAGATGGAGAAATTTCAGTATTAGAGAAAGTATACAGTCTGGAGACGGAACGCATTATCCGGCAGTATATGGAGAACGAGCCGCGAATCCGGTATATAAAAATGGAGGAAAATCTCGGAATTTCCGGGAACAGTAACCGGGCGTTGCAGATGGTAAAGGGAGAATATATTGCGATTCTGGCGCATGATGATGTATTGACGGAGGATGCTTTGTACTGGGTGGCTGATGTTCTGCAGAGCGAACGGTATGATGTGCTTTATTCCGATGAAGACCGGATGGCAGAGAATGGAAGTCATTATCTGGAACCGCGGTTTAAGCCGGAGTTTGATGTGGATCTGCTGCGTGCTTACAATTATATTTCCCATCTGTTTGTTGCACGTAGAGAGCTTATGATGGCGGATGGAGGTTTTCATAGTCAGTATGATGGTGCACAGGACTATGATATGATCCTGCGCTGTTGTGAAGGAAAACGGGAAATCTGTCATATTCCACGTGTGTTGTATCACAAACGAATCCACGACGGAACTTCTTTGGAGAGGGATGCAAAACACGCACTGGAAAATCAGGCAGGAAAAGAGGCGCTGGAAGCACATGTGGTGCGTGAACATTTATTGGCAAGAGTCATGACGACCGATCAGCGAAGCGTCTATGAACTGAAATATGACACGCCGGGCAATCCGCTTGTGTCGATGATCATAACAGGGCATACGAATCGTGTGTTGATGGAGCAGATGCTGGAGCCGTTTTATGAGAAAACACGGTACAGTAATTTTGAGATTATTATTGTAGATGAAGACCGGGCGGATGAAGAGCTGCAGAAATATTATCAGCAGACGCAAAGCCGCAGGCGCAATATTGCTGTGGTGGCAGCGGAAGCAGGAAAAAGCAGCACAGAGTGCCGGAATCTTGGTGCCATGCATGCAAACGGTAGTTTCTTGTTGTTTCTGGATGCCAATATGGAGATTGGTGATACAACAGCGCTGGGGGAGATGCTTGGTATTGCTATGAGGGATGATGTTGGCATGGTAATAGGGACCGTCTATGACGACCAGGAGCGATTGTATTGTGCGGGACTGGAATTTGCGGGACCGTATGAGTCTCCGGTTCAGAAGTGGCAGGCAGAAACTGAACGGGCTATTGATCTCACGGAAATAAAGGCATTGTATCGGTACCCATACCGGGGGCTGCTGCAATTTGATGCGTGGAAAGAGTGGCGGAAGATCCGGCATGATGAGACAGGCGCAATGCGTTACTATGGTATGAACCGGGAGTACATGATTGCACCGGCGCAGTGTATGCTTGTAATGAAGAACGTGTTTGTATTGTTGGGGGGATTTTCTGATAAATTCCATACAGAGCTTTCAGCCCTTGATTTCAGCCTGCGTGTGCGCGAACATGGATATCGGATCGTAAATGCTGCAAAAGCAAAATGGCAGATTCACAACCTGCCCGATTCTGTCAGACAGGCGCGCGAAGCTGCCATGGTAGATGCACAGGAGGAACAAAAGGAAAGGGATCTGTTTGAAATCCTGTGGTCACAGGTATTATCCCTCCGTTAAATCCCCTTTGGTTAATGTTTTTAATTGTTTGTCGCTGACAGAGTCAAGCTCGACGATACGGCTTGCCTGTCTGGCGATGGAACGCTCCAGATAATTTCGGACTTCTCTGGCGTTTGCAAAATTTTCATCGTGGGATTTCGCCCAGATATTCAGCAAATCTTTCACATATGCTTTTCCCTGTGCGTTTGGTTCGTATTCCTGTTTCCTGCACATGGATAAGAAGATTTCATAAAGCTCATCTCCACTGTAATCCTCGAAATGGATATATTTGTTAAATCTCGAACGAAGCCCCGGATTGGAGTCCACAAACTCCTGCATCAGTTCCGTGTAACCGGCAACGATCACGATCAGATTATCACGGTTATCCTCCATCATTTTAAGCAGGGTATCCACGGCTTCCTGACCGAAATCTTTTCCATCTTTTCCGGCGGTTAAAGTATAAGCTTCGTCAATGAAGAGAACGCCGCCTAAAGCACTTTCTACCACTTCCTTCGTCTTGATTGCAGTCTGACCGACGTAGCCTTCGACTAAGTTGGACCGGTCGACCTCGACCAGCTGACCGCCCGGCAGAATGCCAAGACATTTGTAGATTTTGGCAAGCAGACGGGCAACCGTTGTCTTACCAGTTCCCGGATTTCCGGAGAATACCATGTGTAATGACATTTCCGGCTGTTTCATGCCACGTTCTTCACGCAGCTTCTTCACTTTCAACAGGTTGATTAATGCCCGGATATCCTTCTTCACTTCGGAGAGACCGGTCAGTTCGTTTAATTCGTTTAACAAATCGTCTAATTTGATATCTTCCTCCGGAACTTCCTGTTTGTTGACAGTGCCTTTCATAGCCACCATAGCAGCCTGGGAGGTCGAAGCATTTTTAGCAGATGCGTTTGAGGCAGGGGCAGCCTTGCTCGGTGTGGAAGGTTTTGGAGGATTCTTCAGTGCCGGATTCTCCCCCGGCTCAAACAGCTTCAGCTTGCGCAGATATTCCTCCAGCATACCGGTGTAGGCTGTCAGTGCAGATACCTCTGCGTCGGTTGCGTGGTTGTTGCACGAAATATATGCCTGTCCAAGCTCAACATATAGGTTATACAGATTTCTTGACTTTGAGAACCCCTTTGTTGTGCAGGCGGAAAGTCCCGACTGGTCTGCTTCCACAAAATATGTCAGGGAACGGGGAATCGTTGTGGCAAATTCCGGTGCTGCCGTGCGGTCCTGCTTGAAACGCATGAGAGATTCCAATGTGAAATACTGACCAAGATATTCATGTAAAAAGCGTGTCTCCGGGTACAGACTGCCATCGGAACTGTCTGTTAGATACACCAGAAACTGCAACAGATCGAAACGGATCATGTCGTGCATGGAGATATCCGTCTTTGGACCAAAGCCCTGTTGGCAGATGATTTCACCATACATGTAACAATCCGTGATTTCCTTCTTTAAATCGTTTAACATAATTTCTCCTTGCTCTTGTAAAGATTTAGGTATTGACCTTGGAATTACACATAATACACAATTCCTCGCAGACGCGCTCCCGCTCGGTTCAACACGTAGCAGACACTAAACTCACAGCACCATTTCATGGCACTGTTCGTTAAGTGCTGACGTGTTTCAACGGTCTGCTTATGAATTTGTGATTATGTGTAATTCCATCTACATTCATAAGAGTTTTACAGGTGTTCGTTCAATTTACCTTGGGTAAATGATACCGCAAAAACCCTTGCCCGTAAAGTAAAATATATTGAACAAGGTAGGGAAATATGGTACGATAGAAACCAAATGTAGTCTGAGGAGATATTAAGGAAAAGGAAGACAATCGGCAATTTGAAGTGGTTGGGTAGCGTGTGTTCCATGTATGATTGCGGAGGAGATGTTTCCCCACTTCAAATTTGTCGATGTAGAAGGAGCGTAGTATGCGGTTTCGACCATGCATTGACATACATAACGGCGCAGTCAAGCAGATTGTTGGTGGCAGCCTTAAGGATGAAGCGGATTTTGCTATGGATAACTTTGTTTCGGAGCTGAAGGCGGATTTCTATGCGGATCTGTATCGGCGAAGCGGACTGGTTGGTGGACATATCATTCTGCTGAATCCGGCTGGCAGCACCTATTATGAGGAAGATCTGGAACAGGCGAAGCTTGCGCTTGCAGCATATCCACAGGGGTTGCAGATTGGCGGAGGCATCAACGCGGACAATGCAGAGCAGTTTCTGGATATGGGCGCACGGCAGGTGATTGTGACATCCTATGTATTTAAGGATGGGAGGATCAATTATGAGAATCTGAAACGGCTGTCGGGTCTGATCGGTGCGGAACATCTGGTGCTGGATTTGTCCTGTAGGAAGAAAGATGATAAGTACTATATTGTGACAGACCGCTGGCAGAAGTTCACAGAGGAACTGGTTACGCCGGAGACGTTGGATAAGCTGGCGGAATATTGCAGCGAATATCTGATCCATGCGGTAGATGTGGAAGGCAAGGCAGCCGGTATTGAGACAGGGCTTGCAACGATGCTGGGTACATGGGGAAAACAACCGATGACTTATGCCGGAGGGGTTGGAAGCTTTGCGGATCTGGAACAGTTAAAGCAATGTGGCAGAGACCGAATCGATGTGACGGTTGGAAGCGCACTCGATATATTCGGTGGTGTGCTGCCATATGAAGAAGTTGTGGGATTTTGTTCGTAGCAGTCAGGGACACTGATTGTGATAAAACTATAAAGAGGGAACAAAACAGGAGGGTTTATGAGAAAATTTAAGAAGACGGCGGCTGCGATTGCAGCGACTGCCCTTGCGCTTTCGCTTTGTGCATGTGGCGGCAAGGCAGACACGACAACGACTGAGCAGGCAGGCGGCAGTGCAACGGTGACAGATGCAACAGCGTCAACCATCGAGGATGATGGCAACTGGACAACAACAGAACAGGAGGTTGTGGAGGATGACCGATTCACGACTGTGGAGGGTGCAGATGCAATCGGAGTAACATTTGATGATGGTACAGACGGTTTCACGAGCTACATGAACAACGGTAACTTTACGATGTCTGCGGAAAATGGTGAGCTGGTCTGTGACATTACAAAGAGTGGACCGCTGGAGCATAGCTGTCAGATTTATTACGATGGATTCACGATGGCAAAGGGCTGTGTTTATACGATGAGTTTTGATGTCAGAAGTGATATTGAGCGTGTAATCCAGTGGCGTGTACAGATAAATGGTGGTGATTATCATGCATATGCGAGTGATTTCATCACAGTCGGACCTGAGACACAGACGATCACAAAGGAGTTTTCGATGGAAGAAAATTCTGATCCGGCTCCACGATTTGTTGTCAATATGGGAACCCAGGAAGGACAGACGGAAGTTACGGAAGCACATAAGATTTACTTCGATAACATTTCCCTGTTTGTAACGGATAGCTCCAATGCGGAGAAAATCGTTGGTGCACCACAGCCAATTCAGGTAAAGGTAAATCAGATCGGTTATAAGCCGGACGATACGAAGACCGTAATCGTGACATCCAAGGAGGATGAGAAATTTAAGATCGTAGATGCAAAGACCGAGGAGACAATGTTCGTCGGTGCATACGGAGAGCTTTCGTATGATAAGTCTGCCGAGTCGAATGTAAGACACGGTGATTTCACGGCATTTAATACGCCGGGTACATATAAGGTTATTTCCAGCCCGTCCGGTGCTTCGTATGAGTTCTCGATCGGAGACGATCTGTATGATGATGTATATAAGGATGTTGTTCTGATGTTATATAAGCAGCGTTGCGGAACAGAGGTGTCCAAGGATATCGCCGGAGATTTCGCACATGAAGCATGCCATATGCAGGAGGCAACTGTTTATGGCGATACATCCGGAAAAAAGATTGATGTATCCGGCGGCTGGCATGATGCAGGAGACTATGGACGATATGTTGTGTCTGGCGCTAAGACGATACAGGATCTCTTCCTCGCTTACGAAGATTATGGACAGACTGCGGATGATCTGGGAATTCCTGAGAGTGGAAACAAGATACCAGATCTTCTGGATGAAGCAAAATATGAGCTTGACTGGATGCTGAAGATGCAGGATGCAGCGAGTGGTGGTGTCTATCATAAGGTAACAGCACTTGTATTCCCAGAGACAGTACTTGCAGTTGATGAGACAGATGATATGGTGCTTGCACCGATTTCCTATGCAGCAACAGCAGATTTTGCAGCTGTTATGGCAAAGGCATCTATACTCTATGCAGAATACGATGCAGATTTTGCAAAGAGCTGTCTGGATGCGGCAACGAATGCGTATGCATTCCTGAAAGCAAACCCGGATATGAAGGGATATGAAAATCCGGAAGATCTTGTAACGGGTGCATATGATGATAAACATCTGGCAGACGAGACACTCTGGGCTTCTGCGGAGATGTATATTGCAACAAAGGATGGAAAATATTTAAGTGCAACGAAGGCAGCGCTTGAAAGCAATTATCTGACAGGCTTTGGCTGGGCTGATATCGGAAGTTATGCATTGTATGATCTTGCAAAGACGGATTCTGTAGAGGCAGATGTGGCAAAGACAGCAAAGGAGAAATTGCTTGCAGATGCAGACGGGGCATTATCCAAGGCAGAGTCAGAGGGATTTTTCACCGGCATGGGAGTGACATATCCATGGGGAAGCAATATGACAATCGCAAACAAGGGTATGGAGCTTTTGGCTGCTGCAAACCTGACGGGCGATGCCAAGTATATAGAGTATGCGCAGAAGATGCGTGACTATATCTTTGGTGTGAATCCAACTGGATACTGTTATGTAACCGGGTATGGCTCTCTTACACCAAATGCAACACACCACAGACCATCACAGGTATTGAAAGAAACGATGCCGGGTATGTTGGTCGGCGGTGCCAATAACAATCTGAATGATCCGTATGCAAATGCAGTTCTTTACGGTATTGCACCGGGACGTGCATATGTGGATAATGAGCAGTGCTATTCATGCAATGAGGTTACGATTTATTGGAACTCTCCACTGATTTACCTGCTCACAGGATTAAATTAAAAGGAAAAGGTTAGGATAGGAAATTGATTCGTTTAATAAAGAAGATACTTGCAAATGAGAAAATGCGATATTTGATTGCCGGAGGCTGTACGACGGGAGTCAATCTGGTATCCTTCTTCCTGTTGCGGCTGACAACTTCAATTTCAAGAAACACATGCAATGCCATAGCAATCGCTATGGCTATTGCTTTTGCCTATTTTGCAAATAAGTTTTTTGTATTTCAGAGCAAGAAAAAAGGATTTTATGCAACAGTTGTGGAAGCAATCCAGTTCGTTGGTGCGCGTCTCGTATCAATGGTTGTGGAGATTCTTGGGTTTGCAATCCTGTGTGACACATTCCGGATGCATGAGCTGTTTTCGAAGCTTTTTGTGCAGGTCATCGTGCTTGTGTTAAATTATGTTTTCAGCAAGCTGATCGTGTTTAAGGAGAAGAAAAGTTTTCAGGAAAATATACAGGATAACTGGTGTTATTACCTGTCGTTTGCGATTGTGGCGGTTGTTATGCTGGTTGTATGTATTGCGGAGAAGATTACACCGTTTGGTGAAAATTCGTTGACACTGGTGGACAGTGTGCACCAGTATCTGCCATTTTTCTCGGAACTCAGAAACAAGCTTTTGAATGAAGGAAGTCTTCTTTATACATGGAATGTAGCGCTCGGTTCGAATTTTGTATCACTTGCCGCGTACTATCTGATGAGTCCGTTTAATCTGGTATTGCTGCTTTTTGGCAAGGAACAGATTACGACGGTGACATGCTTTTTAATGTGTTTAAAGATTGCACTCACAGCGGTCGCAATGGTACATTTCTTAAGCTATAAGGATGGCGAAAAGAAAAGGAATTTCCTGATTGTAGCGATTTCTGTAGCCTATGCATTAAGCAATTATGTGATTGGCTATAACTGGAATACGATGTGGCTGGATTGCATAATGATATTCCCGCTGATTATGCTGGGATTTCAGCGTATGCTTGAGGAGCAGGATCCAAAACTGTATGTGCTTTCTCTTTTCTATGCGCTCTATTGTAATTATTATATTGGCTACATTATTTGTCTGTTTATGGTATTGTGGTTCTTTGCCTACGGGCATAAGACAGTTAAGCGATTTTTTGTAAATGGTATCCGGTTTGCAGTGTATTCTCTGCTGTCGGGAGGCATGGCAGCGTTCATCCTGCTTCCTGCATATCATGGAATTATGGCAACGGCGGCGGGAGACATGGCAATCCCCCAAGGAACCTGGTATGGAAATATCTTCGTGATGCTGCGACAGCTGCTTGTATTTACAAAGCCAATCACAAACCAGATCTATGATGGTGGCGTGAATCTGTACTGCGGTATGCTGGCAATTCTGACGATGTTCCTGTATCTGTTTGTGAAAGAGCATCCATGGAAGAAATTCCGGAAATATGTCTTGCTTGTGCTGTTGGTGATCAGCTTTAATCATCAGACATTAAATTATATCTGGCATGGCATGCATGACCAGTATGGGATTCCCAATCGTTTTTCATTCGTGTTTATATTTGTGCTGTTGATTATGGCGTATGACGCGGTACAGAAGGTTGCAGAGATTGATATTTGTTTTGTGATTTCATCTGTTTTACTTGCCGTGGCGTTTGTGTTTGCATGCAAGCAGCAGGCAGGAGATACGATTCAGAAATTCGCTGTTCCGGTCAGCCTTGCGATGCTGGTGATCTATGGCGTGACCTGTTGTCTGCGAACGTCCAAAAAAATCACACATGCGACATATATTTCAGTCATTGGAAGTGTCTGCCTGGTGGAACTTGTGGCAAATGCGGCTTATGGATTTATGGACAACGGATATTGTCATTATATGCAGTATTATGAGACGAGTCCGGCGGTAACCGCGGCCAATGTGCGGGTACGAGAGCTGGCAGAGGAGGAACAGGCAGGCTTTTATCGGTCCGAACTGATGAATTACAAGGTGTTGGATGAAGCAAGCTGGCATAATATGCCGAGTGTCAGTACGTTTAATTCAACCGTTATGGGACCGGTTGTCACTACGATGGGTAAGCTTGGATTTTATACGGGTGCGAACGAATTTTTGTATCGCGGCTACACGCCGTTTACGAATGCAATATTCAATATCCGTTATCTGCTTGAGCGTCCGGGAGATCTGAATAATTTTGACTATGATTATAAGGAGACGGTTGATAACGTATCGATCTATGAAAATCCATATCCGACTTCAATCGGATTTGCGGTAAGCAACAATGTGAAGGAATGGGATCAGAGCCGGTATACGGCGATGGTTGCACAGAATACACTGGCATATGATATGACAGGATATGGAGGATTCTTCCAGGATGAGTATCCAGTGATCAGTGTGACCAGTGATACAGCAAAGGTAAGCTATGAGAATAATCAGGTCAGCTTCACGCCAAATGCTTCCGGAGCAATGTATTTTATGTTGAGCTTTACTGCCGATCATGCCGGTGATTACTATGTGAACTGCCGGGGCAATTATGTGACAAAGATTCGGTTTTATAAGAATGGACAGGAAATCGCTTATGACCGTTATCAGATTCAGATTTTCCATCTGGGACAGCTCGAAGCAGGTGATTATGTCTCTATTGAATATGAATACAGCAATGTCAGTGGATCAGAAGTTGCGCCATTTTATGTTGCAACGTTCCATCCGGAGGCATTTGAAAATGTGTACCGGGAGCTGACGAACCATATGCTGGATGTGGAAACCGTGAAAGATGGATATATCTATGGCACGATTGAAATGCCGGAGGATAAGACGCTGTTCACAAGCATTCCTTATGATGAGGGATGGACAGTGAAGGTTGATGGCAAAAAGGTGGATTACTATAAGGTGGCAGGCGCATTTATCGGTGTGGATATGGATGCCGGTACGCATACCGTTGAATTTTCATATATGCCACAGGGCATGCTGCCGGGAATTCTTATATCCATCATCTGTATGGTTTTATTGATGCTTGCACTGCAGGTGGAGAAGAAACTGGAGGTACGGAGAATCGAGAAATCGAATGCGTGCGAAGAGAACGAAAATGCAGACGAAAAACTTACAGAAGAGGTCGAGACAGATATTGAAAATCTCGAAAATCTATAGTAGAATGTTGATAAATAGGGGGTGTTATGCATATGGAAAAACTAGCAAAATTAGGGTGGCAGAAACTAATCATTATTGCGGCGGCACTGGATGTTGTGCTCGGAATCGTATTTGGAGCGATTTTTAAGGCGGTTCCGGCAGGAATTATTGTCGGTGTGCTGGCAGCGGCTGTCACGGGAGTGATTGTATTTGCACTTGGTGGCGGTGCTACGGCAGGTCGCACAAAAGGTGACAAGTACAAGAAATTGTTTATGAATCTTCCGATTGGATTTGCACAGGCAAAGATCATCACAGATTCACTTGGAAACAGTATCGGGTATTGCATTCAGGAAGCAAACGAACGGTTCGGAAGCTACTTTAATCTGGATGCATCGGATTACCAGGACAAGATTCTTGGCGAGAGCAAGATTGAAGTGTTACAGGATATTAACGCATGGTTTACTGCGTATAATACATCTGGAACTAAAGAGGGCGACTTCATGGATGTAGAGATTACGATGGAGAAGCTTGGAAAAGTATTTAACACAGTCATGTATAAATCCGAAGCGGATTACATCAATATGGTTGTTATCGATATTACGGATCAGAAAGAGACGGAGAACAAGCTGTCTGCGGCAATCGAGGATGCAAATGCAGCCTACAAGACACAGGCAGAGTTCCTTGCGAATATGAGCCACGAGATCCGTACACCGATCAACGGAATTCTTGGAATGTTGCAGCTTACTCTGATGGCAGATGATCTGCAGGCAGATTACCGTGATAACCTGCTTACTGCAAAGGGCTGTGCAGATAACCTGCTTCGACTGATCAACGATATTCTGGATATCAGTAAGCTGGAAGCTGGTAAATATAACCTGAAGGAAGAAATCTTCGATGTACGCGCGGCCATTGAGGAGACGGTGGCAGCGCAGGTACCAACAGCAACAAATAAGGGACTTGCCCTTGACTGTACATTTGGTAATAACATTCCAAAGCTTGTAAAGGGCGATGGACAGAGAATTCAGCAGATTTTGAATTGTCTGCTTTCCAATGCATTAAAATTTACATCTGAGGGAAGTGTAAGAGTAAAGATTGCAGCGATTGATGCAGAGAAAGAAAATATTAACCTGCGTATCGCAGTTGCAGATACAGGTATCGGTATCTCTGAGAAGAACATGGATAAGCTGTTTATCCGTTTCTCACAGGTCGATGGTTCGGATACAAGAAAGTATGGCGGTTCCGGATTAGGTTTGGTTATCTCCAAGCAGATTGCAGAGTTGATGGGTGGCAATATCAGTGTCCAGAGTAAGGAAGGCATTGGATCGACGTTTATCGCTGAGATTCCTCTGAAGGTTGTAAAGGCAGCCGAAGTGGAAGCAGCGAAGAACATGGAAGAAAAAGAAGATGCCGCAGTATTCTCCATCAATGCACATAGCAAGGCACGTATCCTTGTTGCAGAGGATGAGCCGGTGAACCAGCAGGTTATCGGTAAGCTGCTTGGCATGGCAGGTTTCTCTTATGATATTGCAGAAAACGGTGAAAAGGCAATTGAACTGTTTAAACAGAAAGAATATGATGCAGCACTCTTTGATGTACAGATGCCGGTTATGGATGGTATCGCAGCAACACAGCAGATCCGTGAGATTGAGCAGAAGGAGCACAGAAAGAGACTCCCAATTATTGCTGTTACAGCCAGAGCCATGTTTGGAGATAAGGAACGTATCTTAGAGAACAAGCTGGATGACTATATTGCCAAACCGTATAATCTGAACACTGTAGTTGAGACACTCAACCGATATATTGATAAAAAAGAGGATTAACATTTAATTCACGAAAAATTAAACGATTTTTCATATATGTTGGTTGACTGGATATCTTTTTAGTGATACAATTTCGATGGTTTTGGGTGGATAACTGCCCTTAATTAATAAAAAGCAAAGGAAGGAAATTTTAAGATGGCAAACATTGATTTAACTAAGTATGGAATTACCGGAACAACAGAAATCGTTCACAATCCTTCATATGAAGTTTTGTTTGAGGAAGAGACAAAGGCTTCAAACGAGGGTTATGAGGTTGGACAGAACACAGAATTAGATACAGTTAACGTTATGACAGGTGTATTTACAGGACGTTCTCCTAAAGATAAGTACATTGTTATGGATGAGAATTCTAAGGACACAGTATGGTGGACAACAGACGCATACAAGAACGACAACCATCCAATGTCAGAAGAGACATGGGCAGTTGTTAAGGATCTTGCTAAGAAGGAGCTTTGCAACAAGAAGCTTTATGTTGTAGATGCATTCTGTGGTGCAAACAAGGATACACGTATGGCAGTTCGTTTCATCGTTGAGGTTGCTTGGCAGGCTCACTTTGTAACAAATATGTTCATCAAGCCTTCCGAGGAAGAGCTTAAGGATTTCGAGCCGGATTTCGTTGTTTACAACGCATCTAAGGCTAAGGTTGAGAACTATGCAGAGCTTGGTCTTAACTCTGAGACATGTGTAGCATTCAACATCACATCTAAGGAGCAGGTTATCATCAATACATGGTACGGCGGAGAGATGAAGAAGGGTATGTTCTCTATGATGAACTACTACCTCCCACTTAAGGGTATTGCTTCTATGCACTGTTCTGCTAACTGTGATATGGAAGGTAAGCACACAGCTGTATTCTTCGGTCTTTCAGGTACAGGTAAGACAACACTTTCTACAGATCCTAAGAGACTTCTGATCGGTGATGATGAGCACGGTTGGGATGACAACGGTGTCTTCAACTTCGAGGGTGGATGTTATGCAAAGGTTATCGGACTTGACAAGGAGTCTGAGCCAGATATCTACAACGCAATCAGACGTGACGCTCTTCTTGAGAACGTGACAGTTGATGCAGCAGGTAAGATTGATTTCGATGATAAGAGTGTAACAGAGAATACGCGTGTATCTTATCCAATTGATCATATTGAGAAGATTGCATCTAAGGTAAATGGCGTTTCCGCAGGTCCTGCTGCAGAGAACGTAATCTTCCTTTCCGCAGATGCATTTGGAGTACTTCCTCCAGTATCTATTCTGACACCAGAGCAGACAAAGTACTACTTCCTTTCAGGATTTACAGCAAAGCTTGCTGGTACAGAGCGTGGTATCACAGAGCCTACACCTACATTCTCAGCTTGCTTTGGACAGGCATTCCTTGAACTGCATCCTACAAAGTATGCAGAGGAGCTTGTTAAGAAGATGGAGAAGAGCGGAGCTAAGGCTTATCTCGTAAATACAGGATGGAACGGAACAGGCAAGCGTATCACAATCAAGGATACTCGTGGAATCATCGATGCAATCCTTTCCGGTGATATCAAGACAGCTCCTACAAAGAAGATCCCTATGTTCGACTTTGAGGTTCCAACAGAGCTTCCTGGTGTAGATCCAGCAATCCTTGATCCAAGAGACACATATGCTGATCCTACTGAGTGGGAGACAAAGGCTAAGGATCTTGCTGCAAGATTCGAGAAGAACTTCCAGAAGTACACAACAAACGATGCTGGTAAGGCATTGGTTGCTGCTGGTCCTAAGGCTGAGTAATTGAATCGCTTATAAATAAAGGTAACCCGCGTCGATGACGCGGGTTATTTTTTGCTATATAAAAAATTATAAATTATCTTTTACATACTGTTTGACCAGCTTCTCAATCAGATAGAACTGGGAAGGACCTGCATCAAGCAGTACCTTGTGAAATGTCTGTTCGTCGAATTTATCGCCTAATGCGGATTCAGCGTAGTCGCGAAGCTCCTGGAAAGACTGCCAGCCCATGACGTACATCTGGTAGTTGACCGGTTCGGCAATGACATAGTCCATGATACTTTCCGCACCGTCGGAATTGAAGCCGTTGTCGGAGAGGTACTTCTGTGTGGCTTCGAGATCCCAGCCTTCATAGTTGACACCGATCTCGACACGGGCGCTGACAAGCAGGTTTAATTCCGAATTAATGCGCTCGAAGTCCGCGTAGCAGTCTTCCGGATAATCTTCGTATTTGGAATAGCTCATCATCTCGACATAGGTTGCCCAGCCTTCAGTATAGCCGTTAAAGTTAAGCAAGGCACGGATTGGCTCCGGGTGTGTGTTTAAGTAGTAGGTAAACTGGTACATATGCCCTGGAATCCCTTCGTGTGCAAGGGTTGACCACAGGTTTCCGGCACCATCACTGCCCATGTTCAGGTAGATGGAGTTGTTGTCGTATGCATCAATCGGCGTGGTAACGTAAAAGGCCGGACTTACAATATCCTCCAGAGATTCATGGACATTTTCCACGGTGTAATTGACATCCGGCATGGCAGGAAATGTGTCAGCAAATGCATCCTTAAAGTAATTGATCGTCTCCAATGGATCGTTGTCATCGTACAAACCATCTCCTGAATCATTAAAGTATTGTTCATAGGCGGAATAGTTGGCTAGAGCAGCTGTCTGATATTCATACAGGACATCGCTAATTGCATTGTCGAGCCAGTCGCAGACTTCTTCTGGCGTTTTATCGGTGCCAACCTTATCCTTTAACAGATATGCATAATATTCTTTTCCGTGTTCAAAACCAGCAAGTCCCAGATCGTTTTGCCCATCATCTTTGTGTGCGTTAAAGAAGTTAATTACGTTTTTGTAGCAAGGGATAACAGAATTGATAACGGTGTCGTGATTCTGGGTAATGTAGTTCTGAATCTGTTCTTCACTCAAACCATTAACACCGTGAACCTTATCTTCAAAAGTAGCAATCAGAAGGTTTTCCTCCGGGTTCGCGATGAATTCTTCACACTGGCGGATAACTTCGCTAGCGGAATGCTCGTTCATGAAGAGTCCCTTGTCAATCTTTGCCTGCTCAAAGTCCAGATATTTTCCATAGTAATCGGACAATTGCCCAAGCAATGCCAGATAATCCTGCACGTCTCCCTCATTATAAAACTTGTACTCAGACATATTGATTGGCATGTTTGTCTGCAAACCGCTTGTATACGCAAATGGCTCATATAGATATGTGTATTCATAGGATTCCAGGTTCAGGTCCAAATAATCCTTGATGACATCATAAGTGTATTTCTGGGAACTGGTCAGCAGATCATAATCAAAGGATTGCAGTTCGGTGATTTCGTCTTCGGTTTCTTTTTTGTCGCTTGCAATGGCCTCGTCAGAAATCTCTGCGTCGCCAAAGGTTGCGGTTGGAACATCCAGATCATAGTCGGCAGGATTTGCAACGGTATAGTGAAGTGTTACAGTATCGCTTGTGACACTCTCCTTAAAGTTATCCATAAGGTAAGTGTGAAACCGTGCCTGTTCAGCTTCGGCTTCTTCACCGGTTGGATCTGGCAGGGCATAGGCACAATCCTCCAAAGTGGAAGCATCAATCGGAGATGCTTCAGGTTCAGCAGTCCCTTCGGCAATCACGTTTTCCACAGAATCTTCCAAGGATAAAGATGCCGTGTCCCAGTTACTGCTGTTGCTACCACCACATGCGGTCAGCATGACGGACATTGCACAGACAAGTGCAAAAGCCGTCGCTTTCTTGTAAAATTTTTTCCACATATAAATATAGAACCTCCATTTTAATATCTTACAGTATAGTATCTGCTTTAATTAGATAGACATACAAAATAATCATACTCGAAATAATTAAAATCTGCAATCATCCAATGCATATTTCACATAAAATGCACGGAAGTGTGTGTGTCGAACGGACAGGAAAAAACACGAGAGAAAGGATACGAAAGGAGGTTTCAGAAAAGCATATTTATGGTAAGGTAAGAACGGGAAAAAACGTTTACATATAAAGGAGAGATGGGGATTATGACAATTAAGGAAGCTGCAAAAAAACTGCATGTGGAGACACATGTGCTTCGATATTGGGAGGATGAATTAGAACTCGACATTAAGCGGAATGCGCAAGGGCATCGATATTATGAAGACCGTGATATCCGGTTGTTTGAGAGCGTGAAGGCAATGAAAGAAGAGGGACTGATGCTCAAGGATATCCGAAACGCGATCATCCGTGCAAAACGTGTGAAAGCTGGGGAAGATGTATCAGACTTGCCAGAAGAAAAAAGTAAGGAGAATGTACAGCCCGTCGAATGCACAAAAATAGCACAGGAAGAAACAGATAATGATGATAAATCGTGTAAACCAGAAGTGAACATGAAGCACACATCGTCGGTGGAGCTTCGTCCGATTCATATACGGATGGATGAGGACAAGGATTCGATGCTGGAGCGGATGCAGAAAACGGTGGGTGACGAAGATAAGGTTGTTGACTTTAAGCAGGCACAGCTTCAAAGTGTGATGAACCGGGTGATTGCGACTGCACTGCGGGAAAATAAAGATATTATCACAACGTCAATTAAAGAAGAAGTAACGGCGGATGTCATGCGGCAGTTTGATGCGGTTATGAGGGAAAAAGACGAACGGGAAGAAGCCAGATACCGGAGACTGGATACTGTGCTGCGGGAAATCCAGCAGGCAAATGCGGAGGTGGCTGCAACAAAAACAAAAAAAGGAATCTTTAAAAAACACCGGTAAGAACAAAACTTTGTGCTCAAAAACTTTCTGTGTCCGCTTGTTGCAAAAAGATGGCAATTCTTGTATAATTCTTTTTAGTTATGTGCAAATATAGCTGGGGTATGGGAAACATATCAGAAATGGACAGGAATTATGAAATTAGAGATTTTATATGAGGATGCATATCTGATCGCCTGTGTGAAACCATATGGTGTATTGTCGCAGGGAGATAAGGGTAATGATGAAGATATGATCACAAAAGTCAAACATTATCTGTATGATCAGGATACATCGGAGCAGGCGGAAGAGCCATATGTGGCAGCGATTCACCGGCTTGACCGACCCGTAGGGGGTGTGATGGTATTTGCAAAGACCCCGGATATGGCGGCGAAACTTTCGGACATGCAGCAGGATGGCGAGATTACGAAATATTATCAGGCAGTGATTACCGGCGAGCTTCCCGATTTTGAGGGTGAGATGGTGGACTATCTTCTGCGAGACGGAAAAACGAACACAACGAAGGTTGTGAAAAAAGGCGAGAAAGGTGCTAAACGCGCAGAACTTTTCTACGATGTACTCGATGTCATGGATACCGATGATGGAACCTTAAGTTATGTGCTGATCGAGCTTGGAACAGGCAGACATCATCAGATTCGAGTACAGTTTGCAAGCCGGGGTTGTGGCATCTGGGGTGATACGAAATATAACCCGAAATTTGCAAAGACAAAACGCAAGTATAAGCAGATCGGATTGTTCTCCTCACGGATGGAATTTACGCACCCGATTACCGGAGAGGAGATCGTGATCAAGAAAGAGCCGGAGGGCGAAGCCTTCGAGGTGCTTGATCTGGATGAATTTGAATAATATAGAGATATGAGATAGAAAGGAAAAGAGAAATGGCAAAGGACAAGAAATTAGTAGAGCATATTACAGCAATGGATGAGGATTTTGCGCAGTGGTATACGGACGTTGTCCGTAAGGCAGAGCTGTGTGATTACACAAGCGTAAAGGGTTGTATGGTTTTCAAACCGGCAGGCTATGCCATTTGGGAGTTGATTCAGAAGAATCTTGATGAGAGATTCAAAGCAACTGGTGTAGAGAATGTATACCTTCCGATGTTTATTCCGGAGAGCCTATTGGAGAAGGAAAAGGATCATGTTGAGGGATTCGCACCGGAGGTCGCATGGGTAACACATGGTGGATTGAATGAATTGCAGGAACGCTTGTGTGTCAGACCGACATCTGAGACATTGTTCTGTGATTTCTATTCCAAGGAAATCGAGAGTTATCGTGATCTTCCGAAGGTATATAACCAGTGGTGTTCCGTTGTCCGTTGGGAGAAAGAGACAAGACCGTTCCTTCGTTCCAGAGAGTTCCTGTGGCAGGAAGGCCATACGGCACACGCGACAGCTGAGGAAGCAGAGGCAAGAACGATCCAGATGCTGAATGTCTATGCGGACTTCTGTGAGGAGGTGCTTGCAATTCCGGTTATCAAGGGACGTAAGACAGACAAAGAGAAATTCGCAGGTGCTGAGGCAACTTATACAATCGAATCGCTGATGCACGATGGTAAGGCGTTGCAGTCCGGGACGAGCCACAATTTCGGGGATGGATTTGCAAGAGCATTTGGTGTTCAATATACAGATAAAGACAATAAACTGCAGTATGTACATCAGACATCCTGGGGTATGACAACAAGAATGATCGGTGCTATCATTATGGTACATGGTGATGACAGCGGACTGGTGCTTCCTCCGAAGGTAGCTCCGACACAGATCATGATTGTTCCGATTATGCAGAAGAAAGAGGGCGTGCTGGAGAAGGCAGAAGAACTTCGTGGTGTGCTTGCTTCAAACTTCCGTGTAAAGGTTGACGATTCTGACAAGAGTCCTGGATTCAAGTTTGCAGAGCAGGAAGTAAAGGGTATTCCTCTTCGTGTTGAGGTTGGACCAAAGGATATCGAGGCAGGACAGGCAGTTGTTGTCCGTCGTGATACAAGAGAGAAGACCATCGTGCCATTTGATAAGCTGACAGAGACCTGTGAGGCGCTGCTTGCACAGATGCATGACGATATGTATGCAAAGGCAAAGGCACACCGTGATGCGAATACACATGTAGCAACAAACTGGGATGAGTTCACAGATATTCTGGAGAAGAAGCAGGGATTCATCAAGGCGATGTGGTGTGGCGAGGAAGCCTGTGAGACAGCCATCAAGGATGAGACAGGAGCAACAACAAGATGTATTCCGTTTGCACAGGAGAAGCTTGGCGATGTATGTGTACATTGTGGCAAGCCTGCAAAGCATATGGTTTATTTTGGAAGGGCATACTAAAAATAGAAATCAGAACATTTACCCTGCTGGTATCAGCAGGGTAGTTGTTTATTCGGGTGAAATACATGAAAATAGAGATTCCGACAGGGGCGGCATATATTTTACGACAATTGAACAGGCATGGATACGAGGCGTATATTGTTGGTGGATGCGTGCGGGACAGTCTGCTCGGTAAGAAACCGAATGACTGGGATATTACGACTTCAGCGAAACCGGAGGAGGTCAAAGCGATTTTCCGACGCACGATCGACACAGGAATCCAGCATGGAACTGTGACGGTTTTGGTAAACCGTGAAATTCTGGATGATGGAAGCGGAGCACCTGCAAGCCATACGGATTATGCGTTTGAGGTGACGACGTATCGGGTGGATGGCGTTTATACTGATCATCGCCGGCCGGAATCCGTGTGTTTTACAGCGAGCCTGGAAGAAGATCTGAAACGCCGGGATTTTACGATCAATGCGATGGCGTACAATCCGGAGCAGGGTGTGATTGACATCTTCGGTGGACAGGACGATCTGAAGGAGGGAATCATCCGCTGTGTGGGTGAGGCGTCAGAACGGTTTGACGAGGATGCACTTCGTATTCTGCGGGCGGTTCGGTTTGCTGCGCAGCTTGATTTTGCAATCGAGGAAGCAACGCGTACAGCCATGCGGGAACAGGCAAAGTATCTGAGGGATATTAGTGCAGAACGGATTTGTACGGAGCTTACAAAGATGCTTGTGTCGAGACATCCGGAACGGCTGGAGGAGGCATATGAGCTGGGATTGACCGAAGTATTTCTGCCAGAGTTCGACCGGATGATGCAGACGCTGCAGAACAACCCCTACCATCTGTACGATGTTGGACATCATACCCTGAAGGTCATGCAGGCGGTATCTGATACCGCGGTACTTCGCTATGCGGCGTTGTTACATGATGTCGGAAAACCGGAATGTAAAACGACGGACGAAGCAGGCGTCGATCATTTTTATGGACATCAGGAGATTTCGGCGAAGATGGCGCGTGCAATTCTACGTCGCTTAAAGCTGGATAACGATACAATCGATCAGGTTTGCAGACTGGTGAAAAATCATGATTACGGGCTTGCCGGGGATGGACCGGGTATGAAGAGCTTCCGTCGGTTTGTAGCACAGCTTGGAGCAGAGTATTTTGCGGATTTCCTGCAAATCCGTAAAGGAGATATGGCGGGACAGAGTGACTACCATCTGGAACAGCGCAGGCAGGTGATCGCACATATGGAGGAGATGTTTGCACAGATCATAGAAGAGAAGCAATGTCTGAAATTGTCAGATATGGCAATCAGCGGAAAAGATCTGATTACAATTGGCGTAAAACCTGGGCCGGATATGGGACATATTTTGCGAGATCTGTTCGACCGGGTTTTGGAAGAACCGGAATTAAATACAAGTGAACAATTATTGGCGATTGTAAAAGAATCGTATCTATAGATGCGGACAATCAATCGGAATGAATCCCCCTTTCCCGGCATACAATTAACAAGACTGATGTTGGGAGGGGATTTTTTGTGGCTGAAAAAATGTCGGAAGTATTCGAGATGTACGATGTGAGTTTGGATCACATAGGACGGGGACGGGGAGCTATGCTGCTGCACACGGACAAGGGGGTAAGACAGCTGCGTGCAACGACTGTGGGGGAAAAGCGCCTGCAGGCGGAGTATGAATTTAAGGAGCATATGTATCAGGCGGGTTTTTGGCATATCGATCGTCTGGTAAAAAACGTGGAAGAAGAGCTTATCACGTATGACCGTTATGGGAATCCGTTTGTGATGCGGATGTATTTTGATGGCCGTGAAATGAATGTCAACAATAAAAACGAAATTCTGCTTGCAGTTGATAATCTGGTTGCACTACACCGGGCAGGCCGGAAGGTATGGCAGGAGATTGACCGGGATATGCAGATCCGGGAACGAAATGATGTCAAGCGGCGCAACCGGGAAATGAAACGGGTACATAATTATATTGCAAGACAAAGCCCAAAACGGGAGTTTGAAGCGTTATTCATGCAGGCGTTTCCGTATTTTTATGCGCAGGGACTGCGATGTGAGCAGGCAAAGGCGGAGATAACCGAGGATACGCATATGGGATATTGTCATGGAACTTATAATCACCATAGTGTGTTAGTGTGCGGGTCTGCGGACAACCGCTATATTGCAACGATAAATTTTGAGAAATATCATATCGGAAACCAGTTACAGGATTTGTATTATTTTATCCGGAAAACGGTTGAAAAAAACGGATACACATATGCGCTTCTCACTACAATTCTGGAACAGTATCAGCTTGGAATCCCGTTACGACAGGCGGATGTAGAATACATCTGTGGCCTTTATCGGTATCCGGAAAAATTCTACAAGCTGTCCAATCAGTATATGAATGGAGCAAAAACAAGGATTTCTCCGAAAATGGTTGAAAAATTGAACCGCATTATCGAGGAGGAAGAAAAGAAACAGGCGCTGCTTGAAAAATTATCTGGCTATAATATCTCGAAAAAATGAATATATAATCTTCACATTTGCAAAATAATCTTGTATAATACAGAAGTTAAGGTGGTTTTATGAATAAGCGGATGATACAATATGGATTCGTTGTGCTGATGCTTGCATTCGTATTGACAGGCTGCGGTCAGAAGAACAATGACATCAAGGTCTATGAGAATACGGAGGAGGTTTCTGTCAGGCATGAAGAGACCTCTATGACAGCGATCATAACGAGCATGGACATGGAAAATAATCAGATGCATTTTGTATCGGTGCTGGATGGTACGGATATAACCCTGCAATATCATGGCGGTGTGCGTGTGAGTGATACGAAAGGCACGGATATCGGCATTGACAGTGTTGTCTGCGGAAATGTTGTGGATATCGTTTATTATGCAGATACGGAGAAACTGGTCAGTATAGCAAAGAATGCCAAGGTTAAGACGTATACGCAGGTCAAGAAATTTTTGTACCGGCAGGAAGAACATACGGCGTCTTGTAATGGAACCAGCTATAAGGTGTCTGATTATGCACAGGTGTTTGATGGAAATCAGGTGTTATCTCTTGTGGATGTGAACACAGAGGATGAAGTGACGTTGTCCGTGTGGAATGGAAATCTGGTATCTGTGGTCATTACGAAGGGACATGGCTATGTCCGTCTGCTGAATCAGGGAACGTATGTTGGCGGTTTTGTGGAGATTGGAAAAGATGTGATCGTACCAGTGACAACGGATATGCTGGTGGCGGTCGGAGAGGGCGATTATACACTTCGTATTAATAAGAATGGATATTTCGGAGAAAAAAGTATCCGGGTGATGAAGGACCGCGAATTGAACGTGGATATTTCAGATATTGCGATTCCGTCAGGAACGGTTACTTTTGCTGTGACGCCAGAAGATGCCGGCGAAGTGATTAAAGTTGACGGAGAGATTATTGCAAACCGAACATATACGGGGTTGTACGGTGATCATGAATTAAGCATTACAGCGGAGGGCTATGACAGCTTCCGGGGCAGCTTTAAAATAACAGATACAATGAAGAACCTGCATGTAACCCTGCAGCAGGAAACAACAGAAGAGTCAACGGAAGAAACGACCGAGGCAACAACGCAGGAAGCACAGACTACCACGTCAGGGCAGACGACCCAGACGACGGAAGCGACACAAAATCCGCAGACTACATCTGCCACGACGCAGAGTGGACAGACGACAGAGTCGGCAGAGCAGGGAAATAAGATTACGATTAAAAAACCGGAAGGTGTTGGCGTATATTTCGATGGAGATTACGTTGGAATCGCACCGGTGTCTATAAAAAAGACGGCGGGAACACATACCATTACCTTATATAAGGCCGGTTATTTGATAAAAAGTTATACTATACAAGCCGAGGATGACGGCAAAGACGATGAATATAGCTACGCGGATCTGATATCCGTGTTGGACTAAATAGTAGGAGGAACATCATGGACATGGATTACAAAAAGGTTTATGAAGAATGGCTGACAAACCCATTTTTCGATGAGGCTACAAGACAGGAATTGGCTGCAATTAAAGACGATGAAAAAGAGATCAAAGAGCGTTTTTACATGGATCTTGAGTTTGGTACAGCCGGATTGCGTGGCATCATCGGTGCCGGTACAAACCGTATGAATAATTATATTGTTGCGAAAGCAACACAGGGACTTGCGAATTATATTAAGCAACGTAAGAAGCAGGCGAAGGGTGTTGCGATTGCATACGATTCCAGACATTGTTCGCCAGAGTTTGCAGATGTAGCAGCATTGTGCCTTGCGGCAAATGGAATTAAGGCATATGTGTTTGAGTCTCTCCGTCCAACACCGGAGCTTTCGTTTGCTGTTCGTTACCTTGACTGTGTGGCAGGTATCAATGTAACAGCCAGTCATAATCCACCAGAGTATAACGGATACAAAGTATATTGGGAGGATGGCGCACAGATCACACCTCCGCACGATGCAGGAATCATGCGAGAGGTAAAGGCAATCTCTGTACAGGATGCAGTCACAATGCCGAAGCAGGAAGCCATCCATGAGGGCTTATATGAAGTAATCGGTAAGGAAATTGACGATGCATACATGGCAGAGCTCAAAAAGCTTGTTCTGCATCAGGAGTGCATCGACAAATACGGAAAAGAATTAAAGATTGTATATACACCATTACATGGTACAGGAAATATTCCGGCAAGAAGAATTCTTCGTGAGCTTGGATTTGAGAACGTATATGTGGTTCCCGAGCAGGAATTGCCGGATGGTGATTTCCCGACCGTAAGCTATCCGAACCCGGAGGCAGCAGAGGCGTTTGAGCTTGCACTTGCACTTGCAAAGCAGCATGATGCAGATCTTGTTCTCGCGACGGATCCGGATGCAGACCGTCTCGGTGTGTATGTGAAGGATAAGGAAGGTGAGTATCACTGCCTGACCGGAAATATGTCGGGAAGTCTGCTTGCGGAATATGAGCTCAGCCAGATCAAGGCGACAAGAGGTCTGCCGAAGGATGGCGCACTGATCAAGTCTATCGTTACAACAAACCTTGTAAATGAGATGGCAAAGAGCTACGGCGTGAAGCTCGTTGAGGTTCTGACAGGATTTAAGTTTATTGGTCAGAAGATGTTAGAGTTCGAGACAAAGCATACAGGCACATATCTCTTTGGATTTGAGGAAAGCTACGGATGTCTGATTGGTACACATGCCAGAGATAAGGATGCAATCGTTGCTACGATGGCACTCTGCGAGGCAGCTGCGTATTATCGTTCACAGGGCAAGACCTTATGGGATGCGATGATTGATATCTATGAGAAGTATGGTTATCATGTGGATGCAATCCATACACTTACTTTAAAGGGTATCGAAGGTCTTGAGAAGATCAAGAACATCATGGAGCAGCTGAAGTCTCATACACCAAAGGAGATCGCAGGCTTACAAGTACTCTGGGCACGTAATTATGACAACGATACAGCGACAAATATGAAGAATAAGGCGGTTATTCCGACTGGTCTTCCAAAGTCAAACGTTGTATATTACGAGCTGGAAGGTGGCGCATGGCTTTGCGTCCGTCCGTCCGGTACAGAGCCAAAGATCAAGTTCTATTATGGTGTCATCGGTAAGGATTTTGAGGATGCACAGCAGAAGTCAGAGGAATTTGGTGAAGCAGTCAATAAGATGATTGAATATATGATGTAATAAGGCGGCAGGCACCCACAGCATTATCTGTAAACAGATATACTGTGGGTATTTGTCGCTTTTATGGAAGGAAGATGACATGCTACAACTAAAGAATATCGTTAAAAACTATGGAGAGGGCGATTCGAAAGTACAGGCATTAAAGGGTGTCAGTATTAATTTTCGGGCAAATGAGTTTGTATCCATTCTTGGACATTCCGGCTGTGGAAAGACAACGCTTTTAAATATCGTTGGAGGACTTGATCAGTATACGGATGGTGATCTGATTATCAAAGGAAAATCAACGAAGAAATATAAGGATAAAGACTGGGATACCTACCGGAATCACAGTGTTGGTTTTGTATTCCAAAGCTACAATCTGATTATGCACCAGACGGTGCTGCAGAATGTGGAGCTGGCTCTGACTTTGTCGGGTGTCTCGAAGAGTGAGCGCAGACGACGGGCGAAAGAGGTATTAGAGAAGGTTGGTCTTGGCAATCAGATTCATAAGAAACCAAACCAGATGTCCGGAGGCCAGATGCAGCGTGTGGCAATCGCGCGTGCACTGATCAATGATCCGGAGATCTTGCTTGCGGATGAACCGACCGGTGCACTTGATACAGAGACAAGCGTACAGATCATGGATCTCTTAAAGGAGATTGCAAAGGATCGTCTCGTTATTATGGTCACACATAACCCGGAGCTTGCAGAACAGTACAGTACAAGAATCGTCAAGCTGTTAGATGGCGAGATCACGGATGACAGTATGCCGTATTCTGACGAGGAAGCGGGAAAGGAAACGTATGAGGAATTAAGCAGGAAGGACTTAAAGCATAAGCGGATGTCGTATTTTACGGCACTGAATCTGTCTTTTAACAATCTGCTTACGAAGAAGGGACGTACCCTGCTTACCGCATTTGCAGGTAGTATCGGCATCATCGGTATCGCTCTGATCTTATCGTTATCGGATGGTTTCCGGAATTATATCAAAAATGTGGAGGAGGATACGCTTTCCACCTACCCGCTGGAAATCACAGATGAGTCGATTGATATGTCGGCGATGATGAACCTTATGCTTGGCACTGAGATGAAGAGCGAAGAAGAACATGATATGGACAAGGTATATTCGAACAACTTTGTCGGAAATTATATGAAGAATATGCTTGGCGAGGTCAAGGTCAACGACATGGTATCCTTCAAGGATTATATCGAAGAAGGGGACGGTCAGAAGATGAAAGACTACACCAGTGATATCATGTATACGTATGGTATTACGATCAATGCCTACAAAAGTGATGTAGATAAGGAAGTCTATCAGGTAAATCCGAGTACTGTGTTTGACAGTATCGGTTTCGGTTCGATGTCAGAGATGGACAACCTTGGCATGACAGGGACACAGAGTACGACGAATGTCTGGTCCGAGATGATCAGCAATCAGGAACTGCTTGAAAACCAGTATGATGTCGTAGCCGGACGCTGGCCGGAGAATTATGATGAGGTTGTCATGGTTGTGACGAAGGATAACGAAATCAGCGATTATGAGTTGTATTCGCTTGGAATCCGGGATGTCAGCGAGATGCAGGAGATGATGCGTGCGGCATTGAAGGGTGAGACAAAGACCTATCCGAACACGTCATACACCTACGATGATCTGCTGAGCCTCACCTATAAGGTAATTCCGTCTTCGGATTTTTATGAATACGATGAAGCAGAGAAATGCTATGTCGATAAGAGCGATGATGCAGATTATCTGAAAGATAAGATCAAAAATGGGCTGGATATCAAGATCGTCGGAATTGTCCGTCCAAATGAGGATGCAACCGTACATTCAATCACAACAACAATTGGATATACTCACGCGCTTGTGGAGAAGCTGATGGAGCTGTCGAGAGACAGTGAAGCAGGCAAGGCACAGCTTGCGGATCCGGACAAGAATGTATTTACCGGCTATGAATTTGGGGCCGATCTGAATGAAGAGGCACAGAAGGAAGCCGAGCAGCAGGCGCAGGACGCGATGAGCGAGATGGGAATCGCGGATATGACAGAGGATCAACTGTATGAATATATGGCAAGCCTTCCGGCAGACCAGTTAAAACAGTTTATGCAGACGATGACGGAACAGACACAGAGTGTGTCGAACAGTATGTCACTTTCTGATCTGAAGTCGGCGGAAAGTGCGACCTATGATGACAATCTCGTCACACTTGGTATTGCCTATGAGAATGATCCGAAGGTGATCCGCATCTATCCGATTGATTTTGAGTCGAAAGAAAAGATTATCGATGTGATTGAAGAATATAACGACATGGTGAAAGCGAACGGTGAAGATGAGAAGGAAATCTCTTATACGGATATGGTAGGCACGATGATGTCCTCCATCAGTACGATTATTAATGCAATCTCGTATGTGCTGATGGCATTCGTGGCAATTTCTCTCGTGGTAAGCTCGATTATGATCGGTATTATCACGTATATTTCCGTATTGGAGCGGACGAAGGAGATTGGTGTACTGCGAAGCATTGGCGCATCAAAGAAGGATATCTCGCGTGTATTTAATGCAGAAACGATTATCATCGGATTTGTAGCAGGACTGATCGGTATTGGTGTTACGGTGATCCTGAATATTCCGATCAATGCAGTGATTCATCACCTGGCAGGACTTACCGGTGTGGCTAAACTACCAGCTGCCGGAGGTGTAATCTTAGTAGCAATCAGTGTTGTGTTGACAATGATTGGTGGACTGATTCCATCGCGTGTGGCATCGAAGAAGGATCCGGTTGAGGCTTTGCGGAGTGAGTAAGGAATAGCAGAGAACAAAGAAGCTGGAAGGATAGATGCTTGATTATGAATGAGCATTTTGGACGGGCATATGGGAGGAATGAAGTATGAGAGTATTTGAAGATTTGAAGATTGCGGTTGCAGGAACCGGTTATGTTGGGTTGTCACTTGCAACTCTGCTGTCCCAGAATCATAGGGTGACGGCAGTCGATATCGTCCCGGAGAAGGTGGAGCAGATCAACCATAAGGTCTCACCAATCCAGGATGATTATATTGAGAAATACCTGGCAGAGAAGGACTTGCATCTGACAGCAACCTTAGATGGTGAGGCAGCTTATCATGACGCAGATTTTGTCATCATTGCAGCACCGACAAACTATGACAGCCAGAAGAACTTCTTTGATACGACGGCGGTAGAAGCGGTGATTGAGCTTGTACTGAAGGTGAATCCGGAAGCGTTTATGGTGATCAAATCGACGATCCCGGTTGGTTATACCGAGTTGGTAAGAAAGAAATATCAGACAAGCCGGATTCTGTTTAGTCCGGAGTTCCTGCGGGAATCCAAGGCACTGTATGACAACCTATATCCAAGCCGTATCATTATCGGTACGGATAAGGGCGATGCAGAGGTGGACGCTGCGGCGCATACATTTGCGCGGTTGTTGCAGGAGGGCGCGGAAAAGGAAGATATCGACACGCTGTTCATGGGATTTACCGAGGCAGAGGCAGTCAAACTGTTTGCAAACACGTATCTCGCGTTAAGAGTGTCGTATTTTAACGAACTGGATACATATGCAGAGATGAAGGGGCTTGACACGCAGGCGATTATTGATGGCGTGTGCTTAGATCCGAGAATCGGGACGCAGTACAACAATCCGAGCTTCGGTTATGGCGGTTACTGTCTTCCGAAGGATACGAAACAGCTGCTTGCCAATTATGACAGTGTACCGCAGAATATGATGACGGCAATCGTGGAAAGCAACCGCACGCGGAAGGATTTTATTGCGAGCCGGGTGCTTGAGAAGGCAGGCTATTACAGTTATGGTGCGAATAACGAGTGGAATGCTGCAAGTGAGAAGGATGTGACGATTGGTGTCTACCGCCTGACGATGAAGTCGAATTCGGACAACTTTCGGCAAAGCTCCATTCAGGGAGTTATGAAACGTGTCAAAGCAAAGGGAGCAAAGGTGATCATTTATGAGCCGACGCTGCCGGAGGGAACAACATTTTTTGGATCTAAGGTAGTGAATGATCTGGAACCGTTTAAGCAACAGAGCGATGCAATTCTTGCAAACCGTTACAATGCGGAACTGGACGATGTGCAGGATAAGGTATATACAAGAGACATATTTCGGAGAGATTAAGGAGACAAGGTATGAAACAGTATGATTATTTAGTGGTTGGAGCAGGTTTGTATGGAGCTGTATTTGCACAGCAGGCAAAGGAAAAAGGAAAGAAAGTGCTCGTGATCGACAAACGCCCGCAGATTGCCGGCAATGTGTATACGGAGGACGTGGAGGGCATCCATGTACATAAATACGGTGCGCATATTTTCCATACGAACAACAAACAGGTATGGGAGTATATTACAAAATTTGCGGAGTTTAACCGGTTTACAAATTCGCCGGTAGCAAATTACAAGGGCGAGTTGTACAGCCTGCCATTTAACATGTATACATTCAATAAGATGTGGGGCGTGGTGACACCGGACGAAGCGACAGCGAAGATTGAGGAACAGAAGCAGGCAGCAGGTATCACGGAGCCTAAGAATCTGGAGGAACAGGCAATCAGCCTGGTTGGAACAGATATTTATGAGAAGCTGGTCAAGGGATATACAGAGAAGCAGTGGGGACGCCCATGTACAGAGCTTCCGGCATTTATCATCAAACGTCTGCCGGTGCGCCTGACATTTGATAACAATTATTTCAATGCGTTGTATCAGGGAATTCCGATGGGAGGTTACACGAAGATGGTTGCGAACCTTCTTGACGGAATCGAAGTGAAGCTTGGAACGGATTATTTGGCACATAAGCCAGAGTATGATGCAATGGCAGAGAAAGTTGTCTACACAGGTGCGATTGATGCTTATTTTGATTATAAGCTTGGTGCGCTCGAATATCGTTCTGTCCGGTTTGAGACAGAACTGCTGGATAAGTCAAACTTCCAGGGGAATGCAGCCGTGAACTATACTGATGCAGATACACCTTGGACGCGTATCATTGAACACAAATGGTTTGAGTTTGGCAAGGATGATGCGGGCAATGATCTGCCGAAGACGGTTATCTCTCGTGAATACTCTTCTGAGTGGAAGGTGGGAGATGAGCCGTATTATCCGGTAAATGATGAGAAGAATAGTGCATTATATCAGCAGTACAAGAACCTTGGTGAGAAGGAGTCACACGTGATCTTTGGTGGACGCCTTGGTGAGTACAAGTATTATGATATGGATGCCGTAATTGCATCCGCACTTGCAATGAGTGAGAAAGAACTCGCATAAATACATAGAGATTGCGATGATAAAAGGCGGTTGGAAACAGATAAGCTGTTCCAACCGCTTTTTCTGCATATAGATCTCTGCTTTGAACAGTTTCTAGGCTTTTTCATATATAGTTATCGAAGCAATTCCAGAATTGTATTTACCATAAGGTCGTTTTGCATCGGGTTCATGATGGAAAACCGCACGAAATGAGAATCTAATCCGTGGAAATCTTCACAGTTTCGAAGTACAATGCCCTTCAGATTACAATGTGCCAGTAGGGATTTTGCGGTTATATCCTCTTTTAGAATCTGCATTAACACAAAATTTGCGCTTGGTTTAAACAACCGTAGATTTTTGTTTGTGCTCATTGCCGAGTAGATCAGATTGCGCTCGGTAAAGATGCGGGAATGCGATTCGCGTATGTAGGATTTATCTTCCAGCATCGCCGTACATGCAGCGGCAGTCAGACAGGAAATGCTGTTTGGTGTTGCGGTCATATTGATGATGGTCATGTTCATCTCGTTATTCATGATCGCATAAGCAAGCCGGAGTCCCGGAACAGAGAAGAATTTTGACACGCTGCGGAGAATAATCAGATTCTCATAGGTGTTTACAAGGGAAATCGCTGTCCGGCTCTGGTAGTTTTCTGTAAATTCGATATACATTTCATCTACCAGAAGGGAAATCCCAAACTTACTGCAAGTGGCTGCAAGTTTTTCGATATCCTCTTTGGAGATGGCCTGTGAAGTTGGGTTGTTTGGATTGCCGAGAATTACCATGTCGTATGCATCGGACAACTGGGCAATAAAATCATCCATATCCAGCCTGTAGTCCTGATTGATATCCAGTTCATAAAAGTCGGTTTCACAGCCATATACGGATAATACATGCTCATAATCCGTTGCAGACGGGATCAGGAGCAGGGCTTTCTTTGGCGCGAGCAATGCGACAAACAGCCGCAGCAGATCAGAACTGCCGCTGCCAAGCACCAGATGTTCCGGGGAACAGCCGGCATAAGAAGCGATAGAATTTTTTAACGGTTCATAATATGAATCCGGATAGCAGCCAACGGATTCGATGTTTTCTATGATTGCACGTGTAACGCTTTCCGGGACACCAAGCGGATTACAATTTATGTCATATCGGACAGTCTCATACTGCTCGATGCGAAGTGGACCATTATTCATATTTTCCTCCTATACAATTGAAACAAAACCATTTATAACCCTGTCTTGAAAAAAGAAAGGGGGTTTGTTATAATGTGATATGTGTTAAAAGGGGATAGTGGGTGAACTATACCCTCATAACACTAATTATACCTATTAAACAGACGAAAGACAAGTAGGATTTCAGCTCAAAGCCGAGAAATAAAGGAGATACCATGAAGGCGATAGTAGAACATTACGCAAAAGGCGAATTTCAGGTAGACAGACCTGAGGTGGCTATATCGGAGAAGTTTTTAAAACTGAATATTGAATCGGGAACTTTGTACGAAGGCGTCTTCACGGTAAACAGTACGAATGATCATGTAATCAAGGCGATGGTGTATGACAGCCGTTATATGCTTCGCTTTAATCAGCACACATTTATTGCGAAGAATTTTGATGTAGGATTTACGTTTGATGCAACCTGTCTGGAGGCAGGAAAAAATTACAAGGGACATATCAGTGTCATTACCGATGGCGGTGAATTTAAGATTCTATATGACATTGATATCACGACACCATATGTAAAATATGGAGATCAGAAAATCGATGATCTCTTTAAATTTGCAACACTTGCTGAGAGCAATTGGGCAGAGGCGGCGCGTGTGTTTGTGCGCGATGATTTTAAGCGTACGTTTATTAATCGGGATCCGGTAATCAAGCAGATTTATAACAGTCTGATGGAAAGCCAGTCGGTAAATCAGGCGCTGGAGGAGTTCCTTGTCTATGTACACAAGAAACGTGCGCTGACATTGTCCGTATCAAAGGCAAAGGTAAATCTGGAATTTCCGGAGGAGCTGTCCAAGATATCAATCAATATCAGTAAAAATACATGGGGATATAGCAGTTCGACTGTGCGTTCCACGGAAGACTTCATTATCCCTGCGAGAAAAGTGATAACCAGTGCAGATTTTTATGGCAATCTGTTTTCACTCGACGTACTGATTTCACCGGAGAATATTCCGGATGGTGTAACATCGGGTAAAATTATAATCGAGAATGTATATCAGACGATTGAGATTGAGATTAATCTTTCCAAACCTGCAGAGAAGGAGATTAAGGTCGCAAAACCGGGAAGCAAGACACATCTGATCAAAAGTAATCAGGTCCGGCTGATCAGTACCTACATGGATTACCGGATGGGAAGAATCCAGCTTCGGGAGTATATCAGTACGACGCTGTTTGCGTTTAACAACCTGGCGCGGTATGTACCGGAGGAGGATCTGTATCGACTGGGAACCATGCATATGAACATCATGCAGGGTGAGACCGAGAAGGTCGAGCAGGAGTTCCTGCGAATCGAGGCGGATGTAGATAATTCCGGAATGAATAACAAGCAGAGCTGCTATTATGCTTATCTGAAAGCGATGGTAAGTAAGGACGGACGTGCGACAGAACAGGCGAAAGAACTGATTCGCAGAAATTACCGCACAGAGGATGATAAGATTTTTTATTTTTGGTTGCTGCTGTTCGTTGATGAAACATATAACAATGACCAGACTGCCTTATATCGTGAGATCAGAAACCTGTATGAACATGGATATAACAGCCCGCTTATGTATATGGAGCTATGCGAGGTCCTGAACAATAACCCGCTGCTGCTCAAGCACATTACGGATTTGGAAGTCACAACGATCCGATGGGGGCTGCGTCATAAGTATTTGTCGGATGAAGTCATTGAGGCATTTATCCAGCTTGCAGCATCGTTCCGGCAGTTTGACGCGAAGATCTTTGAGATCATGGATAGTATTTACTCGAAAAAAAAGAGTGATGAAGTGCTGTCAAGTATCTGTTCAATGCTGATCAGTGCAGGAAAACTGGACAATAAGTACCATCGGTTCTATCGGGATGCAGTCGATCGTAACCTGAAATTTATCGGACTGAATGAGTGCTTTGTCAAGAGTATGAATTTCTCCAGATACGATTTGATTCCACAGTCAGTTTTAATGTATCTGAATTATAAAAATACACTTTCGGAAAAGGAACTGGCGTATCTGTATGCAAATGTAATTTACAACAAGTCCCAGCATATGAAAGTGTACCATGAATATGCGACAACGATGCAGGATTTCATGGAGAATATGATTATCAGTGGCAAGGTCAGTGATGATCTGACGGTTCTGTATGACGAGTTTCTGGAGCCGGAGACAGTCAGTCCGCTCTATGCGAGCAAGCTGATCAATATCATTTTCCGCAGAAAACTTGTCTGCTTCAATAAGGGCGTGCGTGCCGTGATTGTCACACATCAGGAGCTGGAGGAAGTGCAGCGTGTGCCAATCATAAACGGTGAGGCGTATGTGGAGATTCTGTCGAATACGGCATCTATCATCTTCGAGGATAGTGCGGGAAACCGGTATGCGGGATCTATTCCGTATCGTCTGGAGCGTATTGTAGATGAGAATGCATATATGGATATCTGCTGCAAGTACAGCCCACGGGATTATCGGGTGCTGCTGCACAATTATGAGCAGCTCGGTGATTTTACATTCAAGAAGGCAATTGAGGTCAATGCTGCGCGAGATATCGTAAACTGTGATGAGATCTCCTATGATTATAAGCAGCAGGCATACCTGAATATAATTGAGTACTACCATGAGAATCTGGATAACGAGGTTCTTTCAAAATATCTGGAAAAACTTGATATTGAGTATCTGAATCATGCGAATGCACGCGTGATGATTGCCTACATGGTTGATATGAACATGTTTGACAAGGCGTTTCAGGCAGTGAAGCTGTATGGATTTGATGAGATCGATAGTGAGGAACTGTATCGGCTGGCGGATTATGGAGTGGAGGACAGTAACGGATTTTTGAATGAGGATCTGCTTTCCATTTGTATCCACTTATACAAATCCGGAAAGGTCAATGAACGGATTCTGATATATATTATCAATCATTATAAGGGGGATCTCGAAGAACTGGCAGGTATTTTCAAGACGGTACGCAACCGTGTCAGAGATATTTCGCTGCTGGCAGAAAATACATTGGCCCAGATGATGTTTGCAATGGGAAATGTAGAATATATCTATGATATATTTACGGCATATTATGCAGGCAGAAACCGTGGACTGGTTGTAAAGGCGTTCCTGCGGTTTGCGTGCTATAATTATCTGATCAAGGATGCACAGATTCCGAGTGGTGTTTTTGACTGTCTGTATCAGGAGATTCAGAAGGGGAATATCGAGGATGAGATTTCCCGTATGTCCATGCTGCATCATTTTTCAAAGCTGGATCGTTACACGGCAGAACAGAAGACGTGGATCAAGGATGCAGTTGGTAAGTTCATGGATGCAGGCAAGCTGCTTCCGTTCTATAAGAGCTTCCGGTCCTTTATCAAGCTGCCACAGGACGTCATGCTCAAGACTTATCTGATCTACAAGAGCGAGCCGGGAAAGCAGATAACTGTAAAATATGCATTTGATACCGGATCCAGACAGAATCTGATTTATAAGACAGAGCTTCTGGATGAGATGATTCCGGGCATGTATGTGAAAGAATACGTTGTATTCCATGGCGAGCGTCTCGTCTACGAGATTTCAGATGATACACAGGGTAATTCTTATGTGGTAGAAAGTGAGTCCTTGAAGTCCAAAGCATTTAACCGCAAAGACCGGAATCGTTTTGAAATCATCAACAGTATGCTTGTCAATCAGGAAATGCGTGAGGATAATGAACTGCTGGAGACGTTAGATGTGTATCTGAATACGGTACATCTGTTTGAGGAGAATTTAAGTATCCTGTAAAAACGGAACAATGCGTGAATTACGTATATAGAATTGAAAAAGAGTACGAAAGGAAAAAGACATGTCAGAGGCGTATTATATAGGCATGGATCTGTGCTCGGATTCTACGCAGATTAGTTTTTATAACGACATCTCACGGGAACCAGAGACGGTCAACCAATTGAATAACAAGGAAACGTATATGATGCCAAACATCCTCTTTTTTGGCCTGGAAACAGGGGAGTGGTATGTTGGTTCCGAGGCTTCTGAGGCACGTTTTAAGGAGCAGGGCATTGTGCTGGACGAGCTGTTTCAGAATGCGCGCAGCGAGGAGACAGTAGAGGTACACAATACGCGCTACAGCTATCGGAAACTGTTCCTGATGATGCTGAAAATGCATGTAGATTCGTTCTTATATCGTTATGAAGGATCATCAGTGAAAAAACTGGTCATCACGATTCCGGAGTATAATAAAGATTTGTTCCGGGTGCTGTCGACGTTCTATAAAGAACTGGGTGTAGAGAAGGAACAGGTGGAGATTACAAGCCATCTGGACAGTGGATTATATTATATTTTTAATCAGGATGAAAGTCTGCGCACGAACAGTGTGGGATTATTTGATTATAATACCGACGGCCTGCATTATTACAGAATCGATATCTCTCATGGCCATGAACTGAATACGATCAGTGTCACGCATGAGGACTACTCTGAGAATTTCAATCTGGCGGCATTTGGCGGAGATAATATACTGATGGATATTACCTTTGCAAAGATCGTGGCAAATGAGACAAAGAAAACATACATCTCGTCTATTTATCTGACCGGACTGGGATTTTCCGAGAAATGGCTGAACAAATCGCGGGAGCTTCTGACACAGGGCAGACGCGTGTTTGCCGGTCAGAATATCTATACGAAGGGGGCCTGCTACAAGGCAGTCGGCGGTGAATATGGCGAATTCTATAAAAAGTATTTTGTGGAGACAAAGGAAAATGTGATCTTTGATGTCGGAATCTCATCGGAAGATGAGGAGGATCGGTTTATTCCAATCGCCCTGGGTGGCAGACAGTGGTATAATATCCACGGAAAGATCAGCATTATATTGGATGACACAGAGTCTTTGGTACTTGTTTACCGGAACCGGAAAACCGGGGAGGAGGAGCGTGAGGTCGTGAAACTGCACGGAATTCCGAAACGACCAAACAAGACATCAAAGTTTTCTGTGGAGGTGGAGTTTGAGAATCCGCATCATGGCGCATTTATTATTAAGGATGTTGGATTTGGAAAATTATTTCCGACCACGAACAAGATTTATCGTAAGGAGTTTGATGTTTAATGTCAAAAATTATCTTATGTACAAGAAAAGAAGCATCGCATCCATTTATTTTCCTGAATACGAAGGTGGAAATCAATACCTACGAGGAGCTTTGCTTTTATATTTATAACAATACTGTTCTGATCTCAAAATCTTCTCTTTCAGAGAAGTTGTTTGACTGGATCCGGGATGAATTAGATATGCCGGAGCTGGCAGCCAAGCTGGTGGCACTTTCCAACAAGGCGACATTTGCACAGGATCTGCTGGTAGAAATCCTGAATGCCGGAGATTACTATACACCTGAGGAAATCGAAACTTATGTGGAAGCATGGCAGAAATATCGCAGATTGACGTCCAGCCAGCGTAAGAAGCTTAAGGCGGATAGTTATCTTGGCTATCGCAGATACATTAAGGCAGCATCGATTTACGATGAGATTCTGGACAACCAGCAGGACATTACAGATAAGGTATTTCTTGGAAATGTCTATCACAACCGTGGTGTGGCAGCAGCGAACAACATGGATGTGGAGGATGCAAAACGCTATTTTATGAAAGCGTATGAATTGAATGGCAACGAGGAAAGTCTTCGCAGTTACCTGATTGTATTTTCGGCTGGGAATGATGCGACGACACTGAAGCAGGAAATGCGGAAATTTGACCTCGATGATGATAATTTTGAGAATCTGATGATTGAAATCGGGGATTCCAACGAGGATGTCCGGGAGATGACGATCTTCTCCATGTTGCAGCGTGCGGTATATAACCGTATGAACAAGGACATGATTGACTATGATAAGCGAATGGATATTATACTCGGACAATTGAAGGATGAATTCAGAGAGCAGGCGATTTAATGGGAATGTTTCAGAAGATCAAGGCATACTTGAATGAAGACGATGCCGAATATGACGCCTTGATTGAAGAACAGGAACGCTTGCGGGAGGAACGCAGAAAGCGCAGAAATCAGTCTAGGGCGGAACGGAATAAGGAAAAAGCGAAGCGGGCTGCTGAGAAAGCAGTATTGAAAGAACGCGTGGATCCGGAACTTCGGAAGGAAGTCCGGGAGACAGTATCCTCAAATCGGGAGCGCAAGACGGTTGGTGATTTTTGTGAGCAGCTGGTCGATACGAAGTACCACATGGAAGATATGAAGCAGGAGTACAAGCTTGTGACAGATTATCTTGTGGATATCCAGAGAATCGAGGAACTGCCGGTGAATCTGGCAGAAGATATCGTGGATACGGCAAAGCAGATTGAGAAGCTTGATGGTAATCGGAACAAATACCAGCAATCAGAGAATCTGCTTACAACAGAGCAGTATCATACGATGCAGCGGTTAGAAGCAGATATTCCGGATATGATTCGGAATTTGAATGATATGGAAATGCGGGATTCCATGTTGAAAAACGACATGGGATATCTCGAAGGAGAAAAGGAAGATCTGAAGTATGCACGCGTGGAGGATACAGACAATGCGTATCGTATCCGGGGCGCATTGATCGTGGTGTTGGTGTTGTTCCTGCTTATCAGTATTACCTTGTTTGCAGTGGCACTGCTCGCGAAGAAAGATGTGACATTGCCGGCGGCAATCGAGGGAACCGTTGCGGTGATCTGTTTTGTTGTCTGTTACATACAGTATGCCAATATCAGCCGACGAGTCAGGGAGACTGATGCGAAGCTGCAAAGAGCCGTATCGCTGCTCAATAAAGTAAAAGCAAAATATGTTAATAATACCAATACACTGGATTATATTTATGAAAAATATGGTGTCAATTCCGGCAAGGAATTAATGTACCTCTGGGATCTATACAATCAGATGCAGAGGGATGCGAAAAAATATTCGCAGGCAAGCGAGAGCTATTATCTCGCCTGTGACAGGCTGGTAAAACAGCTCGCAGATGTTGGTATTGCCGATCCGATGGTCTGGAAGAATCAGACAAATGCGCTGATTGATCGTCGGGAGATGGTGGAGATCAAGCATGGTTTAAATGTACGACGGCAGAAAATCCGTGAGAAGATGGCAAGCTGTGAGAAGATCCGGCAGAATGCTACGTCTGCATTAAAAGCAAGTATTGCGGCGAATCCGGGCATTGAAAGCTATATCCGGGAGCTGCTGGCAACTTATAATCTGGAATTATAAGGACATGCAGATAAAGAGGAAAGAGAAGTTTGATTGTGTACTATGAGTGCACGATATCATTCATATATGGAGGAAGAAAGACATGGCTAAGGAATTAGAGAAGAACTACAACCCGGCGGAGATTGAACCGCGTCTGTATGAAAAATGGGTTGCAAACAAATATTTTCATGCGGAGGTAGACCGGAGCAAAAAGCCGTTCACAATTGTGATGCCACCACCAAACATCACGGGACAGCTGCACATGGGACATGCGCTCGATAATACCATGCAGGATATTCTGATTCGATTCAAGCGTATGCAGGGCTACAATGCATTGTGGCAGCCGGGAACGGATCATGCTGCGATTGCAACAGAGGTTAAGGTGATCGAGGCACTTAAAAAGGAAGGCATCGACAAGGAAGACCTCGGACGTGAGAAGTTCTTAGAGCGTGTCTGGGACTGGCGTAGAGAATATGGCGGAAAGATTGTAAACCAGCTGAAGAAGATGGGTTCATCCGCAGACTGGGATCGTGAACGTTTCACAATGGATGAAGGAAATAACAAGGCGGTTACAGAAGTATTCTGCAAGCTGTATGAAAAGGGATATATGTATCGTGGCTCCCGTATCGTAAACTGGTGTCCGGTCTGCCAGACATCGATTTCTGATGCAGAGGTTGTACATGAGGAGCAGGATGGTTTCTTCTGGCATATCAATTATCCGGTTGTTGGCGAGGAAGGAAGATTCGTAGAGATTGCTACGACACGTCCGGAGACTATGATTGGTGATACCGCTGTTGCTGTCAATCCAGAGGATGAACGATACAAGGATATTATTGGCAAGATGCTGAAGCTGCCGCTGACCGATCGAGAGATTCCGGTAATCGCGGATGAGTATGTAGATAAAGATTTCGGAACCGGCTGTGTAAAGATCACACCGGCGCATGATCCGAACGATTTTGAGGTTGGAAAGCGTCATAATCTCGAAGAGATCAATATTATGAATGATGATGCCACAATCAACAAGCTTGGTGGCAAGTATGCAGGCATGGACCGCTACGAGGCAAGAAAGGCAATGGTTGATGACCTGAAGGCTCTCGGACTTCTCGTGAAGGTTGTGCCATATAAGCATATGGTTGGTACACACGATCGTTGTAAGACAACCGTAGAGCCGCTTGTAAAGCCACAGTGGTTCGTCAAGATGAGTGAGATGGCAAAGCCGGCGAAGGAAGCAGTTGTAAGTGGCAAACTGAAGCTGATTCCGGAGCGTATGGATAAGACATATTACAACTGGCTGGATAATATCCGTGACTGGTGTGTATCCAGACAGCTCTGGTGGGGACATCGTATCCCTGCATATTACTGTCAGGACTGTGGCGAGACGATCGTATCGAAGGAGACCGTCTGCACCTGTCCAAAATGTGGAAGTAACCATGTAAAGCAGGACGAAGACACACTGGATACATGGTTCTCATCTGCACTCTGGCCATTCTCTACACTTGGCTGGCCGGACAAGACGGAAGATTTGGACTACTTCTTCCCGACAGATGTACTTGTAACCGGATACGACATTATCTTTTTCTGGGTAATCCGTATGGTATTCTCATCCATCGAGCAGACAGGTAAGCTTCCGTTCCACACGGTACTCTTCCACGGTCTGGTCAGAGACGATCAGGGACGTAAGATGAGTAAATCTCTTGGAAATGGTATCGATCCGCTGGAGGTTATCGACAAGTATGGCGCTGATGCACTCCGATTCACATTGATTACCGGAAATGCACCGGGTAACGACATGCGTTTCTACTGGGAGAGAGTGGAAGCAAGCCGTAACTTTGCAAATAAGATCTGGAACGCATCCAGATTTATCATGATGAATATTGAGAAGGCAGATATCACAGGGATTGATGCAGCTATGACAGCCGATGTCGACGCGGCAATGAAGCAGTATGGCTTTACACTTGCGGATAAGTGGATTCTGTCGAAGATGAATGATCTCGTACAGGAAGTGACAGATAACATGGAGAAGTTCGAGCTTGGTATCGCGGTATCAAAGCTTTATGATTTCCTGTGGGAGGAGTTCTGTGACTGGTATATCGAGATGGTTAAACCAAGACTCTGGGATGATGCCGATGAGACAAAGGCAGCAGCACTCTGGACATTGAAGACCGTTCTTACAACCGGTCTGAAGCTGTTGCATCCATATATGCCATTTGTAACAGAGGAGATCTTCTGTACACTGACCGACGAGGAATCTATCATGATCTCTAAGTGGCCGGAATATGACAAGGCATTTGATTTCAAGGCAGATGAGGCTGCTGTGGATAAGATCAAGGAAGCTGTACGCGGCATCCGTAACGTGCGTACAGAGATGAACGTTGCACCGAGCAGAAAGGCAAGCGTTTACGTCGTATCTCCGAAGGAAGACATCCGTGCGATCTTTACGGCAAGCAAGAACTTCTTCGCGATGCTTGGTTATGCAAACGAGGTACATGTACAGGAAGATAAGAGTGGAATCGCAGACGATGCAGTTTCCGTTGTGATTCATGATGCAGCCATCTACATTCCATTTGCAGAGCTTGTGGATATCGAGAAGGAGATCGAGCGTCTGACGAAGGAACAGACAAAGTTAGAAGCAGAGATCAAGCGTGCATCCGGTATGCTTGCGAATCCTAAGTTTGTGGATAAGGCACCTGCAGCAAAGGTTGAGGAAGAGCGTGCAAAGCTCCAGAAGTATACAGAGACATTGGAGCAGGTAAAGGATAGACTTGCGAATATAGCAAAGTAGTCACTGGGAGAGGCTGTTGGATACAGCAACAGGTGAGAATCAATGAATAGCGAAAAGATCTTAAAAAAGAAAATACAACAATATCTGCTGATGCCGCTGGCGCTGACCGTGCTTCTGGTCGGCATGGTGATCGTGCTGTATGTACACGACAAAAAGAGCGGTGCGATTGCAGCTGCGGCGGTCTTTATCTTTGTTGTATGTGAGATTGCAGTTTTTATTGTGATGAAAGCAGCGATTATGCCGGTTGTCTTTCGGTTTGCACTGGAACAGGGGCAGATACAGAAAGAGCTTTTAAAAGAGCTGGATATTCCATATGCGTTGCTGGATACGGATGGAAAGATTTTGTGGGGCAACGCGAAATTTATCGAGGAGATTGGAGTTGGCTCTAAAAAGCGGATTCGCAAGAATATCGCATCATTTTTCCCGGCAGTGGATACAGATGTGTTATCGTCCGAGGAAATGCAGATGGATCTGGAGTACAATGATCGCGTCTATCGTGCATTGCTGCGTCGGATCGACTTTTCAGAGGCGTTGGTGGATCCGGATGAGGATGCGATGGTTGATCATCAGGCAGATGCTATGATCACTTTGTATCTGTACGATGAAACGGAACTTCGGATTTACAAGAAGGAAAATGAAGACCAGAAGCTTGTCGCAGGACTTCTGTATATTGATAATTACGATGAGGTTATGGAGAATACCGAAGAGGTTCGTCATTCCCTGGTGGAAGCACTGGTTGACCGACGAATCAACATGTATCTTTCCACGATTGACGCAATTGGAAAGAAGCTGGAGAAGGATAAATATTTCTTCGTATTCCGGCAGCAGTATCTGCCACAGCTACGTGAGACGAAGTTTGCGATTCTGGATGAGGTAAAGAGTATCAATGTCGGAAACGAGATTCCGGTTACCCTGAGTATCGGCGTTGGCGCCGGAACAGACAGTTTTGCGCAGGCATATGAGCGGGCGCGTACCGCAATCGGACTGGCGCTTGGGCGAGGTGGCGATCAGGCAGTAGTCAAGTACGGCGATAAGACGACGTATTTTGGAGGAAAGAGTGCAGGAACCGAGAAGTCAGCAACCGTTAAGGCACGTGTTAAGGCACAGGCGTTCCAGGAGCTTCTGACAAGCAAAGACAGTGTTATCATCATGGCACATAAGCGGCCGGATGCGGATGCATTTGGTTCGGCAGTGGGCGTGTATCGTCTGGTTAAGACATTAAATAAAAAGGCATACATCGTAGTGAACGAGGTAACCTCGGCTATCCGGCCGATCATCAGCGGATTCATGGGGAACAGCGTTTATGGCGATGATATGATCATCAACAGTGAACAGGCAATCAGCCGGGTAACTCCGAATACACTGGTTGTCGTAACCGATGTGAATAAACCGAGCATGACCGAGTGCGAGGAACTGCTCAGCCTGGCAAAGTCTATCGTGGTATTTGACCACCACAGACAGTCCGACGAAGTGATCGAGAATGCGACACTTTCGTATATCGAGCCATATGCAAGCTCGGCATGTGAGATGATCGCGGAGATCCTACAGTACATCGAGGGCAAGGTGAAGCTTCGTCCAATTGAAGCGGATGCCATGTATGCAGGTATTGTGATTGATACAGATAATTTCCTGACCAAGACAGGTGTGCGTACATTTGATGCAGCATCGTACCTGCGCCGGAGCGGTGCGGATGTCGTCCGTGTCAGAAAGATGTTCCGCAGTGATATGTACACGTACCGCCAGCTGGCAGAGGGTGTCATCAATTCGGAGATTTATATGGATACATTTGCGATTTCTACGGTTGATCCGAAGGAATCCGATGCACCGACGGTAGTTGCTGCGAAGGTTGCGAACGACCTGCTCAACATCGAAGGTATCCGTGCGTCGTTTGTTACGACAGAGAAGGATGGCACGGTTTATATGAGTGCACGGTCGGTCGACGATGTGAACGTGCAGATTATCATGGAAAAAATGGGTGGCGGTGGACATGCAAATATCGCCGGAGCCCAGTTTACAAATAGTACAAATGAATTGGTATTGATTCAATTAAAGACGCTTTTAGATGAGATGTATCGGGAAGGCGATATTTAGAATTAGGGAGGAACCAGACATGAAAGTTATTTTATTGCAGGATGTAAAAAGCCTCGGAAAAAAAGATCAGATCGTAGAAGTATCCGACGGATACGCAAGAAATATGCTGCTTCCGAAGAAGCTTGGTATGGAAGCATCATCAAAGAACCTGAATGATTTAAAACTGAAGAAGGCACATGAGGATAAGGTTGCCGCAGAGGTTCTGGCAGATGCACAGGCACTTGCCGCACAGATTGAGAAGGAGAGTATCACGCTTTCCATCAAGATGGGTGAAAACGGAAGGACCTTTGGTTCGATTTCCTCCAAGGAAATTGCAGAGGCAATCAAGTCACAGCTTGGACATGATATCGACAAAAAGAAGATCGTTATGAAGGATGCCATTAAGGCACCGGGTACCCGAACGGTTGGTATCAAGCTGCACACAAAGGTAACCGCTGATCTCACGGTGAAGATTGAGGAAGCTTAAATTATAGTAGATACAGGGAAGAATGTAATGTCTGGGCTTGTGGGATGCTGTGAGCTCAGAAAGAATAGATTAGAGTAATTTTTATGGATGAAAATACGATAAGACGCGTACAACCGCATAATGAAAAAGCGGAACAGGGCATTGTGGGAACCATGCTTGTAAACCGGGATGCGATTTCTGATCTGGTGGATATGCTGACAGGAGAGGATTTCTACAATAAGCAGTATGGGATTCTCTTCGATAATATGGTCGAGCTGTATTCAGAGGGAGCAAGTGTAGATCCGATCACGTTGGTAGAACGGCTGCGGATGAAGGATATCCCAGAAGAAGTGGCAAACACAGTGACGCTGGCACAGTTAGTACAGTCTGCTCCGTTATATGCTCCGGTGAAGGACTATGCGAAGATTGTCAAGGATAAGGCGGCACTCCGGCAGTTGATCAAGCTTTGCGAAAATACCGAGAAGGATGGGTATCAGTCGCAGGAGCCGGTAGAAGTAATCATGGAGCGCGCAGAACAGAGTATCTTCAAGCTCGTGCAGAACCGAAACGGTTCTGAGGATACGGTGCCGATCCGGGAGATTGTGATGAATGTCATTCGCGAGATGGAGGAAGCGGCAAGAAACGATGGTAAGGTTACCGGTGTTCCGACAGGATTTCGTGATCTGGATAATATGCTGACCGGTATGCATGCCGGAGAGCTTTTGCTGGTGGCAGCCAGACCTGCAATGGGAAAGACCGCGTTTGTCCTGAATATTGCGCATCATCTGGCCGTTATGAAACATATTCCGGTTGGATTTTTCTCACTGGAGATGAGCAAGGAACAGCTGGCAAGCCGTATTCTGGCAGTCGATGCAATGGTCGATTCCAAGAGTATGAAGGTCGGCGATCTGTCAGATGATGATTGGGACAAGGTAATCGAGAGTACGGAGGCAGTTGCCAATTCGCCGTTATATATAGAGGAAAATTCGTCGGTTACAATCTCGGAGCTTCGTTCAATCGCAAGAAAATGGAAGCAGAATTACGGAGTGCAGGTTATCATGATCGACTACCTGCAGTTGATGAGCCCAAGCCGGGCGGTGGAGAGCCGGCAACAGTTCATTGCGGAGGTTTCCCGTGCGTTGAAGAACTTAGCGAAGGAATTAAAAATTCCGATCATTGCATTGTCGCAGCTTTCCCGTGCGGTAGATGCAAGACCGGATCACAAACCAGTGCTTTCGGATTTGCGAGAGTCCGGATCAATCGAGCAGGATGCCGATGTGGTTATGTTTATTTATCGAGACGAATATTACAATCCAGAGACAACGACAAAGCCGCAGACCGCGGAGATCATCATTGCCAAGCAGCGTAGTGGTGAGACGGGCAGTGTGGATCTTCGATGGATTGGAAAATATACGAAGTTTGCAGATCCGGAGAAACATTATAAAGGATAAGAATTTGCAATGAAAACAGGGAGGCAGAAAACAGATGGGGAATCGGTATAAAAGAATGGTGACATTGGGCATGGTAAGTTTCACGGCGATTCTGGCGTGGGTGTATTGTATACTCACTTACCGCACAGAGACGGCCTATATCGCGATTATCTCGTTGGTGTTGATTGCCAGTATCTACGCCTTTCTGTTGTCACTTGTTGACATACGGGAAGAGAAAGAACGGCAGATGCAGGATTATATTGCAAAGACGCTGCAGGAGAGCATGAAGCAGGATAATTCTGAGGTGGTAGATTGCCTGAATGATATGGAACGTCTGGCAAAGGCTTCCTATGTACAGCAGAGAAAGATGGCAACGTATCTTTCTTCACAGGAAGAACAGCTGGATGCAGCTGTCAAGAAGACGGCGAAACTGCTGATTGGCTATGACCGGAAGAAGGAAGAGGAAGCCGCGCAGAAGGCGGAGCAGATGCAGAAGGAACTGGAAATGCAGGCTGCATTGCAGGCACAGAAAGAACCGGATCATACTGCACTGGTGTTGGAAGAGTTTGGCAAGCTGGCAGGCGATGTACAGGCAGTGGTTGCCCAGTTACAGCAGGTGACGGCACAGCTTACCGCATTGCGTGAGGCAGTGGATGCCATCGAGATGCCGAAGTATGTGGAGGCATCGCCGGTAGAGGCTGCATCGACAGCAGTTGACGCAGATGTGGAAGAACGAATGCCGGAAGATGAGCTAACTGAGGAGAATACGATTGAGTCTGTAGTACCGGAATTAATGATTTCCGATGGAATTGAGAACGATATAACAGAAGATGCGGAGCAAGATATAACGAACTCCATTTTGGAGGTAACAGATACATCAACAACAGAACCAGAAATGGTTGCGGAAGAAGCCACACCAACAGAAGAACCAGAGTCTACATTTAACACGGAGGATTTCTTCTCCCAGTTTGGTGGCAGCGAGGATCAGACTCTGAAAGAAGAGGCTCAGTTCAAGGAAGATACGACAAATGCAGGCATGATGGATCAGAGTATGATTGATGCATTACTTGGAAATCTGGCATCGGGGAATAAATCTGCCGATAACACAAAACCAGCGGATGTGATTCCGTTCCCACAGCAGGAACAGATGGATGTATCTAAGGAAGAGACACATGCGGAAGAAGTGGCAGAAGCTGTCAGTGAGATGGAACATGAGATAGAATCTGCCGAGGCAGCGACAGAGGAGGAAGAGGATCATACGGATAGCATTTCGGTTGCGCAGACACCGGTAAATGATAATCCAAACCGGACGCTGTCGCCGGAGGAGATTGCGGCGTTATTTGCATCAATGCAGTAACAGATAGAGAAGAAATCATTGCAAAAGTATCAGGGGTGGATACTTTTGCAATTCTTTTATAGGAGGGAAATACATGGAGAGAACAAAAGCAATCGTGAAATTCTTCTCGCAGGAACCAATCGAGAATGTGATGGTGATGATGAAATATTTGCCGGAACGTGTAATCTTCCTTGGACATAAGGATAATATGATTACAAAGCAGATTCGTGATATCGAACGATTCCGGGATCACAAATGTCCGGATGTGGAGCTGGAGTTTTTGGAAGTTCCGAAGGATGATCTGGACAGTATTATTGGAACGCTGGCAGGGATTATCCGGGAATATCCTGGAATCCGGTTTGGATTGACCGGGGGTAGTGAGATGTTGCTGATCGCGCTTGGATGTATCTCGGCGCGGATGGAGGTAAGCAAGCTGCGTATTGATCCTTTTACCGGAAAAGAAATCGATATCCGTGGGTCCAGGGTAATTACATCAGATTATCATTTTAATATCAGTATTGCCGAAGATATCCTGCTGCATGGAGGCCTTCTTACAAAAGAAACCGGAAGTGTTTCAGAGTGGAAGTTTACAGACCAGTTTCGTGAGGATATCCGTATCATGTGGGATCTGTGCCGCAGATACCGGGGTGACTGGAACAAACATTGCGGAATTATCGATGAACTTCGAAAGAATACACCAAATCAGCGGGAAGGCTGGGAGGAACTGTACGTCAATCAGCTAGGGGACGCATTACGGTTGTTGAGAGATCTGTATGAGATCGGTATGGTAAAGGATTATGAGGAACACGGGAAAAAGGTACTGTTCCGGTTTAAGAATAACCAGATAAAAAAGATCATTGCGAAAGCGGGAAATCTGCTTGAACTGCATGTATATGAGGTGGCAACAAGAGAAAGCTATCTTTTTTCAGATGCGGTTATTGGGGCACACATTGATTGGGATGGGGAGGCATACGATCCGGAAAATCCCGGTTATGATACAATGAACGAGATTGACGTGATCCTAATGAAACAGGTATGCCCGATTTTTATTTCCTGCAAGAGTGGCAAGGCAGGTGGATTGGCACTGCATGAGTTAGAGACTGTATCGCGGAAATTTGGCGGCAAATACGCCAGAAAGGCACTTGTTTTAGCACGCGCCTGTGACAATACGACCGGAACGCTATATTTTAAACAGCGTGCAAGAGATATGCATATCTGGATCATCGATGATGTATTTCGGATGAGTGATGAGCAGCTGCTCAATAAATTAAAGAGGATATAAAGATAATAAAAGGGGCGTTTTATAACGCCCCTTTTTGCATTTTGCATAATGCACTAATTTATATAAAAATTACATCTTCAACAGATTATCATTATCAAAGTAATCAATCTTCATAGAGCGGCGGACATCTTCGAGTGTCTTGCCTGCAGTCTCTCTGGCTTTCTTGCTGCCAGCCTTCAGGATATCATAGACATCTGGAAGCTTCTGCTCCCACATTTTACGACGCTCACGGATTGGAGCAAGCTCTGCCTGAAGTACATTGTTCAGGAACTTCTTCACCTTCACATCGCCAAGACCGCCACGTGTGTAATGCTCCTTCAGCTCGTCCATACCAGAATACTCTGGAAGGAATTCTGCGAAATACTCAGGCTTGCTGAATGCATCGAGGTAGATAAATACCGGGTTGCCTTCTACCTGTCCCGGATCTTCGACACGCAGATGGTTCGGATCGGTGAACATCGACATAACCTTTTTCTTGATATCCTCTGGCTCCTCTGCAAGATAGATGCAGTTGCCAAGAGACTTACTCATCTTTGCCTTACCATCGATACCTGGCAGACGCAGACATGCGCTGTTTTCTGGGAGCACGATCTTTGGATCCGTCAGTGTCTCGCCGTATACCGTATTGAATTTGTGTACGATTTCCTTACACTGCTCGATCATTGGCATCTGATCCTCACCAACCGGTACGTGGGTTGCACGGAATGCTGTGATATCAGCTGCCTGGCTGATCGGGTAGCAGAAGAAACCAACCGGGATGCTTGCTTCGAAGTTACGCATCTGAATCTCAGCCTTTACAGTCGGGTTACGCTGTACACGGGAAACGGTAACGAGGTTCATATAATAGAATGTAAGCTCGGTCAGCTCCGGAATCATGGACTGGATGAAGATCGTTGCCTTCTCCGGGTCAAGTCCGCATGCGAGGTAATCGAGTGCAACCTGCATGATGTTCTGACGTACCTTCTCCGGGTGCTCTGCATTATCTGTGAGTGCCTGTGCATCCGCGATCATGATGTAGATCTCATCATAGACACCGGAATTCTGCAATTTAACACGCTCTTTCAAAGAGCCTACATAATGTCCGACATGTAACCGTCCGGTTGGGCGGTCACCGGTTAAAATAATCTGTTTCATAGAAATGTCCTCTCTTATACTTATATTGCTTGATAGCGCCTGCATCAGCCGGCTTCATTATTTCTTACATCTGAAATCATGTGCATGTGATATAAAATCCCACACCCTATAGAATACCCATTTTACTGCGGCAGGTCAAGCGAATTTGCGAAAAAGGGGCAGGAATCTTACTTGTCTAAGGAGTGGGAAATAGGTATAATGGAAGAAAATTATGTACGAACGGACAGATTATGTAAAAGACATGTATGGGGATGGAATATGGAGGTGCAGGCATGGCAACCATCAGCTTATGTATGATTGTGAAAAATGAAGAACAGGTACTTGCACGCTGTTTAGACAGTGTCGCAGACCTGATGGACGAAATCATCATCGTGGATACGGGTTCCACCGACCGCACGAAGGAGATCGCGGCACGCTATACCGATCAGATCTATGATTTCACATGGATTGGCGATTTCTCGGCGGCACGGAATTTCTCATTCTCCAAGGCAACGATGGAATATATCTATGCACCGGATGCGGATGAGGTGCTTGATGCGGAGAACCGGGCGCGTTTCCTTGATCTGAAGAACTGCCTGCTTTCGGAGATTGAGATCGTGCAGATGTGGTATGTGACAGAAGCGTTCAATACAGTTATGAATGTGAAGCGGGAGTTACGTCCGAAGCTTTTTAAGCGGCTCCGGACGTTTACATGGATCGATCCGGTGCATGAGACGGTGCGATTAGATCCGGTTGTGTTCGACAGTGATATTGAGATCCAGCACAAGCCGTTAGCGGTGCATGGAGGCAGAGATTTCGAGATCTGCGAACGGATGTATGCGCGGGATGGGAAGCTATCGCCGAAACTTCGAAAGATGTATGCGAAGGAATTGTTAAAATGTGGCGAATTGACAGATTTTGAGCGGGCAGAGGAGTTCTTCACGATGGAATGGGAGAAAAATCCGATGGCGGAAGCGGGCAGAGAGGCAGCCTGCGTGCTGGCACATCTGGCAAGACAGCAGGGAAATGGTGCCAAACTTATGAAATACGCACTTCGGGATATGTTAGATACGCCGTGTGCGGAGATCTGCTATGAGCTTGGAAGCTATTATCAGGAAATGAAAGATTATGATGAGGCAATCGTCTGGTATCAGAATGCCGTTTCTGAGACGGAATGTATTCTGGATGTAGAGGCAGGTGGAAGGAAGAGCCTGCAGGGTTTGGTTGCCTGTTACGAGGCTTTGCTTGCGCAGGCGAAAAAAGCAGAATTACAGACATCATCGGAACAGAAAAAGCAGTCCATAGAAATATATGAACAGCAGCTTGCAGTGTACCGGGAGGCACTGGCAGACTGGCACATGCCGGAACAGTAACAGGGGGGATAAGATATGTCAGATGTTTTAATTGTGATAGCAATTTTTGTTGTTCTTTCGTTGATTGCAACGATTGTGAATATTAAGGCGAAACCGAAGGAACCAATCGAAAAAGGAAATTTGAAGAGACCGTCTCATTACATGTACAAGACAGAGACAACATTGGATGATAAGATTGCGCATTTGTTTATACCGGAACCATTGCGTATAGATCCGCCTCCGATGGTAGTGGATGTGGCTATGGATCTGGTTGAACAGCAGGAGCGGGAAGAACTGGCAGAAGAACGGAGACAAAAACAGATTACAGAATCCCTTCTGGCACAGAACAAACGCGATTACCGTCAGGATGTGAAGTTTGGAAGAATCTGGATCTGTTCAAAATGCAGGAAGAAAAATGAAAAATACGTCACAACCTGTACCTGTGGAACGCCGAAGCCAGCAAAATAAGAAAAGATAAAAAGAAGCGGGTATGCCAATGCATACCCGCTTTTTCTGTGCAATCGTCTGTATATTCGTGCTGCCTTATTCCTGAATTGTCTGCGATTCAATGATCACAGGTTTGTGGATTACAACGGTGTAATGTGATTTGAGCAGTTTTATGAGAACATCTTGATTCTTCTCACATGTCTTTCATCATTAGAAAATGGTGTATCCACGAATTTGTCCACGATCATAAGTGCAAGACCAGGTCCGATCGTACGTGCACCCATGCAGAGTACATTGGCGTTGTTGTGCTCGCGGGTTGCCTGTGCAGAGAAGCAGTCACTGCAGAGTGCGGCGCGGACACCTTCGACCTTATTTGCAACCATGCTCATACCGATACCGGTACCGCAGATGAGAATACCCAGATCCTGCTTGCCAGCGGCGATTGCCTCTGCAACAGCCTTTCCATAGATTGGGTAGTCACAGGATGCTGTGCTGTCACAGCCGTAATCCGTCACTTCAAATCCGCGATCCTTCAAATGCTTGATAACCTCCAGCTTGAGTTCATATCCGCCGTGGTCACTTCCAATTGCGATTGTCATATCTTAAATCCTCCTGTAATTTTATGAAATACATGCAAACCATATATAAATATAAGAATGTACATAATTACGAATTCTACGCAGACGCGCTTCCGCTCAGCTCATCACGCAGCGGTACTAAATTCGCGACAAAATCAGTCGCTCATTAAGTGCCGGCGTGCTTCGATGGTCTGCTTTAGAATTGTAATTATGTACATCATATATATTAAGGTGGTTTGCATGTATGGTATCTACACGGTGATGACTCTGTGTCCTGCCGCCTTCAGCAGCCGGTTCATGATGGCACCACCGAGTTCGTTCTGGTCAAATGCTTCGCTGTACATATATTCCATCTGCTCACTGTCACATTCACGCAGGGCGGCATAAAGCCGTGCAGAGATCGTCTGTCCTTTGCTTCCTTCGCCGACGATCAGTACATGCGAATAGTTCTTATATAAGGATGCATGCTCCTTGGTTGTGAGAATCGCAACCTTGTAGCCCTGTGCTTCCTTTTCGTTTACAAGTGCCTTGATCTTCTCCGCAACGCGCAATGTTTCTGCTTCGGTCGCGTTATAAGAGACCTTGACACCGGAATGCAGACTCGCCCGGTTTGCCGATTCGTCTGCGGCAGCCTCCACGATACTGAGCGTTCCGTGTGGCGCGTAGTGCGTATATTTCATGCCGGGTGCTTTCGGGCGAAGATTCGGATCCGGCTCGATAATGGCTGGATCAATCGTCACATCGCCGACGATCTCGGAGAGCATCGCCTTCGTGATAAAGCCCGGTCGAAGAATCGTTGGGATCGTGCCTGTCATATCGACGATCGTCGATTCAATTCCGATTCCGACGGCACCACCATCTAATATCATCTCGATGCGGCCGTCCATGTCCTCCCATACATGCTGCGCGGTCGTCGGTGATGGTCTGCCGGAAGTGTTTGCAGATGGGGCTGCGATGGAGACCCCGCTTGTGCGAATCAGCTCCTGTGCGATCGGGTGGGATGGCATCCGGATCGCAACGGTCGGCAGTCCGCCGGTCGTTCCGTCTGGGACGATGGCAAGCTTCGGAAAGATGATCGTCAGCGGTCCCGGCCAGAAAGCTTCCATCAGCATGTACGCTTTCTTCACCATGTCCGGGTGCGTCCGGTTCATCGTCTCTAGATCTGCCAGTTTCTCTACCGCATCGGTATCTGCGATGTGGACAATCAGCGGATTGTCGCTTGGACGTCCCTTGGCAGCGTAGATCTTTGCGGCTGCATCTGCATTTAATGCGTCAGCACCTAATCCGTAGACCGTCTCTGTTGGAAATGCGACCAAGCCGCCGTTCTGCAGGATTTTCGATGCCTCTGCAATTGCTTCTTTGTTAGTTCCATTTAATAGTTTCGTTTCCATGCCGCTATTTTACATCAATCGTTAGGGAATGACAACCTTTTCGCGAAAAATACAATTCTGAAATACTGTTTAATTCGGTGTATAAATGATTGAAAAATAAGGAAAAATCTTATATAATAAGCTTTGTGTATATCTGATTGTATTGGAAGGGTTTTAATGAATAACAAAGAAAGAAGCCAGGTCTTAAAGATGCTGTATCTCATCACGCAGATTGGGTTTACGATGGTGGTTACGATCTTTATAAGCATGGGCATCGCATATCTGATAAAGCGTATATTTGGGAAGGATTTTATGGTATGGTTTATCGTGATCGGTGTGCTGGCAGGTTTTCGCTCCGTATATATTCTTATACGGAAATTCCTGAATGATTCAGATAAAAAACACAGGTAAATAACGGATGCACGGCAAGTTTTTGCCGGTGTGGTGTATCGAAAGACAGGACAGTTACGACATGACAGAGGTTCACAGAATATTGAAGGAACTGTATATCGGCATGGCGGCATGCATGATCATATTTTTGGCGCTTGGCGCATTTTTTGCGCGTCCGTATTACATGTTCGCAATCGCTTTATTCGTGGGCAATCTTGGTGGTGCGCTGCGCATCTATCATATCTATGATGTGCTCGATCAGGCACTCGATATGGGAGAAGCAGGCGCGAAGAAAAAAGTGATTGTAAACAGCCTGCTGCGTATGGTTGTGACACTTGCTTTGCTGGTAGGTTCTATCTATCTTGGAATCACAGCATTTGCAGGCGTAGCACTTGGCATGATCGAACCGAAGATCTGCGCCTACCTGCAGCCTAAAATCCGCCGCATCCTGATCCGCCTCGGATTGGAAGAACCGGAAGAACCGGTCGGGCCGGAACAACCCAGTCAGGAAGATGATGACGAATCAGATCAGTCACACTTCTCGACAGAGGAGTAACACAAGGTAGTAATTAGGAGGTTGCAAAACATAGTAGGATAACATGAACCGTGTATTTCAATATGGTTTTATTCTGAATATACGATATGTTTGAAGCTTAGAAGTTCTTGATGTTCTGCAGATAAATAGCCATGTTTGAACACGATGTTCAAACAAGACGCCACTGAGCCATGGATGGCGAGAGTTGTGACGCATACGAACCTACGGTTCGTATTTAGGATGCGTCACAACGACCTACCACTGAACGAATGTGAAGTGGTGATACCCGGGGCGTCGGTGGCGTATGGATAGAACAATTGAATCAGAACATTTAGAACTTCTTGGCTTCAATACATTGTATATAGAATAAATCATATTGAAATACATGGTGGATATTAACTGGTTTTGCAATCGACTAACATAAAATAAAAAAGGAGGAAAAGCGTATGAGGAGTGGGTTTGCCACTGGAATACAAGTAATCAGTAACAGCTCCGAAGATGTAGATTTCTATATCCACGAACTGTATCCGATTCATTTCTTTGGCACGACGGTATATATTACCACCACCCATGTCTGCACCTTCATTGTACTGCTGGTGATTGCGATCTTAGCAATCTGTGCCAGAAGAAGTGTGCTGAAGACGCGGGATAACCCAAGTAAATTCGCCACTGGAGTCGAGCTAGCCATCGAATCACTGATCAAGTTCGTCAACAGCACGATGGGAAAAGAAGCTGGTAAGCATTATATCAATTACATCGGAACCTTGTTCATATTTGTACTTTTTTCGAACATATCCGGCTTATTTATGCTTCGGCCGCCGACCGCGGATTACGGAACGACGCTCTGTATCGCACTTGTATCATTTGTCATGATACAGTACGCATCCATTCGTTACCAGAAATGGGGTGCATTCAAGAGTCTGTTCGATCCGATATTCCTGTTCTTCCCGATCAACGTGATCAGTGAGTTTGCCACACCGGTATCACTGTCGCTGCGTTTGTTCGGTAATATTCTGGCAGGAACCGTTATGATGGCACTTTACTATGGCATGCTGCCGATATTTGTAAAGATTGGTATTCCATCGGCACTGCATGTGTACTTCGATTTGTTCTCAGGTGTGATCCAGGCGTATGTATTCTGTATGCTGACGATGACATTTGTTGCAAATAAGCGAAATGTAGAAGGGTAATAAGATTTAATATTTAGAAAAACGGAGGAATTATTTCATGAATACTATTACAGGTGAAACAATTATCAACGCTGCATCCGCAATCGGAGCAGGTATTGCGGTTTGTTCCGGTATTGGTCCTGGTATTGGTCAGGGTATCGCAGCCGGTTATGGTGCTTCTGCAGTTGGACGTAACCCAGGTGCAAAGGGTGACATCATGTCAACGATGCTTCTTGGACAGGCGGTAGCCGAGACAACTGGTCTGTATGGTCTGGTTGTATCACTTCTTCTGATGTTCGTTAAGCCTTTCAAGTAAGAACAAAATTAGGAGGAGTAAAATATGACAGGAATTGCAAATATCGCGCTTCTGTCAGAGGAGACGGGCCGTATCTTCGGTCTGGATGCGCAGCTTCTGTTCGATATTCTGATACAGGGACTTGCGGTATTTCTGCTCTTCATCTTTCTGACTTATGTGCTGATCAACCCGGTGCGCAAGGTGCTCGAGGACAGACAGAACAAGATCAAGGATGACCTTTCCCATGCGGCGACAGACCGCGCGGAGGCAGAGAAGCTTCGTGCAGAGTATGATGAGAAGATCAAAAATGCGAACAGCGAAGCGGGTGAGATCCTTTCTTCCGCAAGAAAACGTGCGGTGAAGAACGAGGAGAACATCATTGCCGAGGCGAAGGAAGAGGCAGGACGCATTATCGACAGAGCAAACAGTGAAGCCGAGCTTGAAAAAGAACGTGTGAAGGATGAGGTGAAACAGGAGATCATCGGCGTGGCAACCGTGATGGCAGGAAAGTTCGTTGCATCCTCTCTTGATGAGAACACACAGGCTTCTCTGATTGATGAGACGCTGAAAGAGATGGGTGATGATACATGGCGAGACAAGTAGAAACAACCTATGGAGATGCACTTTTGGAACTTGCCTTAGAAGAAGGCAGTCTGAATATGCTCTATGAAGAAGCGCAGGCTCTTGTGACAGTGTTACAGGAAAACGAAGAATTGCTCCGCATTCTCAAGCATCCACAGATTGATAAGGACGAGAAGCGGAAGATAGTGGATAACATTTTTAAAGGACGCGTATCAAAGGATATGGTCGGATTGTTCGGCATCATGGTTGAGAAAGATCATGGCAGCAAGATTGTAGATGTGCTCCGCTATTTTATCAGACAGGTAAAACGGGTAAAAAATATAGGAGTTGCAAGTGTGACAAGTGCGGTTGCACTTACCGGTGCACAGAAGGCATCGATCGAGAAGCGTCTGCTTGAGACGACAGATTTCGCTTCGATGGAAGTAACCTATACGGTAGATGCATCCATCATCGGCGGACTTGTGATTCGAATTGATGACAGAGTGGTTGACAGCAGTATCAAAACCAAGATTGAGACGATGTCAAAGGCACTCGCACAATCATAAGAAGGAGGTGTTCGTGTTCCATGAATTTAAAACCGGAAGAGATTAGTTCCGTAATCAAAGAACAGATTAAGAACTATGAGACAAAACTGGAAACATCCGACGTTGGAACAGTTATCCAGGTAGCGGACGGAATTGCACGTATTCACGGTCTTGAGAATGCGATGCAGGGCGAACTTCTGGAATTCCCAGGTGAAGTATACGGCATGGTTATGAACCTGGAAGAAGACAATGTAGGTTCCGTTCTTCTCGGTGATCATAAAAATATCAACGAGGGAGATATAGTAAAGACAACAGGACGCGTGGTGGAAGTGCCTGTTGGCGATGCGATGCTTGGTCGTGTCGTAAATGCGCTCGGTCAGCCAATCGATGGCAAGGGACCAATCGCAACCACGAAGTCAAGACAGATCGAGAGAGTCGCATCGGGCGTTATCTCCCGTAAGTCGGTTGACACACCGCTTCAGACAGGTATCAAGGCGATTGACGCTATGGTTCCGATCGGAAGAGGGCAGCGTGAGCTGATTATTGGCGACAGACAGACCGGTAAGACAGCAATCGCGATCGATACGATCATCAATCAGAAGGGGCAGGGAGTAAACTGTGTCTACGTTGCAATCGGTCAGAAGGCATCGACCGTAGCAAATATCGTGAAGACATTGACAGAGTACGGCGCAATGGCATATACAACGGTTGTTGCAAGTACCGCCAGCGACTTAGCTCCGTTACAGTATATTGCACCATACGCCGGATGTGCGATTGGTGAGGAATGGATGGAAAATGGAAAGGATGTATTGGTTGTATATGATGACTTGTCAAAGCATGCAACTGCTTACCGTACACTTTCCCTGCTTCTCCGTAGACCGCCAGGCCGTGAGGCTTATCCGGGTGATGTATTCTATCTGCACTCCAGACTCTTAGAGCGTGCAGCGAAGTTGTCGGATGCACTCGGTGGAGGATCGCTTACAGCCCTTCCGATCATCGAGACACAGGCAGGTGATGTATCTGCATATATCCCGACAAACGTTATTTCCATCACAGACGGACAGATCTATCTGGAGACAGAGATGTTCAACTCCGGTTTCCGTCCAGCCGTAAATGCAGGTCTTTCTGTATCACGTGTTGGTGGTGCCGCACAGATCGGTGCCATGAAGAAGCTTGCTTCCCCAATTCGTGTGGAGTTAGCACAGTATCGCGAGCTTGCAGCATTCTCCCAGTTCGGTTCCGAGCTTGATGAGGATACGAGAAACCAGCTTGCGCAGGGTGAAAGAATCAAGGAGATCTTAAAGCAGCCACAGTATAAGCCAATGCCGGTTGAAAAGCAGGTTGTTATCATCTACGCTGCGACAAGAAAGTATCTGCTTGATATCGAGGTAGACCGGATTCTGGAGTTTGAGAGTGGATTGTTCGAATACATTTCCACGAATTATCCGGACATCTTCGAGAAGATTCGCGAGGAGAAGAAGCTGTCCGACGAATTAGAGGACGCTTTGAAGAAGGCAATTACGGAATTCAAGGAAACATTCTAATAAATAGAGCGAGGAGGTTGATCTTTCTTGGCATCCATGAGAGACATTAAGCGGCGCAAAGAAAGCGTCCAGAGCACGCAGCAGATCACCAAGGCGATGAAGCTTGTCTCTACAGTTAAGCTTCAGAAAGCCCGCGGGAGAGCTGAGAGCAACAAACCATATTTTAATATGCTCTATGATACGATATGTTCCATCCTTGCAATGACGAAAGAACCAAACCATAAATTCCTGAAGGAAAACGGCAGTGACAAGAAGGCAGTCATCGCGATCACATCGAACCGCGGACTTGCCGGTGGTTACAACAACAATGTTGTGAAGGAGATTGTTGCAGCCGGATTTTCGAAGGAGGATACCTATATCTATGGTATCGGAAAAAAGGGTATTGAGGGCTTGACCAGAAAAGGTTACAGCATATATCAGGATGAATCAGAGGTCATCAATGCACCATTGTTTGACGATGCGACCGAGCTTACGAAGCAGCTTTTGACGCAGTATTCCAAGGGCGAGATCGGCGAGGTGTACATCGCATATACGAATTTCAAGAATACCGTGACACAGGAAGCAAAACTTATGAAGCTGCTTCCGATCCGGGAGGAGGATTTCACATCGGAGCAGCCGATCAGTGACGATAAGCTGCTGATGAACTTCGAGCCGTCGGAGGAGGAAGTCTTAGACCAGATCGTGCCGAAATACATGTCCAACATTATTTACGGTGCACTGTTAGAGGCGGTAGCCAGTGAGAATGGTGCGAGAATGCAGGCGATGGATTCCGCGACAAGCAATGCGGAGGATATGATCGGAAGCCTGTCACTCAAGTACAATAGAGCAAGACAGAGTGCAATCACGCAGGAGCTTACGGAGATTATTGCCGGAGCTGATGCAATAAGTTAAAGGAGATTAAGGAAATGGCAGATACAAATGTAGGTAAGGTTACCCAGATTGTCGGTGCCGTTATCGATGCGAAGTTTACCGAAGGTAAACTGCCTGAGATTCACGATGCGATAACGATAGCCACAAAGAGCGGTGACACACTGTACGCCGAAGTATCCCAGCACTTAGGGGATGACACCGTTCGTTGTATCGCGATGGGACCGACAGATGGTCTCGTACGTGGTATGGAAGCGGTTGGTACCGGCGCGCCGATTACTGTACCTGTCGGTGAAGCAACACTGGGACGTATGTTCAACGTGTTGGGACAGCCGATTGACAATAAACCGGCTCCAAAGGTAGATACTTACCTTCCAATCCATAGAAAAGCACCAGAGTTTTCAGAGCAGTCAACCGAGACAGAGATTCTGGAAACCGGTATTAAGGTCGTTGATTTGCTTTGCCCTTATCAGAAGGGTGGTAAGATCGGCTTGTTCGGTGGTGCCGGTGTTGGTAAGACAGTATTGATTCAGGAGCTTATCACAAATATCGCGACAGAGCACGGTGGATATTCTGTATTTACCGGTGTTGGTGAGCGAACAAGAGAAGGAAATGACCTGTATTACGAGATGATCGAATCCGGCGTTATCGAGAAGACAACGATGGTATTTGGTCAGATGAATGAACCGCCAGGAGCAAGAATGCGTGTTGGTCTGACAGGCCTTACGATGGCAGAGTATTTCCGTGATCAGGTTGGAAAGGATGTATTGTTGTTCATCGACAATATCTTCCGTTTTACACAGGCTGGTTCGGAGGTATCCGCACTGCTTGGACGTGTGCCTTCTGCCGTTGGTTACCAGCCAACCCTGCAGACAGAGATGGGCGCATTGCAGGAGCGTATCACTTCGACAAAGAATGGTTCTATCACATCGGTACAGGCGGTCTATGTGCCAGCCGATGACCTGACAGACCCTGCACCTGCAACTACATTCGCACACCTGGATGCGACAACGGTACTTTCCCGTTCCATCGTAGAGCTTGGTATCTACCCAGCGGTAGATCCTCTGGAGTCTACTTCCAGAATCCTCGATCCAAGAGTGGTTGGCGAGGAGCATTACAAGGTGGCACGTGGTGTACAGGAGATTCTGCAGAAGTACAAGGAATTGCAGGATATCATCGCAATCCTTGGTATGGATGAGCTTTCCGAGGAGGATAAGATCGTTGTTGCCAGAGCAAGAAAGGTACAGAAGTTCCTGTCACAGCCATTCCATGTAGCAGAGCAGTTTACAGGACTTCCTGGTAAATACGTTCCGCTGTCTGATACGATTCAGAGCTTTAAGGAGATTCTGGAAGGTAAGCATGACGATATTCCGGAGAGCTATTTCTTAAATGCCGGAAGTATCGACGACGTACTTGCGAAGTGCAAGAAGTAGAAATAAATTAGGTGGTATACATGGCAGAAAATAAAATGATGGTTCGTGTGATCGCACCGGAACGGGTATTTTACGAAGGGGAAGCTTCTTTCCTTGAGTTTAATACGATTGAGGGCATCATCGGACTGTACCCAAAACATATACCTATGACGGTGGTTGTTGCACCGGGTGTCCTGAAGATTCGGGAAGATGGTGGTGACAAGGAAGCGGCTTTGCATTCCGGTTTCGCGGAGATCCTTGGCGATTCTGTCACGATTCTGGCTGAGTCGGTCGAATGGCCGGATGAAATCGACATTCGTCGTGCCGAGGAAGCAAAGATTCGTGCGGAGCGCCGCATCCATGACAACTCACAGGATATCGACCGGGCGGAACTTGCACTGAAGCGTGCGATGCTTCGTCTGGAGATGACAAAGAAAGTGTAATTTAATCTTAGTCAGACAAAAAACGCATCGAAAGATGCGTTTTTTATTATGTCTGCATGCGACCAGGAGCAAGAGTGGCAAAATAGGGGAGATGCTCCAATCGGAAAGGGTTGAGAATCAAGCGGATTGGGGGTAAAATAGTAAAATAAGAGAAAAACTCCAATTAGCGTGTGCGGAGCAAGTATGGGAGGAAGACGATATGAGTGAGAAAACGGATGAAGGTCAAAACAGGAATGAATTGGAAGCAAAGCTCAAATCCAAACAACGAACGTACAAGATATTGACAAAGCTTTGCTGGGTTTTCCTGCCTATGCTGGCAGCACCGTTTATTCCTGCATTCTGCGGGGCGGAAGATTCGACGTGGACCTACCGGCTGACTGGAATTGCGGTTGTTTCCATTATGATTGGATTTGTCATAGCATTAATTGCTGCAAATATAGAGAAACAGATGAAGGAGCTGATCGGACAGTGTGCCGTGCGGGGCGTATTGGAAGAACAGATGCAGGTACTGGAATATATGCCGACCGGGCATACGAACGAAGATTTCCTGAAGAACTGCAAGCTCCTGCCGGAATATAATGAAGTGACCGGCTCCGATTACTTCCATGCGATCTACAGAGGTGCAGAGATCACGTACTGCGATCTTTGCCTGAGGTGGCGAAGCGACAACATGGATCCGGACAGACCGGGATCATCTTCTGCAGTGACGCGATTCCGGGGACCGTTTGTGACCATAGTCCTTCCACATAATATAGACGGTGTCGTTCATGTCATTGAGCGGAAAGGCGGGAAGAAACCGGCAGAAGCAATCCGGCTTGGAAATACAGATTTTGACCGGAGATTTACGACTTTGGCAACTGACGAACAGCTTGCAGGAAGCATATTGCCACCGGATGCAATCCTCAGCATACTGCAGCTTCCGAAAGATACCTATCTGGAATTCGCGGGAAATCAGCTCGTTGCCGCAATATACAATGATGAGGACCTGTTCGAAATGAAAGATATCAATGTAAACGATGGCATGGACGAATATAGGGAGAAATGCCGCAAAGAACTCGCAGAACTGCTGCAGATATTCGATAATCTCATAGATATAATATAGAGATGACATATCAGTCTTTATCGGAAGTAAAAGGAGAGTAGAAGATTAGTGTAATCATGGCGAAGTAATGCATATAAGCAGGAGGTCGACAGACAGATAATTGCGATGTAAAAAATAATATAAAGGTTGCAGATCAATAATTTTCATATAGGGTATCAGATAGTAAAAAGGTACTCATGAAAGATATGATATGTTTGCAGTTTTAGAATTAATTAGTGCCCCTTCAATATAAGCAATGCTTGAACAGGACGTTCAAGCAAGTTGCCACTGAGCCATGGATGGCGAATTGGCAACGGTTGCGTATAGTACTAAAATATAAATTAGGGGCACTTAATAATTCTTAACTGCAATACATTATATCTTCATGAATACCTTTTTCTATGATACCCTATATGAAAATTGTATACTCCCAAACTCTTCATCTTCTAAAAATCGCAATTATCGTCCGTCATCAACTAAATTTATCCATCAGTTTCCCGAACTTCTCAATCTTACTCATCGTATCATTTCTGGCGGCTGCCGAACCTGTCTTTCCCTCGGACGCTGTCTCACCTGCATTCTGTGGGCTGCTGACACCAGCCGAACCGCCTGTCTCCAATACCGGTGCAAGCCAGATCTTGCCGGAACCACGATATACATTAACCAGACCTTCACCGGATACAGCAGAGCCAACCAAAGATTTGGAAGATTTCTCAACTGTAAAATCCAAAGAGGATGACCATGCAATTGCCATATTTCCATCGATCTTCATCATATCATTGTCGAGTACAACCTCGATAATCTCATTTCTTGGAACGATGCTTTCCAAAGCACATATACCTGTACCATTCAAACTCAGATTGAATAATCCTTCACCACCGAATACAGCAGAAGAGAGGTTACTTCTTGCGACAACCTTCTGTGTAATGGTATTGTCACAGGCGAGAAACAATCCGTCATCCAGGACAACACTGCCACCCCATTCCTGCAGATTCGTAAGCAGGATATGACGATAAGTTGGCTCTAACATGACCTGCCCATAGCCGGTGTAGATCGGCTTTGCAATCGTCTCCTTTGTGACGGCAGCCTTTGCCATACCACTTAAGAAACCTCCAACGCCTTTGACGCCGCTTTCCATCTGTATCTGACCTGCCATCCACTGCATGGCACCGGCTTGAACGGTGTAACCATTTCCGTTGAGATTAAGCAGAAGCTGACGCTTGTTGACATTCATGCGGGACATGTAGTACTGCAGCTTCGAGGTAGACGGGCTGACACTCATGTCCTGCACATATTCCAGTACCTGCATGCCGCCAAGAGCAGAGGTAACCTGTACATTTGTGTTATTTAATAAGCTTTGACTTACCATATATGTCCCCCTCCTCTTATGCGGTTGGTGCCATCAGAATCGAACCGGTACCACGATATACATTGACCAGACCTTCGCCGGAAACAGCCGAACCGATCAGCGATTTTGAAGATTTTTCAACCGTGAAATTCAAAGAGCCGGACCATGCGATTGCCATATTTCCGTCAATCTTAACCTCGTCATCCTGCAGATTGAACATGATAAGCTCCTGCTGTGGAACCGGGCTTTCCAATACAGCGATACCCTGTCCGGAAAGGCTCAGGTTAAATAAGCCCTCTCCACCGAGCGCAGCAGAGGAAAGTGTCTTACGGCTGACAACCTTATGCTGTAATGTGCTGTCGCAGGCAAGGAACAAACCATCCTCGAGTACGATCTGCCCCCACTGTGCCACATCGACAAGCAGGATGTGCTTGTAGGTTGGCTCTAACATAACATAACCCTGACCGGTGTATTCCGGTTTGGACATTGTCTCACCGGTTACGGCTGCACCGAGTGCTTTGCCGAGGAAATTACCAGCACTTACACCGGATTGCATGGATACATTTCCGAGTATCCACTGCATGGCACCTGCCTGTAATTTGCAGGATGTGTTGTTCAGCTCGACCAAAACCTGGCGGCGGCGTACATTCATCTCTGCAGAAAAATATGCAGTTTCTGCGTTGTATGGAGAAACTGACAGATCCTTCTGGTGTTCAAAGACACGATACTGTCCGAGCTGGTTGATACACTGCATGTTGGCGTTGTTGAAAAGATTGTTGATACTAAACATAAATACCTCCCCTTATCCGGTCTTATAGATTTACGCGTTGCGCAGGACCGGTTATTCTTATGATTGTTCAGAATCGGTTGTCGCCTTTGACAGTGAAAACGTAAATTCACTGCCGACACCCTCCGTGCTTACGACATTGATATTCTCGTTGTGTGCCTTAATGATTTCCTTGGTGATTGCAAGCCCGAGACCGGTGCCCTGCTTATCTTTGCCGCGGGAACGGTCCGCCTTGTAAAAACGAACCCATACACGGTTCAGGGAATCCTTCGGAATACCACATCCCTCATCCTTTACAGATACAAAAATTTTATTATGTTTTTCCGATAATGTCACGTAAATTGATTTACCGTTCGGCGTAAATTTGATCGCGTTATCAAGCAGATTATAGATAACCTGTTCGATCTTCGTCTTGTCCGCGTGGACAACCGAATGTTCCGTGTGATTATTCAGCCGGATTGCAATCTGTTTTTCGATGCAGCGTCCCTCGAAGGAATTAATCGCGGATAAAACAAGCTCGACGATGTCAAAATCCTTGCATACAAGCCAGATGCCATAGGAATCGTAGTTGTTCAGTTCCAAAAGGCTGGAGGTAAGCTTCGTCAATCGGTTGGTCTGCTGTACGACGATATCCAGGTAATGACTTTGTTTCTCCGGAGGGATTGTTCCGTCCTGAATTGCCTCGATATAGCCTTTGATCGAGGTGAGCGGAGAGCGGAAATCGTGGGATATATTGGAGATAAACGCTTTTCGGTAATCGTCCAGCTTTTCCAGCTCGGAAGCCATATATTCCAGTGTGGAAGCAAGCTGTCCGATCTCATCAGCAGAATGAATATCCATCGGCGTATCAAAATTACCGGTTGAATATTGCTCTGCTACGGAGTTGATTTTCCGGATTGGACGCATGACTTTACCCGAGATGATACCAAGCAAAGCAAAGGAAATGATAATCATAAAGAGATATGGAGCATAAATCAGTTTGACGATCTTCTCCTGGATAATGTGCAGCTGTTCTACGGTAGAATGAATCAGCAGCATGCCGTTTGGTTGGTTGTTCGTCCGGATTGGAATCGCAACCGAGATAACATCTCCATCAAAGGTATCAAAAAAACTACCATTGAAGGATTGTGCGGTATCAATATCAAAATCCGGATTGATTAGAAAGATATTTTTTGGGTTATCCGGATGTCCTTTGGCATTGGCAAAACCATAGATGATGCCCTTTTCGTCTGTAACCCAGATACTGGCATTTAAAGTATCACTGTAATAACGGAGACTTTTTTGCAAATCGTCTTCGGTGTAGATCCCCTGGATATATCCGGTCACGGTCTGGTCTGCAATCAAAAATGCTTCGTTTGTCAATACTTCAGTACGCTCATCGACCAGCATGTTTTTTGTGACATTTGAGGCATAGAGTACAATAAATCCAAAACATACGGTGAAGATCACCAGAAAACTCATAAAAATTTTATCAAAAAGAGAGTGTCGTAATGTCATGTTACTTTACCTCAAATTTGTATCCCTTGCCCCAGACGGTAGAGATGGACCAGTTGTGGTTTTCATTTATTTTTTCACGTAGACGTTTGATGTGTACATCCACGGTTCGGGAGTCACCGGCATATTCATAATCCCATAGACGATCCAGAAGCTGGTCACGTGTGAATACCTGGTTTGGTCTCTTGGCAAGGAAATATAAAAGCTCCAGCTCCTTTGGAGGCATTTCCACGGATTCGCCATCTACGGTTACGGTGTAGTTTGTCATATTGATGAGCAGTCCATCGTATTCGACAAATTCCCCCTGATGATCAGTCACTTCTGCGATGCTTGCAGGTGCCGTGGATGCTACGACAGGAGTCATAGAAGTACGGCGTAAAACAGCCTTGACTCTTGCTACCAGTTCGTTGGAATCGAACGGTTTGATCATGTAATCATCAGCACCGAGCTTTAAGCCAAGTACTTTGTCAAATACTTCTCCCTTTGCAGAAAGCATGATGATCGGTGTCTGGCGTGTCCTGCGGATTTCCGTGCAGACTTCATAGCCATCAATATCCGGGAGCATGATATCGAGCAAAATAAGGTCAGGGTTGAAGGCTGCTGCAAGTGCAAGCGCGTCCCTGCCTGTGTATGCGATTTCAGTTGCAAAGCATTCCTTTAGCAAATACAGAGAGATAAGCTCTGCGATGTTTTCGTCGTCATCGACGATCAGGATTCGTTGTTTGTCCATGTTCCCCTCCAAATTAAAGACTGTTGTGTGATTGCAGATCGTTTATAGTTCGACGATCGTAACACCATATTCGCCCTCGCCGAATTCGCCAGAACGATATGACTGTACAAGTGGATGTTTCTTCAGATATTGCCAGATGCCCTTGCGCAAAGCTCCGGTTCCTTTTCCGTGGATGATCGTGACACGGGAAATGTGTGCCAAAACCGCATCATCCAGATATTTGTCAATCTCAAAGCATGCTTCGTCCACGGTTTTTCCCATGACATTCAGTTCCGGTGAGAATGTCATAGATTTGCCCACAGATGTATGATCCCCGCCGGCGCGCTTGCCGACATATTTTTGTTTGGTTCCATTTACTGACACGGTGCTTTCCGGGATGATCAGCAGGTCGGAGATTGGTAACATGGAATTTAAGATACCCATCTGTACACCTGCAATCCCCTTGTTGTCCGGCAGCTTTGTAATTGTGCCACGCGTCCCCATGCTGAGTACCTGTACTGTGTCACCGATATGGAAATCAGATGCCTTGTGATTCGAGGTCTGTTTCTTTGTCTCAGAGGCTCCGGATTTCTCGTAATCCTTGATCTTGCCCCGCAGCCTGCTTCGCTGTTCTTCCATCGTCCGCATGTCTGCCTTATGTGGGTTGTTGCGCCATTTGTTGTAATCTCGTATCGTCTGATCTGCCACATCCTTGGCTTCTTCGATAATATCTCTGGCTTCTTCCCTTGCTTTTTTCAGAATCTCGGCTTTCTTCGTATCGAGATTTTCTTCTTTTTTCTGTAACGATTCTTTCAGCGATTCAATTTCCTGTTTGTAAGCTTCAATTGCCTTTTCGTCCTCCTGCATGGAACGCTTGCTTGTTTCGAGATCTGCGAGCAGAGTTTCCATGTCGATGGCATCGCTGTCAATTTGTTCTTTTGCGGAGTTGATGATATAATCCGGCAGACCAAGCTTACTTGCGATGGCAAATGCGTTCGATTTTCCCGGAATACCGATTGTCAGACGATAGGTCGGACGCAGGGTTGCCACATCAAATTCACAGGATGCATTTTCCACACCATCGGTGGAAAGGGCGTATGTTTTTAATTCGCTGTAATGTGTCGTTGCCATGCAGCGGGCGCCCATGCTTTTCAGATAATTTAAGATGGAAACAGCCAGTGCCGCACCTTCGACCGGATCGGTTCCTCCGCCCGGTTCATCGAACAGACATAACGTGTTAGGTGTTGCGTGTTGTACGATATAGACGATGTTGCTCATGTGTGAGGAGAACGTCGACAGATTCTGCTCGATGCTCTGCTCATCACCGATATCGGCGAAGATATCGTCAAAGACAGCCAGACGGGATTCCTCCATCGCCGGGATATGCAGACCGGCCTGCCCCATGAGGGAGAACAGTCCAAGTGTCTTTAGGGATACGGTTTTACCACCGGTATTTGGACCTGTGATAATGAGCAGGTTGTATGTCTCACCAAGCCGGATATCAACAGGTACAACCGAGTGCTTCTCCAGCAATGGATGGCGTCCCTGCCGGATGTCGATGATACCGTCGGTATTGAAAATTGGTCTTGTGCTGTTCGTTGCGCGGGCGAATTTCGCTTTGGCAAATATAAAGTCCAGATCGGTCAATAATTCCAGATCATAGGCGATATCGGAGACATAAGCAGCTGCCTGCGCACTTAAAGTCTCCAGTATTTTCTCAATCTCTAGTAATTCTTCGTTCGCGAGTTCCTTGATCTGGTTGTTCAGATTGACGACAGCCATGGGCTCGATGAAAAGCGTGGAGCCGGTCGAGGACTGGTCATGGATCATGCCCGGGAATTTCGAACGGTATTCCTGCTTGACCGGAATACAGTATCTGCCATTTCGCATGGTAATCAGAGAATCCTGTAATTGATCACGGTTTGTGTCGCTTTTGATAATTTTATCTAACTGCTGATGCAGCTTGTCATTGGTAAGACGAATTTCCCGTCGGATGTTCTTCAGCTCGGAGCTTGCGTCGTCCGCGTATTCATTTTCGGATAAGATACAGCGCGTGATTTCGGATGAGATATGCTCGAGTGGCAGCAGCATGTTGAAACGCTCAGTCAGGGAATCGCTGGTTGTCTGTGACACCGGTTCCTGATTGCGGCTTGCAAGTGCCTCGGTCAGATCGGAACCATCGCCGTACTGTTTGGCGGCTTTTGCGACCTGCAGAACAGCTGCGATGTCAAGCAGCTCCTGGGAAGTGAGTGTACCCTGTACCTCCAGGCGTTTGATGGATGCACCAATGTCGCGCAAACCGGAGAAACTGATATTTCCGTGGCGATTCAGGCGATTCAGGGCGTCATTTGTCTCCTCCTGTAGTTTGCGGATAACGTCGATATCGCGCTGTGGTTTCATGCGGTCGATACGCCGTTTCGCCATAGGGGATACGGCGTACTCATTGACCATTGATAATATTTTCGTGAACTCTAAGATTCGTAAGCTTCGTTTGTTCATGGTTCTTTCCTTTATAAAAGTATATTAGACCTGATTAAACGATTTTTTTGCATTGATATGCAGCACCAACCCGATAATGGCACCAACAAATGCAACAATACCGCCAATCAGAAGCAGATAGAAACCAGCGCCGTACTGAACCATAGAACCATAATCGGAAAGCTCGTCTTTTGCGCTCATAGTTTCATAAACTGCAAAAATTCCCTGAATCAGGGTCAGGATAATATTCAATGTATTTACCCGTAGCATGGACAGGGCAATGATCACGATTGCCGTTATTAAAAAGATGACACCATCTTCTCCGTCCTTAAATAATGACATGGATTCACTGTATCCAAAAAGGGAAACAGTCAGGAACGGAAGAAAGACGGAGATCAGACAGAACAGGCTTCCGCCCATCACTGCAAAATGTCCGGCATTGAATTTCCGCTTGAACTTTGCGCCAGCTGGTGCATAGGCAGCAGAATTTGCATATGGCATCTGATTGTAATTTGGCTGATTATAGTTTGCCTGAGGCTGCTGGTACTGCGCCTGATTATAGTTTGCCTGAGGCTGCTGGTACTGCGACTGATTATAGTCTGTCTGAGGCTGCTGGTATTGCGCCTGATTGTAGTTTATATCCGGTTGTTGATATGGCATGTTGTTTGTATTTGCTGGTTGAATAATTGGTGCACCGCAAGCAGGGCAGGATGTTGTACCGTCTGCGAGAGCAGCTCCACAAGTTGGACAATTCATAGAATCACACTCCTTAAAAATAGTATAGATTTAAGATAGCATATATTTCGGGGACTGACAAGAATTATCCTATGTATATACGCTTGCGAAAAGCACATATAAGTGTTATAAATAGGGAGGAGCAAAGTGCAGGATGGAGGAAGGAAGAACATGAATTATATCAAAGAATTGCGTGATGGAGAGATGGTATCGGAAATCTATCTCTGTAAAAATAAAGTGGTAGCGAAGACAAAGGCTGGAAAGACATATTACTCTTTGCAGCTTCAGGATAAGACGGGAACGGTGGACGCGAAGATCTGGGAGCTTTCAAATGCGATTGCACATTTTGAACCGATGAATTACATCCGCGTCGATGCACAGGTAACAAGCTTTAACGGCGCATTGCAGCTGAATGTCAAACGTGTGCGCGTGGCTGACGAGGGAGAATATAATGTGGCAGATTATATGCCATGTTCAACCAAAGATATTGATACGATGTATCAGGAATTACTGGGACTGATTCAGGGTGTAAAAAATCAGTATTTACATAAACTATTGGAAATGTTCTTTGTGGAGGACAAGACATTTGCGGAAAAATTCAAGAAGCATTCCGCAGCCAAATCCATCCATCATGGATTTATCGGAGGTCTGCTGGAGCATTCATTGTCGGTTGCAAAATTATGTGAGTATATTGCCGCCAATTATCCGGTTGTCAATCACGATCTGCTTGTGACAGCAGCAATCTGCCACGACATCGGTAAGGTTGATGAGATTTCCGATTTTCCACAGAATGATTACACCGACGAGGGACAGTTAGTTGGACATATCGTGATGGGCACCATGATGATTGCGGATAAGGTTCGTGAGATTCCGGGATTCCCGTTGAAGCTTGCAAATGAGCTGAAGCACTGCATCCTGGCGCATCACGGAGAACTGGAATATGGATCTCCGAAGAAGCCGGCACTGATCGAGGCGATGGCACTTGCACATGCCGACAATATGGATGCAAAATTGCAGACATTTACCGAGATTATCCGGGAGAATGCGGATAAGACGGAATGGCTTGGATTTAACCGGATGTTTGAAAGTAATGTAAGATTGACTGGTGAGTAAGATGGGTAATGAAGTAAGGAAAGCAATGACAATATTATATAAAGTGCATAATGGACTGTATGTGAATCTGACGAACCGCTGTCCGTGTGTATGTACGTTCTGCGAGAGACAGACCCGTGACCATGTATCGGAGGTGAATGATGCACCTCTATGGCTGGAGCATGAGCCAAGTGTGGAGGAAGTGATTGCGGAATTCAAGAAAACAGATGTTGCGCCGTATGAAGAAATCGTATTTTGTGGATTTGGCGAGCCGACCGAACGACTGGATGCACTGCTTGAAATTGCAAAATATCTGAAGGCGCATTACGATAAGCCGATCCGAATTAATACAAACGGTCTTGGAAACCTGATCTGGAAGGAAGATATCACGCCGAAGTTTGCAGGTCTGATCGACACAATCTCTATCAGTCTGAACACGCCGGATGCGAAGCGGTATCAGGAGATCGTTCGGAGCAAGTTCGGGGATGGTTCCTTTGAGGCAATGTTGAAATTCGCAAAGGATGTGAAGCGCTATGTGCCAAAGGTAATCTTAAGTACTGTGGAGACGACGATCACGAGGGAAGAAGAGGCAAAATGCCGGGCAATCTGTGATGAATTGGGAGTTACTTACCGGATTCGGCCATTTCATTAATGTGTCTGGTAAATGATTTGTGGCAGGCAGGTTAACTATACACGATAAATCACCGATAGTATAAATAGAGATGGGAATTATCTCCAAAAGCACAAGGATGTGCGCACAATTCTAAGGAAGGAGAGAAAAGAACATGGGAATGACGGTAAACGCAATGGCAGGTATGCAGGCTGCGAGTGAGAACATTTCTGATTACAGTGTAACAGCGAAGGCTGCGGAGACATCTGAGAAGAAGGCTCCTGCTGAGACAGAGAAGAAGGATGCGGTTTACGAGAAGAACACGCAGGAAAGTGCCAAGGCACCATATTCCATCAACAAGATGAGCAAGGAAGACCGCGCAGCTTTGGTAAAGCAACTCAAAGCGGACCAGGAGAGCAGACAGACCAGTTTCACAAATCTCGTATCACAGATGCTTGGTAAGCAGGCTGGAACGTACGGAATTGCAAACGGAGACGACTCTATCTGGAAGATCTTTGCAAATGGAAACTTTACTGTGGATGCTGCTGCAAAGGCACAAGCGCAGGAGGATGTTTCTGAAGATGGATATTGGGGTGTCAAGCAGACCTCACAGAGATTGTTTGACTTTGCAAGTGCTCTCGCCGGCGACGATGAGGATAAGATGCGCCAGATGCAGCACGCGATGGAGAAAGGCTTTAAGCAGGCAACCTCCGCATGGGGCAGAGATCTGCCGGATATCAGTAACAAAACATTGGATGCGGCAAATAAACTGTTTGAAGAATATTACAAGTCAAAACAGAGTGAATAAATGCACAAAAGGTTTGCTATTTCTAACGATTCAGTGTTAAAATAAAAGGGTCTTTGACAAGATCCTTTTATTTTTTTGACGGAGAGAGAAAATGCTGCGATTTTGGTATGTGATTATTATTTCTTTGCCTTATATTATTTATTATCTGGCGAAGGGGAGTTATATAGAGAAGAACGCGGAACGCTATTCGGAGGCAGATCGCTATCGCGTGGCACTGCGTGTGATTCATGTTATGAAACGGAATGGCAGAATCCGGACGAACGTGACGGGCGTGGAGAACCTGCCAGCGGAGGGTGGCTATGTGTTGTATGCCAACCATCAGGGAAAATATGATGCACTTGGAATTATGGATGCACATAAAAAGCCTTGCACGGTTATGATGGACGCAAAGCGTTCAAAGATGATTATTGTCGATCAGTTTATTACATTGATTGATGGCTGTCGGATTGATAAGACGGACATTAAAAGTCAGGTCGAGGCGGTTCGGAAGGTGACAAAAGAAGTAAAAAAGGGTAGAAGATATATTGTGTTTCCGGAGGGTGGATATTTTCATAACCGGAATGCGATCAAGGAATTCATGCCGGGGGCGTTCAAATGTGCAGTGCGCGCAAATTGTCCGATAGTTCCGGTGCTTTTGGTGGATTCCTATAAACCATTTGAGATCAATTCACTGCGGCGTGTCAGAACACAGGTACATTTTCTGCCAGCAATCTATCCGGAAGAATATGAGGGGCTTACAACGGAGCAGATTGCGAAGCTGGTACGAAGCCGCATTGTCGATGCGATGCAGCTAAAGGCGTGTGCGTAGGAACATTCGGGAAAAGAGGAGGTACGACCGATGGATATCAATCAGGTGTTGATGGATTATGATAATATGTTTGGAACACATTCTCTGGAGGATATAGAGGAGTTCCTGACAACCAATATTGAAGTGGCGATGGATGAGCGGGATTATGCATCGGCACTTTCTTTGCTGAATGAAATGATGGGATTATGCCGCGATACGAACCAGAATGCGAAAGGGCTTCGCTATTGTGCAGATATTGAGGATACGCTTGTAAAGATGGGACTGGAAGGTACGGTAGAATACGCAACGAGTCTGTTAAATGTTGCAAATGCGTACCGGATTTTTGGATATTATATGAAAGCACAGAGTCTGTTTGAACGTGTGGAAGTCATCTACCGGGAGAAGCTTTCGGCGGGAGATTACCGTTTTGCAACACTCTACAACAACTGGGCGTTTGTCTATCAGGGCAGCGGAGAACTGAAGAAAGCGGAGGAGACATTCCGACGCGCACTCGCGGTTGTAGATATGCAGCAGAATGCGTGGATGGAGCAGGCGACAACGCGCTGTAACCTGGCACAGGTGTTGTTACAGCTGGCAGGTGGGGCAGCGATGGGAGCAAATGGACAGCGTGTGGATGGAACAACGGCATCTACCATGTATGAGGAAGCTTTGCAGTGTCTGGAACGTGCACTTCGAATCTTTGAATGGGATGGAAAACGTGATTATCATTACAGCACGGCACTTGCCGCAATGGGCGATGCACTCTGTATGCGGGAAGCGTATGTGCAGGGCGCCGATTATTATATGCAGGCAATGCAGGAAGTTGAAAAGCATGTCGGAAAATCTGATGCATATATACAGATGGAAGAGCGTTACAAGCAGGCGAAGTATTATGCAGAGCAGATGAAAAAAGAAGAGGAAGAAGAACAGACCGCGGTTCTGACCGCAGATATGAAAACGAACGCTTCCGTCAAATATCTTACAAATATTGTTCATATGGGAGAGGCACAGGCAGAAAATGTTCCGCAGGAGATTGGAACAGATGAAAACGCACAGACAATAGCCGATTATGTGGATACCTTATCAGAGGATACGATACAGATGGATGCAGAGAATAACTGGCTGCATATCTGTAGGCGGTTCTATGAGATGCATGGGGCGAAGATGATTCATGAGGAATTTCCGAATTATGAGGCGCGGATTGCAGTCGGTCTTGTTGGTGAAGGATCGGAATGTTTTGGATATGATGATGCCATTTCGCGGGATCATGATTTTGCGCTAGGATTCTGCCTTTGGTTATCGGAAGAAGATTACCGGAGCATCGGCGGTATGCTGCAGAAATCCTATGAGCAGCTTCTGATTGATTTCGGGGATGAATTCCTGCGTGAAAATGGGATTGAAGCACCGACGAATTCCGTAAACAAAGTGTTGTCGCACAGAAGAGGTGTTTCGCCTGTGCGGGAATTTTATGAGAACCTGCTCGGTGTGAAGGTACAGAAAACAGCAGAGGGTGGCTATATTCTTCCGGATAGCTGGCAGCAGATATCAGAGGAGAAGCTTGCTGCTGCAACGAATGGTATGGTATTCCGGGATGATGCGGGAGCATTTACGAAGATTCGGGAAAGCCTGCTCGAATATTATCCGACGAAGGTATGGATGATGCGGCTGGCGGAGAAGCTGCATGGATTTGCGCAGACGGCGCAGACCAATTATGCACGTATGATGGCACGTCAGGATTACGTGACAGCAAATCTCTGTGTGGCGAAGGGCATGCAGTATACAATGGAGATTATATATCTGCTGAATCAGAAATATGCGCCATATTATAAGTGGATGCGAAAGGGCTTGCAGAGCCTGTCGCTGATTGACAGTGTGGCTCCGATTCTTGACCGGATTGCGGTGATTCCGAATCAGGCAGCGGCATGGGAAGGGCGTTCGTACAGTGCCTACGAGACAAATTATAAGGATGAAATCGTGTCATGCTTTGAAGATATCGCAGAATATCTGTTGATGGAGCTTAAGATGCAGGGCGTTGTAAAGGGCACGGACACGTTTTTGGATGTCTATGCGCAGGACCTGGTACAGCGTGTGGATCGTGGTGATTTTGGTGCGGTGGAGGATGCTGAGATGGAGGCAAATTACCGCGAGTATGTGAACGACTTAAAACAGGCGGCAAGAGAAAAGACAACGGAGAAATCAAAATATGATCTTGAAGAAGAACTGGGGCTGGCACATGAATGGAGCAATGAACCGCAGTTCGACCGCGAAGAGACGATAGCAGCGATTATTGATGCGGAGTGGAAGCTGTTTGGAAGTACGATTTATCCGGATGACTGGAATACATTTTTTATTATGCGGAAGAGCCGGTACCTGGCATGGTCGGCTGATCTGCTTGTAAGTTATCTACAGGATTGCAAGGCGGGGAGTGCTTTGCAGGTAGAACGAAGTGAGAAACGAATCGGTATTGAGGAGGATCTGGTGCAGATCCAGTTAGACTGGTTACAGAAATTTATCGACAATTATCCGAAGATGGCAGGCTATGTACGGTTTATCTATACAAATGATGCACAGGAAACCATCGAGGCTGCATTGCGCAGGGATATTGCAGCTTATGGAGACCGGACGTTTATCTTGTTTGGAAAGTTTGTGACCGATATTGCACAGGCTGGTGGCAATCTGACCTACGACATCATGAATTCTATGGCATGTCTGTATGGGTATGGTGGAGTAGAAGATGCAGAACGTCAGCTGTAATGTTGCTTTTCGCCTCAAATATATTGACGAAGACTGGGTACAGATGTTTGAGTTAAATGAGGTTATTGCCGCTGATGGAACTGCTCGGCACCAACCTTTGATTATATTCTGCAGGATGTTATCACAATTGAAGAATAAAAGGAAAACACGGCGGGAAACTGCCGTGTTTTCTTGTAGTTGATCGTCATATATGAGAATAAGGTCAATATAATTTCTCTGTCTCACAGATCGTGCCGCCACCGACGACGATATCCCCATCATAGAGGACAACTGCCTGCCCTTTCGTGATCGCGCGCTGTGGTTCGTCGAAGATGACTTCGATCTTTCCATCCGGAAGTGGATTCACGGTTGCCGATGCTTCCGTATGACGATAACGCACCTTTGCCGTGACGCGGATTGGGGCATCGATATGGTTGATTGAGATGAGATTCACATCATCTGCGACAAGACGCTTCGAGAAGAGGTCTTCGTTTCTCCCGAGGACAACCTGATTTTTTTCGATGTCAACATCCATGACATACATCGGCTCCTTTAGTGCCAGACCAAGTCCTTTGCGCTGTCCGATCGTGTAGCGGATGATTCCCTTGTGGCGCCCTAAGACATTGCCGTGGACATCGACGAAATCACCTTCCGGATACGTCCTGCACGCATGCTGTTCGATGAATTTCGCATAGTTTCCATCCGGCACGAAGCAGATATCCTGGCTGTCATGTTTTTTTGCGTTCACAAATCCATGTGCTTCCGCAATGGCACGTGTCTCGCTTTTCGGCATGCCGCCGAGCGGAAACTGTGTGTGTGCAAGTTGCTCCTGCGTCAGGGAATAAAGCACATAGCTCTGATCTTTGCCCGGGTCGACCGCTTTCTTCAAGAGATAACGACCGGTTGCCGCATCCTGAGCGATCTGTGCATAATGTCCGGTAACTACATAATCCATTCCAAGCTCCTGTGCCCGCTTGTACAGATATTCGAATTTTAGATAACGGTTACAGTCGATGCAGGGGTTCGGTGTGATACCACATTCGTAGCAGTGCACGAACTTGTCCATGACCTGCTCCTTGAAATGTTCCTTGAAGTTCATGACATAGTGATCCATCCCCATCGAATGTGCTATCGCGCGGGCATCTTCCACGTCATCTAGGGAACAGCAGGTATGTTCCTTGTTGATGACGATGTCATCGTTTTGATATAATTTCATAGTGGCACCGATGCATTCGTAGCCCTGCTCCTTCATAAGGAAGGCGGCCACGCTGCTGTCGACACCACCGCTCATTGCAATCAATGCTTTCTTATTCATAGCTCCTCCGAAAAATTCCTTGGACTTTTTTGTTTTATAATAGTATAGTATACATATTGAAAATACAAATAACCATTGCACATCCGCGCAATTTTTCTATATCATAATATAGTATGAACAGAAATGCAATATATGCGTCCGGTATAAAATGCAAGGCCGGCATATGCATCTGATAGTGTGAGGTGGTTATGGTTTGAATAGATATTGGAGGCAGATTATGGGAACAATTGTAAATAAAACCATTCAGGAGGCAACCGCGCGCCTGAAGGAAAACTACGAAGCACAGAAGATTTTTGATATGTCACTCGGTGATTGTGTACCGAACCGGGACGCAATCATTTCAATCATAGAAGAGCTGCGCACGGTCACATTTCCGGGATTTTTCGGCTCTGAAAATATGGCGTATGTTTCCAAGGATAATTTCGCGGGAAGCACGCTGGCAATCCTCTATGAACGGCTGTTTAAGCAGGTACGTGTCGCGTTAAAGTTCGATAACAAGGAGCTTGCTGATGCAGAGATCCGTGCGAAAGCGGAGGAGTATACATCAACATTTATCGCGAAGATTCCGGATATTCAGGCGATGATCCTAAAGGACGTGGATGCGGAGTTTAACGGCGATCCGGCGGCGAAGGATCACCAGGATATCATCCTCTCTTATCCGGGGATTTTTACGATTTTTGTATATCGGTATGCACATGTCCTGTATGAGTTAAATGTACCGTATATTCCGCGTATCATGACGGAATATGCACACGGACTGACCGGAATCGACATTAATCCGGGTGCGACGATCGGCGAATATTTCTGTATCGATCATGGTACGGGAATCGTCATCGGCGAGACGACGACCATTGGCGATCATGTGAAGATCTATCAGGGCGTAACGCTTGGTGCGCTCTCCACACGGAAGGGACAGCTGCTTTCCGGCGTGAAGCGTCATCCGACGATCGAGAATAATGTTGTGATTTATGCGAATACTACTATCTTAGGTGGCGAGACTGTGATCGGTGAGAATTCTGTTGTAGCCGGAAACTCTTTTGTCACAACATCCATCCCGGCGAACACGAAGGTCGCTTCGATGCAGCCGGAGCTGGAAATAAAAGAACAGAAGTAGGGATTCGATTTATGCAAACCAAAGATCACCTTGCCTTAGGGCATTATCTTGCACGTGTATTTGAGATAGAAGAACCAGCCAAAAAATACGCATTTGTAATTGGAAATATCATGCCGGATGTTAACAAATGTTCATACATCCACGGATATTTTCAGTTGCTACGCGCCCATAGACAACAAAAAGATGCGGGACCTTTGTCGATAAATGACCACCGGCGTATGCTGATCGGTGGACATACGGCGGAAGGCTCCCGTTTTTTTGTCAACCGGATGTACCATGAGCTAAAAAAGCGCGGGAAGCTGTCGGTGCATGACTATTACCGGCTTGGAAAGGCGACACATTATCTGGCGGATCGTTTTACTTTTCCACATACGATGCGGTACACCGGGGGATTTTTTGCACATATTGCCTACGAGAAACAACTGCATATCTATATGCGGGATATGCTTGCAGTCCTGCCGAATATGCGGGATGCGGTAGATAAATGCTTTTCCCGGACAAGCTTCAACAGTTTGTACCGTTCGTATCGGAAGGAATCGGAGGGAAATGGAACGGTTTTGCACGATTGTTTTCATATTCTGGCAGTATGTATTGCCTATTTGGAAAATATCCTATATAATGGAATAAGAAAGAATATGCAAAAAATGTAAATATTCTGATATGCATACACAAGAGAATGAAAAGCATGAGGGAAGGAGCGTGTATGAGTGGACAAGTCAGAATTTGAGTCACGTTATTTTGACCTGGTATCCAAAGCACCGGGCAAAACATTTTTATTTTATGGCAATTTAAAAGAAGACATGATACGCTGGTCTGCATCGGCAGTGGAATATTTTGGATTGCCGGGGGAGATATTCGGAGATTCCACGAGGGAATGGATCAGCCGGATTCATCCGGAGGATGTGGAAGCATATACAGATAGTCTTATGGAGCTTCTCCATGGCGTAACGCCGTATCACAACTGTGAGTATCGTATCAAGAACGCTCAAGGGGAGTATGTGTGGGTCAATTGCCGCGGATACATGACTTATGATGCGGATGGAAAAGCAGAATGGTTTGGTGGCATTGTAACGAATATGGGCTATCAGACAAAAATCGATGCAGTTACGAATTTGTGGACTGTTCATCAGTTCCGGAGTGAGCTAAACTGTTTACTGGATGACCGCGTGCGGGGAGGAATCCTTATGATCGGACTGGAGAACTTCAAGCGGATCAATGCAGAATACAGTTATGATTATGGAGACAAGGTACTTGCCCTGATCGGAGACAAGCTGCGTGAGGGTGTGCGCCACAACTGCCATGTATTCCGGATGGACGGGGCGAATTTTGCGATTGTCATGCAGGATGCAGGTGTGGAGCGTATTGTAGAATACAAGAAATTCGTAGACAACTTTATGCGGAATCTGGTTGTATCCGGTCAGGTGGTACACCTGCGGATTAAGGCAGCGGCAGCGTTCTTCCCGGAGGATGGGGAGTTCTTGGACCAGATTCAGAGTAATCTGTTCTACGCCCTTGATCATGCAAAACTGACGAATACCGATGATGTTGTATTCTACAGCAAGGAGCTGTTCGCACAGAAGAAATATATGACACGCCTGAAGGATGCAATCCGGGAGTGCGTGGAGGAAGACTGTAAGGGCTTCCGTATTGTAATGCAGCCGATCGTGGAGACGAAGAGTGAGGTCTGCGATGCAGCGGAAGTATTACTCCGCTTTACCCATCCGGAATTTGGTGTGATCAGTCCGATGGATTTTATTCCGATTCTGGAGAATTCCAAGGAGATCATCCGGGTTGGAAAATGGGTGATCGACCGGTCGCTGCAGACACTTGCCGAATGGCGGGAACAGATCGGGCATTTGCCACTGAAACGCCTGCAGATCAATGTGTCTTATGTACAGTTCAAAGATCCGGAGCTCTTAGGTTATGTCGTGGAACGGCTCGATCACTATCAGCTTCCACATGATGCAGTTATGCTGGAATTGACGGAGAGCTGCCGCGTGGAGCAGACGTCATTTCTATCGGACGTCCTGCAGACGTTCAAGGATGCGGGTGTCAGCATTGCGCTTGACGACTTTGGAACCGGCTATGCGTCACTGACCGTGCTCAAAGACATTCCTGCCGACATGGTGAAGCTCGACCACACGATGACGCGGAGCATCACGGAGAAACCGAAGGACAAAGCGCTGATCGAATTCATCGTTACATATTGCAAGAAGGTTGGTATCGCTGTCTGTGCGGAAGGTGTCGAAAAAGTGGAAGCACTCTCCATCGTACGAAACGCAGGCGTCGAATGCATCCAGGGCTACTACTACGACAAGCCGCTCGAACTCGATACGTTCTACCGGAAATATGTGAAATAAACGAAACACACCATATCAACTGCATATATCCAGTATCGGTTCGAGTAAATACGATGTATTGAAACTAAGAAGTTCTAAATGTTCTGATTTACACCATAATACCGAACGCAACCGCCGCCAATTCGCCATCCGTGGCTCAGTGGCGGCTTGTTTGAACATCGTGTTCAAACATTGCTGAGTATGAACAGAACATTAAGAACTTCTAAGTTCCAAACATATGTATATTACTCGAATCCGATCGGGATATCTGTGCATTTGACAGGTGTGTTTCTTTCGCTTTGCAAGGTTGAGGTAAAGCGTAAGGAATTTGCATAAACCAATAAAGTAAATAAAGAAACCACATGGATACAATTCTAAAGCAGACCGTTGAAGCACGTCGGCACTTAATGAGTGCGAAGCGCGAATTTAGTACCGCTACGTGCTGAACCGAGCGGGAGCGCGTCTGCGTAGAATGTATCCATGTGGTTTCTTTTTAGTTAGTGTACATGCAAATTCCGTTAACCGTCAACTTAATCTGGACTTCACGTAGTTGAAATCCTGATTATACTTGTTATCAATCTTCTCGTCCCCGAACATGCAGTCCGTGAACATATCGTTCGTGTTCGTGCCCGGCGATACGACGAATCCGTCGCCGAAATCCGCTTTGCCCAGGAATATACTTTCGTAGAACATGTGATCCATGTTCGTTACCTGCGCAGTCAGGAACCGTTCCGGAAATTTCAGACCATCCGGAATACGGCATTCGGAGAACATGTATTCCATATTTGTGACATGCGATGTATCAAAGATCTTACCGAAATCAAACGCTTCGGATACAGAACTCTGGTAGAACATATAGCGCATATCTTCGACTTCCTTCGTGTGGAAATGGTCACCGAGCGAGAAGCCCTTCGGCATAACACAGCCTGCGAACATCAGGTTCATATCCTTGATGCCACGCGTATTGAACAGTCCGCCGATCTGGAAGCCCTCCGGAAGCGTTACCCAGGAGAACATACCGCAGCAGCTGCTTGCATTGATCGGAACCTCCAGCCGTCCCCCTTTGAATTCCCGGTAGTTAAATTTCAGAATCTTTTTACCGTTCCAGTTCTTGGTTGGCATGAAGCAGACCGGGTTATACAATACCCAGTGCTTGTCACCGGTACCTTCCTGAAACCATTTATAGTTTGGTACACCAATCCGGTTCTGGAACCACATACGCTCAGAGTCATCATTGACATCGATAAAATAAGAATTCTCTTCGTATACGAAATGGTCACGACCGAATATTTTCTGACGTTCGATTTCTTCTTTTTCTGCTATCATAAAAAAATACCCCCTGCTGCTAATCAATTCGTACAAAAAATGCATGATAATTTGCATATTTTGCACAACAGTCTGTATTGATTATAGCGGATACAGGGGGTAGTTGCAACGACAAAATCAATTATTGTGCAGATTCTGTCACGGTTTCGGTCTGTTCGATGCCGGTTTCATCTATTTTGTAGGAACCGCCCTGCTCTAACAGGGTGTCTGCGTCAACTCCAAGGTCTTTTTCAGCTTTCGCAAACCATACAGGCGTCTCATCCGGATTCGCCTCGTCAGTTGGGATATTCATCGTGTTGAAAATATATTTTCCCTCTGCATTGAAGATATACTCTGCCCAGCCGTAGCTTTCCACGGTTCCGCCTGCGATGAGCACATGCTTATTTCCTTCGGAATCAGTGTAATCCTTCCGGAAATAGTCTGTGTCGCTGCACTGATCGGTAATGTCTGTTTTCTCATCATTCAGATTCAGATACAGACGTCCGTTCTCGGCGGTCGTGTAAGAAAGATCCCCTGTTTTTTCAATGGTAAATGTAACCGAGTTGTCGTCCTCGGAGATCTCCACATTCGAGCCATCTGCCATAACAATGATTGTGTGCACGAGAGATTTCCCGGTCGCTGCGTAACAGATGCCGTTCGATGCGGCAAAAAGCATTACCAGACATGCGGCAGTATAGCATATGTGCCGGACAACACGTGTGGTGCGGCTGTGCCGGATGGCTGTCCGGTTTAAATGGATCTCGGCATCCGTCTGTAGTGCGTCAAATGCTTTTTTATAATTCTCATGATTGTTCATCATTCCAAGCCTCCTTTAAGTGTTCCTTCAGCATAGCCCGTCCGCGGGTTAAGCGGGTTTTGACATTGCTCTCGCTAAGCTTCAGGATATCTGCGATTTCTTTGATGGAATAATCCTCATAATAAAAGAGATGAATTACGGTGCGTTGTTTTTCAGGAAGTTTCATAACCGCTTCAAATAATTCTTCACTCTGTGAATCCGGAAAATTCAACTCTTCCATATAGGATTCCAGGGATTGCCGGTGCTTTCGCCAGAACGACCGGAGTGTGTTCCTGGATTTGTTGATCGTAACCCGCATCAGCCAGGCGCGGATGTGAGACTCGTCATCGTATTCCTTGTTTGCGATATGGTATTGCACAAATGTGTCCTGTACGATATCCTCGGCATCTTCCTTGTTCTTGCATATGTTGAAGGCAATCCTGTATAAATGAGATTGATACTCGTCAATCAATATGCGTATTGGTATTCTCATATAGCATATCCTCCGTTTGTTTCAAAAGGCCTTTCAAAGATTATACACATGGCAGAGGAAAAAGGTTACAAAATATTGACAAATAAAAAAAATCGTGGTTTAATCGGTTACTGAAATACTTTATTGCACTAAACCGTTAACTCGTTAACATATTAGTGCGAAAGAAACAAAGAAACGAAAAGATAGAGATGGGACAAAGACACCCCATGTCGATGAGGAGGATGAGAAGTATGAAAAAATTCAAGAAATTCCTTGCTGTAGCATCTGTTGCTGCAATGACACTTTCCCTTTGCGCCTGTGGCGGCAAGAAGGATGATACTTATACCGTAGGTATTTGTCAGTTAGTACAGCATGAGGCACTCGATGCCGCAACAAAGGGCTTTAAGGATGCTTTGGTAGAAGAGTTTGGTGAAGACGGAATCAAGTTTGATGAGCAGAACGCACAGGGTGATGCTAATACATGTGCAACGATCATCAACGGTTTTGTGAGCAGCGATGTAGATCTGATCCTTGCGAATGCAACGCCTGCATTACAGGCAGCCGCAGCCGGTACAGACACGATTCCGATTCTTGGTACATCTGTAACAGAATATGGTGTTGCACTCGAGCTTTCTGATTTCAACGGTACAGTTGGCAGAAATATTTCCGGTACATCAGATCTTGCACCACTGGAGAGCCAGGCAGATATGATCAAGGAGCTGTTCCCGGATGCAAAGAAGGTTGGTCTTCTTTATTGTTCCGCAGAGGCAAATTCACAGTATCAGGTAGATACGGTAAAGGCAGCTTTGGAGAAGCTTGGATATACATGTGAGTATTATTCATTCTCAGATTCCAATGACCTTTCGACAGTTACTACATCTGCAGCGAACGCAAGTGATGTGATCTATGTTCCAACGGACAACACAGTTGCAGCCAATACAGAGATCATCAAGAATATCTGCATGCCGGCAAAGACTCCGGTTGTTGCAGGTGAGGAAGGTATCTGTAAGGGATGCGGTGTCGCTACACTTTCTATCAGCTACTATGATTTAGGTGTTGCAACAGGTAAGATGGCAGCGAAGATCCTGAAGGGTGAGTCTAAGATCGAGGAGATGCCGATCGAGTATGCACCACAGTTTACGAAGAAATACAATAAGGATATCTGTGATGAGCTTGGTATAACCGTACCGGACGATTACGAGGCAATCGCAAACGAGTAATGGAAAAGCATAGCGAAAACAAGCGTATTTACTTGATTTTTGCTGTATTATTATAGTATAGTAGTCGGGTAGAGTTTTTCTACCCGATTTTTGTTATATAAAGGAGAGAAAGAAATGGATGTAAGTGCTTTATTCAATGCCATGCCGGGCGCGATTGCCCAGGGCCTGATCTGGGGCATTATGGCGATTGGCGTGTACATCACGTTCCGGATTCTGGACATCGCCGATTTGTCTGTTGATGGAACGATGTGTACCGGTGCAGCCGTATGTATTATGTTGATGCAGAAGGGATACCATGTAGCAGCCGCGATGGCAATCGCGACACTTGCCGGTATGCTCGTGGGACTTGTAACAGGTTTGTTCCATACGACGATGGGAATCCCAGCGATCTTAGCAGGTATTCTGACACAGCTTGGTCTGTGGGGTGTGAACCTGAAGATCATGGGAAAGGCAAACCAGCCGATCAATGTCGACAAATACGATCTGGTAGTTTCTCTGCGTTACATAAAGAGAGTTGCATTCTATAAGAATTCTATCTTTGTTGTGTTTATATTTATGATTGTTGTCATCGGAATTTTGTACTGGTTCTTCGGTACAGAGCTTGGAAGCTCGCTTCGTGCAACGGGTTGTAACGAGAACATGGCACGTGCGCAGGGCATCAACACGAACTTCAACAAGGTTCTCGGTCTGATGATCTCAAATGGTTTGGTTGCATTTTCATCTGCTTGTCTCGGACAGTATCAGGGATTTGCGGATATCAATATGGGTAAAGGCGCGATCGTCATCGGTCTGGCATCGGTTATCATCGGAGAGGCAATATTCAGCCGTATCTTCAAGAACTTCGCATTGAAGCTTCTGTCGGTCGGAATCGGTGGTGTAATCTACTTCATCGTGCTGCAGATCGTTATCTGGCTCGGCGTCGACACAGACCTGTTGAAGCTGTTCCAGGCTTTGATCGTAGCGGTATTCCTTGCAGTGCCTTACTGGAAGGGAAAGCATTTCAACAAGGGTAAGAAGCTTGCGGCAACCGCAGAGAAGAAGGAGGCGTAAATACTATGTTAGAGCTGAAGAATATTTATAAGACCTTCAATGCGGGAACGGTCAATGAGAAAATGGCGTTAAGAGGACTGAATCTGACACTGGAGGATGGTGATTTTGTAACTGTCATCGGTGGAAACGGAGCCGGTAAGTCTACGATGTTAAATGCAATCGCAGGTGTATGGCCGGTCGATCAGGGACAGATTCTGATTGGGGATGCCGATGTAACAAAGCTTCCGGAATATAAGCGTGCCAAATATCTCGGTCGTGTGTTCCAGGATCCAATGACCGGAACAGCAGCGACAATGGAGATTCAGGAGAATCTGGCACTGGCACTCCGCCGGGGAGACAGCCGTACTTTGAAAGCCGGAATCACGAAGAAGGAGCATGCAAAGTATCGTGAGATGCTGGCTACACTGGGACTTGGTTTGGAAGATCGCATGACATCGAAGGTAGGACTTCTGTCCGGTGGTCAGAGACAGGCACTCACACTGCTCATGGCAACCTTGAAGAAGCCGAAGCTCCTGCTCCTCGATGAGCACACAGCCGCTCTTGATCCAAAGACTGCGGCGAAGGTGTTGCAGACGACCGATATGATCGTCAACCGCGATAATCTGACCACGTTGATGATCACACATAATATGAAGGATGCAATCGCACACGGAAACCGTCTGATCATGATGATGGATGGCAATATCATTCTCGATATCCGTGGTGAAGAGAAGAAGAAGCTGACGGTTGCAGATCTGCTTCACAAGTTTGAAGAGGCAAGCGGCGAGGAATTTGCGAACGATAAGGCGATTCTTGGCTAGTCGAACGTGACAGAACGATTGCAAATGAGCGATGTGGATGTTGCGTACAGGTCATCATGTTTTGGCGTGGTGACAGGTAAGATAGAATTATGAATGAAGAACAGGTATTGATTGCGCGTTTGCAGGACCTGGCGAAGCGCGCATACAGGCAAAATATTTATACATACACCGGATTCCTGACACCTGCAGAGCTTGCGGTGGTCTATGAGAAGCAGGCGGATTTCTCCTTCGTGGGGATGATCTGCTTCGGCGGAACGCCGGAGTGCGAACGGCAGATGGTGCAGTTTGGTTCGGAAGAATTGTTTGGGTATGCGGGAGTGTTTCCCATCTCGATTATTCTGGTAGAACCATTGCTGGACAAATTCGCTGAAGATCTGAGCCATCGCGATTTTCTCGGCGCGCTTATGAATCTGGGGATTGAACGGTCTGTGCTCGGAGACATTCTGGTAAAGGATGGAAAGCGGGCATATATTTTCTGTCAGGAGAATATCGCTGCATATATTATGGAGCAACTGACAAAGATAAAACATACGAACGTGAAAACCTCTCTCGTGGAGGGTGAAATCGAGGATCTGAAGCCTGTACTTGAGGATATACACGTGATCGTCAGTGCACCGAGGTTTGATGCCATCGTTGCAGCCGTCACGAAATGCTCCCGCAACGAGACGCTGGATATGTTCCGGTCGAAGAAAGTTACACGGAATGGCAGAATCGAGGAGCGCAACAGTCTGGTCTTAAAAGATGGCGATAGTTTCTCGGTCCGCGGGTACGGAAAGTTCCGGTATTGCGGTGCCGGAAGTGAGACGCGAAAAGGCAGAGTGAATATTTATTTAAAGAAATATATTTAGGGGTTTCCGAATGGGAAAAGTCGTGATAAAATATGTGACAGTGAGGCTTTTGCCATGAAAAAGGGAGACAATGAGGCGAGAAGGATATGATCAGTAAGTACATTACAGAGAATGGAAAATTCAGACAGATTGATGAGTTTATGCCAGGTACATGGATCAATCTGACAGCGCCAACGCAGGACGAGAGTCTTGAGATTGCAAGAAGATATAATGTAGATCTCGCAGATATCCGGGCTGCACTCGATGATGAGGAGTCATCTCGTGTGGATGTCAACGATGATTATGTTTTGATATTATTTGATATTCCTTCGGTTGAGATCCGACACAATCAGGAGGCATATACAACCATCCCGCTGGGGGTTGTATGGACGGACGATGCAATTATCACGGTGTGTTCGGCGGAGACACCGGTGCTCAAGCATTTTATTGTCAATAATATACGGGATTTTACAACGAAGAAGCAGGTGCGTTTTACTTATCAGATTATGTACCGGACGAGCATGTTATATCAGTCGTATCTTCGGATTATTGACCGGCGCAGACTTGAGATGGAGGAACGTATGGGAGGCGCAACGGAGGATGCCGATATCGTCAACCTGCATGAGATGGAATCCAACCTGGTGTATTTTGATACATCGTTACGTGCGAACCGGATGGTTGTAGACCGTCTGACACGGTATAGCGGAATCCGGAAATTCCCGGAGGATCAGGAATTGCTGGATGATGTGATCGTCGAGAATCTGCAGGCGATAGAGATGACACAGATCTACCGGGATATCTTAAAGGGTACACGGGAGCTGATGTCAACCGTGATCGATAACCGTCTGAACAACATCATGAAGCTGCTTGCTGCGATTACAATCGTCATGTCCATACCGACGATTATATCGGGATTATATGGTATGAATGTAAATGGCAAGGGTATGCCATTTTCAAAGGAACCATGGGGATTTATGATTATATGTGTGCTGACGCTTGTCATCTGCATTGTTGTGACAATTGTGCTGCGAAAAAAGAAGATGTTGTGATAGCTCCGGTTTGCATGCAGACACAGAATTATGCAGGATGGCATGGGGAGATAAGGGTTGAGACAGATTGAAAAATTTGAGATTTAAATTCGTTGTTGCAACGAGTCCGTTGTTCGTTGCCACGCATATTCCGCGTGCGAATTATATGATAAAACACAAAGAAAAATACACAGAACAGCAACGGTATGCATATGCGATGAAAATCGAGAATCATATGCGCAGGCGTGCCCGTACGAAAACCGATGTATATGGCAGGGAGAATCTGCCACAGGATGGCGGTTATATCATGTATGCGAACCATCAGGGCAAATACGATGCACTTGGGATCATGCTGGCACATCCAAAGCCGTGTGCGATGTTGTGGGAAGAGAAATCCGCAGACCGTCTGGTTGCAAGACAGGTATGTGGTCTGGTGGAGGGAACCACGATATCGTTTGAGGATCCGAAACAGCAGATCGGGGCGTTGAAGACGATTTCCGAACGTGTGAAGGAAGGAAAACCATATTTGATTTTCCCGGAGGGTGGTTACACCGATAATAAAAATGAGTTACAGGAATTTAAGTCCGGGTGTTTTGCGTGTTCATTAAAATCAAAGACACCGATCGTACCGGTTGTGATCTACGATTCGTGGCGGTCGATGGATACGAACACCTTCGAGAGGGTCCGGACACAGGTGCATTTTCTTCCACAGATTCCTTATGAAGAATATGGGAAGCTGCGGAAACCGGATGTATGTGAGTTGGTGAAGAAGAGAATACAGGAGAAGCTGGACGAATTAAAGGAAGCAGATCCGAGGAGATGAAAAACGTGAAGACAGGTATTGTATTAGAGGGCGGTGCGTTCCGCGGGCTTTTTACCGCAGGAGCATTGGACTGCCTGATGGATAATCAGATAGTATTTGATTATGTGGTAGGAGTATCTGCCGGCGCTGGAAACGCGGTTAATTATCTGGCAGGGCAAAAAGGCCGTACCAAATGGACAATTACCGCAAGCGGTGAAAATGCATATTATGGCGTCAAACAGATGCGCAAAAGCAAAAAGATGCTTGATTTAGACCGTATGGTGATGGAGTTTTCGCACAAGCAGTACCCATTTGATTTTGAGAAATTCCTTGCGTCCCCATCGGAAGTGGAGCTTGTGGTGACAAACTGTGAGACCGGAAAAGCGGAATATATCGCGAAGACAGACGATGAGAAGCGTATGCTGACAGCAGTGAAGGCATCGTGTTCTGTTCCGGTACTGTGTAATCCGGTCGAGTTAGATGGGTTTCACTATATGGATGGAAGTCTGGCAGATTCGATTCCGGTGAAGCGGGCATTTACGGTTGGATGCGACCGGGTAGTCTGTATACTGACCAGAAAACCGGAAGAAGCACCGACAAACTATGGGAAGATGCGTGTACTGATGCGGACATATAAGAAGAAGTATCCGGCGTTCTATGATACACTGATGCGCAGGAGAGAGATGTACGCGAAGCAGTTAGACCGGATTGACCGCTACGAGAAGGAAGGAAAGCTTCTGGTGCTTCGTCCGGAGTTAGACAGTATCAGCAAGTTCGAACAGGATAAAGAAAAGCAGGAAGCATTCTATCAGAACGGTTACGGTCAGATGGAAGTGAATCTTCAGAAGCTGCGGGAATTCATGCAGGGAAGATAACGGAATCTGTATAATAAAAAGTGTACGTTGTTATGAAGACGTACACTTTTTTTCAGTAAATAAATCTAATACGGTGGATTATATCTGCAGTAACAATGACGGTGAGAATAGTTTAGTCTCCCCGGCTGTATTTGTACCACAGATACATATACGCGACAAGCGGGCTGTATTCCGGAAGCGGGATAATTCCAAGTGACTCATACACTGCCTTACTGTCGTAATCCGTGGATTCCGTGGAGATTCCGGTCAGGTAGACTGGAATCTTTTTTTGGGCCGCCCGTTCGGTGAGAGCAAGCAGGGATGGATTCTTCGTGTTAATCGTACCGGAGTGGTAGGCGTGGATTAATACAGCGCGTGCATCATCCGGCAGATGGTACTGCATGCCCGGCATGGACTGGAAGAAGCAGACCGGGCTGGCGGTATCGAAGTATGCATATGAATCTGTCGCTGCCACAGTATTTTGGGAACCCGTTGCAGTATCGTCCGTGCTTTGATTTGCAGATACTGTCTGACATTGACCGGAAAATTCCTCTAGAACCGATGCAACGGCATACGCATATTCGTTATATGGACGTTCGTACAAGCTATCGTCAAATGGATAATGGTTGTAGATACCGAGCGCATTGTAGATCTTCGGCGTACTTCCGGTGTTGCAGTAGGAGATACCGACGGCGGTTGGAAGCGGCTGAAACACCGGTGTAGGAATGGAGGCTGTCTTGTGATCGGCAGGTGCCGGATATACGGTTTGCCAGTCGCGGATATAATCAACGGCAGCGGAGAAATTCACGAGTCCATTTGCACGCGTATCATCCAGGATATAGTTGCTGGATACGAGAATGATCGGAACTTTCGCATAGGCGAAAATCATGCCAAGTGCCGCTGCTGTATAAGGCAGCGTGTCGGTGCCGTGTGTGACGATGATGCCGTCTGTGTCTGTGACAAGTACGTTCCGAATGCATGCAATGAGCCTGTTCAGATGGGAGCCATCTAAGTATTCGCTCAAGGTTGTGTAGGGGGCATACGTGGTAAAATCTACAGCTTCCTTTGACAAGCATGAGTTCCTGCTTTGCCCGTACATCGAAAGCAGATGGTACGGTGCCTGTGCGTCTGTGGATACATATTGGTCTTGTATGGTGGAACCGATGGTTCCGCCGGTAAAAATAACTGCGATATTCATAGAGTGTTCCATCCTTGTTTTTCTATCTAGTATGAACCGATCCGGCTTGCCGGATACTGTCATTATCTGGTGAGCCAGTCTGTAGCTTCAACATGACATTGGAAATAAATGTATCTGCTTCTGTATAAAAGCTGCATGACCCCTGATGCTTTTGCGTGGTTGCCTGTATCGAAGTCAGACCGATGCCGCTTTTTTTCTTTTTTGTCGACATATATTTCCCGTTTTGCTTGTGGACTTCACCGGAGAAGCTGTTGACCATCGTGATGTACAGGCAGCCGGGAGTGCTTAGGTCTGCCGACAGCCGGATAAAGCGGGAAGCTTGTTTTACCTGTCTGCAGGCAGTGACCGCATTTTCCAGCAGATTTCCGAAGATCAGGCATAAATCAATATCCGAGATGGACAGCTCTGCCGGGAGTGTCACGAGAAGCTTCGTCTGTATGCCATAGCTTTTGGCAAGCTCAATATAGTAGTTGATTGTGGCATTTACAACAGGGTTTTCGCAATAGACGATCGGTGCCTGTACATTTGCAATCTCGGATGAATAGTTCGAGATATAGTCGCTTAGTTTGTCGAATTGTCCGGTCTGGGAAAGCTCATTTAAGACGGCAATCGTGTGTTTGAAATCATGACGGATCCGCCGCGTTTCATCCAGATAGGTCTGCATTTTTTCATATTGATCTGCCTGCAGCTGATACATCAGGGCAGTGGTTGATGCTTCGATCTTCTCGGCAGATGTAACCGCAATTGTGTAGAGCAGAAACTGAAACAGCAGGAAGAACAAAAACAGCACACCTTCGATCACCATTGCAATCTGAAAAACTCTGCCGACCCGGATGTTGGCATAATCAATCGGAATCATGTAGATGTTGCAGAAGGTGATAACGGCGGGCATCAGCCATGCAATCCGCCAGAAGGAAGGGGCGTTGAAGTTCTCAAAGAGCCATCGGAATTTCTTGCGCATGGCAAGCAGGATGCCCATTGTGACCAGGCTGACTGTGTACTGCAGAATAAGCCCCGGGATGGAGTTGTCGTCAATGTTGGAATCCGGAACAAGCTGTGCGATGACATAGTAGTTCAGGATACAGCCGAAGGAAAGCGCAGCGGTTGTGCATACAAACATATACACAAGCTTCAGCTTCTCCAGCCGCACCATCAGAAAATATGCGATCAGACAGACACCGAGCAACGGGAAAAAGAACAGGTTCGTATAATAATCGCCCATCGTATCCAGCCACGATAACAGGAAACAGATGGCGACCAGGACAGGAACCAGCACCGGGTACAGCTTCCTTGGCGGGATAACAAGCCAGTCTGCGACCGGAATCAGACATAGAAAGGCACCGGGCAGGATAACACCATATTCGGCAGCGCGGAAGAAAAAGTCGAAAAGCTTCATAGGATACCTCCTTTGGATAATGCCCGTGTGCGGCGGTCAAACTGGTGCGCGATATATGCCTGCGTAATCGCAGATGCATTTTTCCGGTGGATAGTAAAGAGCGTGCCATCTGCCATCGTACACGTAGTACCCTCCATCTGTGTGACGGCATCGAAGTTTACAAGCACCCCGCGGTTGATCGTACGGAAACGGGTATCCTGTGTTAAGATTGATTCCGCTTCCCGAAATGGCATACGGAACCGGTATGTATCGCGCCCGTGCAAAAGCAGGTAATTCGAGTCCGATGTAATATAACTGATGTCGGAATAAAGAACCGGGATGGTTTTCCGGTCAATCGTGATCTGGAGCGCAGGTGTATCATCGGCGAAATTCTCCTGCGTGACAGCAAGCTCATCGAACAGCCGGGCAATCATGTCGGGCGTGACAGGCTTTTCCAGATAGTCAAAGGCATGCACACGAAATGCATCAGCACGGTGTTCCGGACTGCTTGTGAGAAAAATAACCGGTGTCCGCGGTGCTACCTTGCGGAAGGAAACAGCAAGATCAATGCCGGTTACATCCTGCAGATAGATATCAAAGATTACAAATGCATAAGTTGTATCCGGACAGGCAGCAAGAAAGTCCGCGCAGGCAGTGTAGGAATCGCATACGACAGCGATATCGTGTGCGCGGCTATAGTCCTGAATCGTCTGCTTCAGTATCTGTAATTCTCTTGGATCGTCATCGACAACTGCGATATGCATGGATATCCCCCTATTTCTCAATTTACGATTTTTAACTTATTTATACAGATTTTAACATAGTTTGACGGCAGTTTCCATGTGCATCTGCAACATTTCATCCCAGAAAATGGCATTTCATCCCAGATGGGTTGACGGCGAACGTGGCACATGGTAATAAAAAAGAATGTAAAAAATGTAAAAAGGATATAAAGAGGAAAGGGAGAGAGGTATGAAACAAAAAGGAAGATTGTCGTTTCTATTACTGGTGGCGATTATGATGGTAACGATTGTGTTTGGTTTGATGGATGGAAAGGATGCGGAAGCTGCAGATGTAAGTGTTACCATGGGATCAACCGTACTGGCAAATGGTTATTATTATTTTGATAGTTCAGGAAATTTTGTTCCATGTTCTGATGTGTCCTCGATTTCTGATTACATGCAATATCAGGATGGTGTATTGACAATATATGGTTCGGTAACCGGGACATTGTATGGTGGAATGCAGGTATCTGTGGGTACGCTGACAATGAAGGGAGATGGAAACCTGAATTTAACATTTTATGGAAATTTATCCGGAGCGGGGAGTATTATAACAGATGATTATACGGGCAATATTACGTTTGGGTCTCCGGTGACCACTCCGGTAAATGGGTTGAATAGCCTGCAGCTCCGTACAACTGGTACAATTGTAATTGAATCACCGGCATCATCGTTGAGCAGTAATTCCTATGCTATTAGTACAGGAAGTTTAGTATTAGAAGGGGCTTCGGTAATACTAAGCAACAATCCGACAATTACAACGACTGGAAATGCAGAAATTACGGCGACAAGCGGAAATCTGGAATTTCAGGCAGCGTTTAACCAGCCGTTGTTTTTGACAAACACACCGACAGCTGTATTTACGCTGAAAGCACCAAATGGTAGTGTGTTAATTCATAATTCCGGAACAGGAAGCAGCCTTGGAGTAAATGGGAATTTGAATGTGACTGCAAAAAATGATGTAACGATCAAGGCATCTCTACAGGCTGTTAATGGAACTGCAAATATTGAGTCGACAGAAGGGAATGTGACGTTAAGCACATCAGGAAATACATCTGTAGTCAGTGGAGATTTGACTGTAAGAGCTTCAAATGGGGACGTGTTTGTGAGTGGAAGTGCAATAAATGGCGGAAGCTTGATAGGAAATACAGATATTCAGGCAAAAAGTAAAATTGATATCCAAAATGGTGGAAGCGGTATTACTATATCAGGAAATGCGGTCTTAAAGAGTGCTGAGGACGAGATAAAGGTAAAACAAATAGGTGCAGTACCAATGGTAACAGGCAATCTTGCGTTATCCACACCAAAGCTTACAAAGATGGAAAGAGCAACTTCTTCTACAAACAATTTTGTTGGCGGAACGATTACAAGTTCAGATGTCATTGTTATGAAAAACGGAAGTAATACAACCTATATGTCCAATGGAAGCGCGACTCCAACGGCAACTTGTCCACATACGAGAATGGATGGTACAGGAACTTGTATCGCGTGTGGTTATCAGGCACCGGTAGCGGCAATCGTGGATGCGAATGGAACTGTAAAAAATACATATACATCATTAGTTCAGGCATTTGAACCGCAAAACAGAAATGCAACAGATACAATTCAAATATTGCGGGATTATAAGGATCAAACATTATATTTGATTGGTTATTCATATTCTAGTTACAAGGAGATAAACATTGATTTATGTAACCATGAATTAAATATTGACGGTTTTGATAATATGTCTAAGACCACAATAAAAAATGGTACTCTGATAGTTAAATCGTTGCGGACGGCAAACCTTGGAAATGAGTCTTTGCTTACCTTGGATAATGTTAATTTATCGACGCTTAGCCTGCAATGGGCTACTTTGGATGGAATTGTAGTAACAAACGGAAGTCAGGTAAAAATAGCACCAGATTCAAACACTTATATTCCTCCAGATTTTAAAACACAGAAGATAACCTTTGGAGATAAAAATTCGAGAATTGAATTGTCAGGGGTGCCGCAAGGGTTGGAAACAGGATATTCGATCAGAAAAGATGCAACAAAGGATCTGAAAGAATATACGTTGTATTCAATCAAAAATCTGCTTCCAAAGGGAAGTGAAATCCTGGAACAGATAAATCCATATGACCCACAAGTGTATAATGGGCTGATGGTTGTGGATAAAAATACACAACAGCCGCTTCAGAATCTGGTTCTCTGCTACAAGAATATTGCAGATGCGGATGTAACAGTAGACGCGAGCTCGATTGTTTATGATGGCAATGCAAAGAAACCGACATTCACGGTTAAATATGGAACAGAAGAATTGGAAGCAAATGTAGATTTCTCAACGTCTTATTCTGAGAATACGAATGCCGGAACACAGGCAAAAATCACATTGACGGGAAATGATGTCGACAGCGCCTACTATGGAACAAAAACTATATTCTTTACAATTCAAAAGGCTCCGCAGGCAGCACCGACCGGATTGGCTGCGACTGCAGAAACAATTGATGGAAAGAATGATGGTAAGATAGCAAATCTCTCTGTGAAGATGGAATATAGCGTGGATAACCACACATGGATTGATGCGAATACACAGCTTTTAGAGAACCTTCCGGATGGTGATTATTACGTAAGATATAAGGAAACAAACAATTACTATGCATCGCCATCTACCAAGGTGGTTGTTGCAAAGGGTGTGGCTCCATCCACAACAGGCGAGCAGACGACGACAGAAGAATCGACAACAACAGGTGAGCAGGCAACCACACAGCAGACATTCGTGGAACAGCCGGATGGAGCAACTACACAGGCAGGTGCCCCGAAGACAACAGAGGCAGACAAGAAAACGGATAAAGCGGTTTCCACCGGAGATGCATATCCGATAGCGATTATGATTACGCTCATGCTTGGCGCGGGCGTCGGTATCACAGGCATGATCCGAAGAAGAAAAGAAAAATAGTTAATTGTGTAATTCACATGGGAGCAGGATGAAAGTCTTGCTCTTTTTTTGGAAGCAAATCATGTGGTATAGTGAAGTGGGTGCGGAAGAGAATATAAGACCGGAAAACCCCATGCGGTGGGTGTAGGAGGAAGAAAGTAAGCAGAAAAACCCAGATTGGAAGCGGGAGATGGAGAAATGTGCCGAGGAGTGGGTGAGGAAGAGAATATAAGACCGGAAAAACCCACGCGGTGGGTGTAGGGGGAAGAAAGTAAGCAGAAAAACCCAGATTGGAAGCGGGAGGTGGAGAAATGTGGCGGGGAGTGGGTGCGGAAGAGAATATAAGACCGGAAAAACCCATGCGGTGGGCGTAGGAGGAAGAAAGAAAACAGAAAAACCCAGATTGGAAATAGAGGTGCATGGCGGGAACGGAAATAAATTTACAATTTCCGTATGAAATGGTATAAATAAAGAAGATTTTACAGATTGGAAATGCGTATGGAAGAGTATGTAATCAAAAATCAAAAAAAGCTCCGGCTGGGCATCACGACAGGAACGTGTAGTGCAGCGGCGGCACAGGCAGCTGCGATGCAGCTTCTGCTTGGCGTAGAAAGCCATGCGGTAACCTTGCGCACACCGAAGGGGATGATGGTTTCCGTTCCGGTGTATCTGCTTGAATCAGACAGCCGGAAAGCGAGCTATAAGGTAGTAAAGGATAGCGGCGATGATCCGGATGTGACGAATGGCACGGATGTGTGCGTGACAGTGGCGTATGCGAAGCAGCGTGTGCGTGAGCAGACAGATGGAAGTGCGGAACTGGATGGAAGTGTGGGAATAAGGGGAAGCAAGAAGTCCAGTGGACGCGTGGAAATGGGACTTCGGTGCAACAACCATGGAAGCCAAGACAGGTCCTGTGCATTTACCAGCGAATCATTTCCGTATCTGACGCTGGATGGAGGAATCGGAATCGGGCGTGTCACGAAAGAAGGCCTGGAGCAGGCGGTCGGACAAGCGGCCATCAACCGTGTGCCGCGGCAGATGATATTTGCGGCTGTGGCAGATGTATGTGAGAAAGCAAATGTCTGTGAGCCATTGCACATCACGGTATGGATGCCGGAGGGAGAGACTCTGGCGAAGCGTACATTTAATCCGAAGCTTGGTATCGAGGGTGGACTTTCGATACTTGGAACAAGCGGAATCCTAGAGCCGATGAGCGAACAGGCAATTGTGGCGACAATCGAGACAGAAATCCGACAGTTACATGCGGTTGGCGAGGAGAAAGTGTTAGTGACACCCGGAAACTACGGACAGGCATACGCATCTGAATATCTGGGGCTTGATCTTGCAAAGAGTGTCAAGTCGAGCAATTATATCGGCGATACGATCGACCTTGCAATCTCGTATTGCATGAAAGATTTCCTGTTGGTTGGAAATATCGGAAAGCTGGTAAAGCTGGCGGCAGGTATCTTCAACACGCATTCTAAGGTCGCGGATGGACGCGGAGAGATATTTGCGGTGCATGCGGCGATGGCAGGTGCAGGAGCGGATGTGGTACAGGAAATTTATAACTGTATCAATACCGACCGGATGTTGGATGTTGTGGAACGAGAAGGCTTGCGGGAAGCTGTGATGCAGAGTATCCTTGCGGCAATCGAGAAACATGTGGCTGGCAGGATTGGGGATGCGATGCGGTTTGGAGTGATTGTATTTTCCGAGAAGTACGGATATCTGGGACAGACAGCGGATACAGCAGTGTTGGATGTATTTCGCGGAAAGCTGCAGATGTGAGAATGATTACAGGATATTGAACACAGAATGTGAACTGTGAGGGTAAGATGGATGCGTGGATAAACCTGGGATATAGAACACAGGATGAGAAATATATGCGGGTGTGACGAGTGAAATTTTATTGAGCAAAAATAGGATAGATTATAATAGATAAAGGAAGAAGATAAATGGTACATTTCGTAGGAGCGGGACCCGGCGCGTGTGATCTGATTACCGTGCGGGGCATGAATCGAATCAAGGAAGCGGATGTGATCATCTATGCAGGTTCGCTTGTAAATCCGGAGCTGCTTTCGTATGCGAAGGCAGATTGCGAAATTTACAATAGCGCGCATATGACGCTTGAAGATGTCGTGTCTGTAATGCGGGAAGCAGAGGCGGCAGGCAAAGGGACGGTGCGTCTGCATACGGGTGATCCGTCTGTGTATGGTGCAATCCGCGAGCAGATGGATCTGCTGGATGAATATGGAATCACATATGATGTGTGTCCGGGAGTGAGTGCGGTGTTCGGTGCCGCGGCGTCGCTGGCGTGTGAGTATACATTGCCGGATGTGACGCAGACCTTGATTCTGACAAGAGCGGAAGGGAAAACCCCTGTGCCGGAGAAGGAAAATCTGCGAAGTCTGGCTGCACACCATGCCAGTCTGGTGTTGTATCTCTCATCCGGGCTTGCCCGAAAGGTGCGGCAGGATTTGCTGCTTGGTGGATACGCGGAGGACACGCCGGTTGCTGTCGTGTATAAGGCTACCTGGCCGGAAGAGAAGATTATCCGCACGACACTGGCTAAGCTTCCGGAAGATATGGAAGCCGCAGGGATTACGAAGACGGCACTCATTATCGTATCTCCGGCACTTGGAAGTGTCTATGAGAAATCCCGGCTTTATGACGCGGCATTTGCGACAGAGTATCGCGGTGCAACGGAGATTGCGTTTCCGGCAGGAATCCGACGGGTACTGCTCATTACATGCAGTGTGCGCGGGTATGCAACGATGCAGAAGCTGGCGAAGAAGCTGGAAAACATTTCCGGTGCAGAAATTATCACGAAGGTAAAATGCGAAGCGCTTCCAGAGGTTTCAATGCGGGAAACGGTAAAGGCGTGTGTTGATACATATTTTGAGCAGGTGGATGCCATTGTGTTCGTGACAGCAAGCGGAATTGCGGTGCGGAGTGTGGCGGAGCATCTGACACATAAATCTAAAGATCCGGCCATTGTGTGCATGGATGAATGCGGGAAGCATGTGATATCGTTAGTGAGTGGACATGCCGGTGGCGCAAATGTGCTCACGCAGATGCTGGCGGATGTGATGTGGGCAACACCGGTTATCACGACTGCGACGGATGTGGAAGGCCGGTTCTCCATTGATGATTATGCGCGGGAACATAATTTAGTAGTGACGGACTGGACGAAGGCGAAGGCAATCAGCGCGGAGGTGCTGGCGACCGGGGCGGAGCCTGTGTGGATAGAGGAACCTGCGGTGACACAGGGAGAAGAGAAGCGCGCATGTGAGATACGTAAGGAACAGAAATCAACCGGTATTGATGTGGGTAAGATAGAAAATGATGGATGCAAGAATGAAGTTGATGGATGTGAGAATGGAATCGATGGATGCAAGAACAGAGTTGATGGATGCGGGAACAGAATCAATGTTCAAAGGTTGCAGATAGGTTCGCATCAGGTTATTATAACTCCAAAAGATGTTTCTGTGGATGCGCAAACGTTACAACTTATTCCACGTTGTATTGTAGCTGGCGTCGGTTGTAAGAAAGGGACACCGGTGGATAAAATCGAGCATGCGGTGCAGGATGCATTTGCGAAAACAGGCTTGCGGATGGAAGCATTATGTGCGGTGGTAAGTATCGATCTGAAGAAGAAAGAAGCGGGATTGCTTGAATTCTGTGAGACACGGAATGTGCCGTTTAAGACATACGCAGCAGAAGAATTGCAGGCGGTGCCGGGGACATATTCGGCATCAGAATTTGTGTCTGGCGTGACCGGCGTGGATAATGTCTGTGAGCGTAGTGCCGTGAAGTATGCAAGCGAGCATGCCACGAATCAGGGAGAGCAGTTACTAGGCAGGCAGGCAAAGCATGGAGAATTGCTTCTTCGCAAGCAAGCGTATGGGGGCGTGACGGTTGCGCTGGCGTATATGTGTAGCGAGTGAAAAACAAGCAGAAAAACCCACGAAGTGTGTTTGAAAGCCGAAAAACAAGCGAAAAAACCCAAAACCGGAAGCTGAAACAAGAAAGTGAAGAGCAATACGATCCCGGAAGAACATAAAAAACAAGACAATAGAGCAACAATGGAGAGAAACATGAGCGCAGAGAGTAGGAAGGAATTATATATTGTCGGGCTTGGACCCGGTGCAAGACAGAAGATGACACAGGAAGCAATCGATGTCGTGGAAGCCTGTGAGGTGATTGCCGGATATAAGGTATACATCGAACTCCTGAAACCATACTATCCGGACAAGGAATATCTGGTGAATGGTATGCGGCAGGAGGTGGAACGATGTCGGTTGGCGCTGGGAACCGCAGCGAGTGGGAAGAAGACAGCGCTTGTGTGCAGTGGTGATGCAGGCGTGTATGGCATGGCAGGAATCACGCTGGAACTGGCAGTAGAATTTCCAGAGGTGGATGTCCATGTGATTCCGGGGGTAACGGCTGCGCTTTCCGGGGCAGCCTTGCTTGGGGCACCGCTTGGTCATGATTTTGCTGTGATTAGCCTGAGTGATCTGTTGACACCGTGGGAGTTGATCGAGCATCGTCTTGCGGCAGCGGCTGAGGGAGATTTCGCAATCTGCCTGTATAATCCGTCCAGCCATAAGCGGCATGATTACTTGCAGAAAGCATGTCGGATCCTCTTGCAGAAAAAATCCGGGGAGACAATCTGTGGAATCACCCGGAATATCGGGCGCGACGGCGAAGAACAGCAAATCCTGACATTGAACGAGCTGGCAGAAACGCAGGTTGATATGTTCACGACAGTATTTGTCGGCAATTCCCGGACACGAAAAGTCGGTGATGCGATGGTGACACCACGCGGATATAGAAGAGATAACATATGAAAGTAGTCATATTTGGAGGTACAACGGAGGGGCGGCAGCTCGCCGGGTATCTGATACAATTAAACAAGCAGCAAAAAATGCAAAATATACAAGTCCATGTCTGCGTAGCATCAGAGTATGGAGCGCAGGTGCTGCCGGAGGATGATGCACTCAAAGTGCATGTCGGACGGCTGGAGCAGGCAGATATGCAGGAATTCCTGCAGGCAGTACAGGCAGATATCTGTGTGGACGCGACACATCCGTATGCAGTGCTTGTGACACAGAATATCTATCAGGCTTGTAAGGTTGTGGGCGTCCCATATGTCCGCGTGCGGCGGGACATGCAGGAAGAACAGGAGAATGCAGATCCGGACATGCAGATGAGCGGCACACATATTGGTGACGCGGACGGGAAGCGGTATACCGATGAAACATCGGATAGCATCTATGTCGGGGACATACAGGCGGCGGTAGATTATCTAAAGGGTGTGACAGGAAATATTCTGATCACAACAGGCAGTAAGGAGCTTCATTTGTATACGCAGATTCCGGACTATGGATCGCGCTGTACGGCGCGTGTGCTTCCGACCCGGTCGGTGGTAGAGGCATGTACGGAGCTGGGATTTACTGGGAAACATCTGATCTGTATGCAGGGACCTTTTGATCTGGAGATGAATCTGGCAACCTTGCGTTATGCAGATGCGGATTTCATGGTGACAAAGGCAAGTGGGAAGAATGGCGGCTATGATGAAAAATGTGAGGCCGCGCTTGCCGCAGGCGTGCAGCTTGTCGTGATCGGGCGTCCGAAGGAGCAGGTAGAACCGGTGATGTCACTCGCGCAGACAGAAGAATATTTGCGGGAGAAAGCAGATGCATAATCTGAACCAGGTAGGAACAGAGGCACAGTTAGACGGGATAGAAATGTACACATAATCTGAATTCGCGGTGGCTGTATTTATATTTTAAAATTTGATAGAAAATATACGACAGGATTTTATTTGTCTGATAGGATAAGAGGCAGAAAGGAGAATCAAAATTATGGGGAATAACGAAAAAACAATCGTATATTTGATCGGCATGGGACCGGGAAATGCGGATTGCCTGACCAGGGAGGCTGTGCAGGCATTGGCACATGCGACCGTCTGCATCGGCGCTCCCCGCATGCTTGCGATCTGGAAGAGCCTCTGTGAAGAAGATGGACGCGATGTAGAGCAGACATTTTATAATGAATATCGGGGCAAAGAAGTAGCAGAACTGATCCGGAGTCATGAAGGAGAGACCATTGCGGTATTGGTATCCGGGGATATTGGATTTTATTCCGGGGCGAAGAAGCTTTCTGAAGTATTATGCAATGAGAATCGTACAGATGCAGGTCAGGATGGAAGCATCGCACAGACGAATCAGGCAGGCTACAAATACCAGATCAAATATATTCCGGGACTGTCCTCGGTGATATATTTACTTGACAGGCTGGGTGAGACATGGGAAGATGCAGAGCTTATCAGTAACCATGGCGTCTATGCGAATATCCCGGCGAAGGTGCGGCACCATGCGAAGGTCGGCACGCTGCTTGGAGATGAAAATCAGGTTGCGGCAATCTGCAGACGGCTGACGGAAGTTGGGATGGAGGATATTCAGGTCATTGTCGGAGAACGACTGTCATATCCGGACGAGAAAATTATTAAGGGGTATGCGAAGGATCTGTGTGCGTACACCTTTGACAAGCTGGCAGTGGCAATCTTCATCAATCCATATCCGGTGGCGAGACGGCTGGCACCGGGAATCAAGGACAATGCGTTCATCCGTGGAAATGTGCCGATGACGAAGGAAGAAGTGCGGATGGTTGCGGTCTCGAAGCTTCAGGCGAATGATTATACGCCGGTTATTTATGATATAGGTGCCGGAACAGGATCGGTATCCATCGAACTGGCACTTCTGACGGAGCGTGGAACAGTGTATGCAATCGAGAAAAAACCGGAAGCAGTGAAGCTGATGTATGCGAACCGCAGGCGCTTCCATGCGGGAAATATGGAGATTATCGAAGGGGAAGCGTCAGAAGTGATTCCGTCGCTTCCTGCGCCAACGCATGTATTTATCGGAGGAAATGGCGGAAATCTGTTCAAGATCATGGATCAGATCTATGCGAAAAATCCGAACGCACGCATTGTTCTGACTGCGGTCACATTGGAGACGCAGGCAGAAATGCTTACATTGGCAGATATAGCGAAGTGGCGTAACGTGGATTTTAATATGGTACAGATAGCGGTGACGCGCAGCCGCGCAGCTGGTCCGTATCATATGATGCAGGCACAAAATCCGGTGTGGATTGTGACGATGGGATAGAAAATGCACAGGAGCGACCGGGGAGAAACAATGGAACACAAGAATAATATCCAGGTAAATATCCCACGCGTGATGTTCGCAGCGATGCGGAGTGGCAGCGGAAAAACAACCGTGACGTGTGGTGTGCTGGCAGCATTAAAAAAACAGAATATAAAGGTACAGGCGTATAAATGTGGCCCGGATTATATCGATCCGATGTTTCACCGGACGGTGCTCGGAATCGACACCGGAAATCTGGATACGTTCTTCGCGGGGGCTGATGCGATTGGACATATTTTGGTGCGTGACCTGCGGGATGCAGAAATGTGCGTGATGGAAGGCGTCATGGGATATTACGACGGTGTCGGCGGCACAACGACGATGGCAAGCTCTTATGAATTAAGCAAGGTTACGAAGACGCCGGTCGTTCTGATCGTGGATGCGAAGGGCGCAAGTGTCACGCTTGCGGCGACGATCCGCGGAATTATGGAATATAAGAAGGACAGCCGGATTGCAGGGGTGATCTTAAACCGTGTATCACCGATGTTTTACAGCCGGCTCAAACAGGTAATTGAGACGGAATGCGGTATTCCGGTGCTTGGATATCTGCCGGAAGATGCGTCATTTGCAGTGCCATCCAGACATCTTGGGCTGTTGCAACCGGACGAAATGCAGAAACAGAGAGACTGGGTGGAAACGGTTGCGGAAGCTGTTATGAAGACGATCGATATCAATGGGATTTTTGAAATTGCGGCACAGGCAGAGATGCTGCAGATACAGAAGCCGGCTGACGTAAGACAGGATTGCAAATTCCCGTCCGGTTATCGCATCGGTGTAGCAAGAGATGCGGCATTTTCTTTCTACTATCGCGAGAATCTGCGCATGTTAGAAGATATGGGAGCGGAGCTTGTGTACTTTTCCCCGCTTGCAGATGCACATGTGCCTAAGGTGGATGCGTTGATCTTTGGCGGCGGGTATCCGGAGCTTTACGCAAAGCAGCTGTATGAGAATCGGTCGATGCGCGCATCTGTCTGGCGGGCGTTGGAATCCGGGATGCCGTGCCATGCGGAATGCGGCGGATTCTTATATCTTGGTAAGTCGCTTGCCGATGCAGAAGGAAATGTATATGAGATGGTCGGTTTCTTAGATGGTGCGGGATTTCGGACAGAGCGGTTACAGCGGTTTGGGTATGTGGAGCTGGCACCGCAGCAAGAGGATGCATTTGCCGTGAAAACGATTTTGCGCGGACATGAGTTTCACTACTGGGACAGCACGGATTGTGGCGATGCCTGTCTGGCGTGGAAGCCGCTTTCCAAGCAGAAGACATATCCATGCATGGTGAAAAAGAAAGGGACATTCGCGGGATTTCCGCATCTGTATTATGCGGGCGCAGAGGCGTTTTTCTATCATCTGTTTTTAGATGGTGCAAAGACGCGAAGATAAATGAAAATAGATAATATAGTTTTTGGTTAGTAATGAGGGAAGAGAAGAGTAAGAGGGTATTATGTTAGAAGAGATACAGTTACAGCAGGTGCTGCCACAGGAAATTGAGAAACGAAGCTTCGAGATTATCACAGAGGAGCTTGGAAATGTCGAATTAGATCCGCTTCAGGCACCGATCATCAAGCGGGCAATCCATACGTCGGCTGATTTTGATTATCTGGAGAATCTGACATTTTCAGAACAGGCGGTTTTGAAATTCCATGATGCAATAAAAAATGGTGCCTGTATTGTCACGGATACGCAGATGGCAAAATCCGGTATCAACAAGAAAGAACTTGCGAAATACGGTGGCGAGGTCTACTGCTTCATGAGTGATGACGACGTGGCAGAAATCGCGAAGAAACAGGGCTCGACACGGGCGGTAGCAAGTATGGAGAAGGCGTGTACGTTAGACAAGCCGCTTATCTTTGCGATTGGAAATGCACCGACCGCGCTGGTGCGTCTGTATGAGCTGATCGACGAGGGAAAGCTGCATCCATGCGGTATCATCGGTGTGCCGGTTGGATTCGTGAACGTGGTGGAAGCGAAGGAGCTTATCATGCGGGCACCTGTGCCATATATTGTGGCGCGCGGCAGGAAGGGTGGCAGCAATATCGCCGCGGCAATCTGCAATGCACTGCTCTATGAGCTGCGGGATATGGAGAAGTAAGAAACTATGAATAAAACACAGCAGAAAATCTATATACAGGCGAAGGAAAGATGGGATGCAATCGCAAAGCCGATTGACAGTCTCGGCGTGTTCGAGGATATGGTTGCCAGACTTTGCGCGATTGCCGGGACAGAGAATCCCGGAGACTATAAGCGGCGGGCATTATTGACGCTGTGTGCCGATCACGGCGTTGTGGCAGAGGGCGTGACGCAGACCGATTCCGGCGTGACAAAGGTCGTAGCGGAGAATATTGCACACGGCTGTTCCGGTGTCAATTATATGGCGCAGATGGCAGGCGTGGATGTGTATGCAGTTGATATCGGTATGCTGGGCGAACTATATCCGGATGCGTCATTTGGCATGGGACATATGATAAACCGGAAGGTACAGGCAGGAACCGGGAATCTTGCGAAGGAACCCGCGATGCCGATGGAGGTTTGCGACCGGGCAATTGAAACCGGAAAAGAGCTTGTGCGGGAATGCAAAGAAAAAGGTTATGAGATATTAGCCGTCGGTGAGATGGGAATCGGAAATACAACTCCGACCTCTGCGCTGCTTGCGGCACTGCTTGATCTGCCGGCGGAGACGGTGACCGGGCGCGGCGCCGGACTCAATGATGCCGGACTTGCAAGAAAGGTGCAGGTGATCACGCAGGCACTTGCGCGTGTGCAGGGAACTCCCGATACGAAGCAATCTGCTGGACAGGAGCAGACTGACGTGAAACTGCAATGTGGCAGGACGGATGTACAGGGAACTCCAGATACGAAGCAGTTGCTTGCCGAGCTTGGCGGGCTGGAGATCGCCGGAATGGTTGGTGTATTTTTAGGAGCCAGACAATATCAGATTCCGGTTGTGCTGGATGGTGCGATCACCTGTGTAGCAGCACTCACTGCGATGCGGATGGATGCCGAGATTGTAGATTATCTTCTGGCATCGCATATATCGGAGGAAGCGAGTGGCAGGCTGGCACTGGACGCGCTTGGACTTCCGGCAGTGATTCATGGCAAACTGTGTCTGGGCGAAGGCAGCGGCGCAATGATGTTATTTCCGCTTTTGGATATGACATTATCCATCTATAAAAACATGGGAACGTTTGATGATCTGTCAATCGAAGCATACAGCCGGGATGGAAAGCCGGAAGAATAGGAGTGGACGATGAAGCGTAGAACAATATGGATAATTATAGCATGTGTAGTCATCCTTGCGGCGGGCGTGCTTGGATTTGTATTTACAAGACAGAATTCAAAGGAAACGGGACCGCATTCGATTGAATTTACGTTTGGATTTGATGAGTTTACATTTATGAAGCATACGCTGTCCGAGGGTGACAGAATGAGTGCGATTATGATGGAGAACAATATTGGCATGGCAAACAGCGTGAATGATACAAGGGATTATTTTGTGTACTATGCTGATAATATGAAGGCGCAGGTTCTGATGTGTCCGTATGAGATTGACGGGGATAGAAACTACAGAGCTTCCGTGTATATTGTCTCGAAAGAGAGTGAAGATGACAGAAGAATCTACATGAGCATTGATCAGGCACAGCCGGAGTATGATACATATTATAAGGGACCGATTCAGATCGGGGATTCGCTGGAGCAGGTATACAAGTATCTTCATGTAGATGAGATCAAGAAATATGGAGAACTGGAGGAGAAAAATAACCGGAAATATTACACATGTGACAGTAACCTTGGCGTGATCACGTTTCACGAAGAACCATTTACCGGATTGCAGGAGCTGGAGAAATATAAGACGCCAGAGGAATATTTGAAGACAGGAAATACGATCAATTACATCATTAATTTTGATACATATGATCTGATGGTTCAGGTTGATGAAAGTCTGACGGTTTCACACATTGGTTTAATCTATGATCCGGATCGGGCGGCTACAAGCAGTGACCTTGCGGATATGGGCTTCTAAAGGGAAATAGATCCATATGGTATATGGTGCAAGTGTTAAAGAAAGGAAAATACTCGATGTTACATATAGTATATGGCGGAAGTGCCAGTGGGAAATCATCGTATGCGGAAAGTTTTGCCTTGTCCTTGCAGGGCGATGGGCGGTTGCTCTACATTGCGACGATGTATCCGTATAAATGGAATACCACGGAGCTTGATCCGGAGACGATGCAGCGGATAGAGCGCCACCGTGCGATGCGTGCCGACAAAGGGTTTGATACGGTCGAATGTTACCGGCATGTGGAACATATCGTGGCGAAGCGACAAGATGTGTTGCTGCTTGAATGTATGTCAAATCTGCTTGCCAATGAGATGTATCTGGAACCGGATGCAGAAGCGGTAGGAATAGCCGGTAAAGCAGAGGTGAATACAGAAACGGTTGGAATGGCCGGTAAAGCAGAGGTGGATACAGAAAAGGCTGGAATGGCCGGTAAAGCAGAGGTGGATACAGAAACTGCTGGAACCGATACGAATGCCGGTTCCGGTATGTCAAAGACACTGTCACCGGTGAGCAAGAAAATCGTACAGGCGCTCGTTGATTTATCTACACGCGTGCAGGATGTGGTGATCGTCACCAATGATGTGTTCTCCGATGGCGGAAGCCTGACCTACGATGAAAGCACGAGGGAGTATGTGAGGAATCTGGCAGAGATTAACTGCGCGCTTGCATGGGAGGCGGCAACCATAACGGAGGTTGTCTGTGGGATTCCGGTCATAGTCAAGAAAAATCACCCAATGGGGAAGTAAGGTTAAGAGTAGGAATTGGGTAGAAATTGTGAATGGAAGAAAATTCCCCAATCATAATGCAGAAAAATGAGAAATCATTGGGGAGAAAATTGGAATATGAAAAACATCCCCAATTTCAGAGAAATGGGTAAGTCAAAATTGGGTAAAAAGTTTAGAATTATCAAAAAATCCCCATGTAGGAACAACAGCAAGTAGGAGAAATAAGAACAAAAAGTTCGAGTAAATTGATCAGAGGAGACAAGCAACTATGATGAAAGCAATCTTAATTGCATTTTCGACATATTCCAAGATACCGATGCCGCATTTCAAATGGGACCCGAAAGCCTTGCAGTACAGCATGTGTGCGTTCCCGCTGGTTGGGGCTGTGATTGGTGCGGGCGAGTTTGCGATCTGGTATCTCTTTGGCTTTCTCTTGCAGTGGTCGGAGGTCTTCACAGCGGCACTTCTTACGGTATTCCCGATCCTGATCACAGGCGGCATCCACATGGATGGATTCTTAGATACCGTGGATGCGAAATCTTCTTATAAATCCAAGGAGGAGAAGCTGCAGATCCTGAAGGATCCGCATACCGGGGCATTTGCAATTATCCGCGGCTGTCTGTATTTCCTGATTTATTTTGGATGCATGTATGAGCTTGTAGCTGCAAGTTCTGTAAAGCTTGCTGCCGGAGTGCAGACGGCAGGAACGGGGGAGGCTGCTGTGAATGGCAGCTTGACAACGATCGGGAAGGATGGAAATCCTATGCAGATGCTGGCGGTCTTTGCCATCGGATTCATCTTGGAACGTACCTTGTCCGGACTTTCGGTACTTACATTTCAGAAAGCAAAAAAAGAAGGCATGCTGGCAGATACCGCACGCCTTGTAAATAATCGCTCGAAGGTGATCATGTTCGTTTGGCTCATTGCCTGCATTGCCGCAGGCTGTGTGATACAGCCGGTTGCAGCACTTGTGGTCGCAGGCATCGCCATACTGATGTTTTTCTATTATCGGTTCATGTCGTATCGCACCTTTGGCGGGATCACCGGCGATCTGGCTGGATATTTCCTGCAGATGTGCGAACTCTGGATGTTAATTGGAACCGTCGTTTTGGTGCATGTTATTTAACAACGATGACACCACCAGTCACATAATCCCGATCGCTTAAGCTAAGTCCATCGACCATGATACCAATGCTTTCGCCGAGGGTAGATTCCGTGACATCCTGACGGAGCTGCTCCATGCGGCTGATCGTGCCTTCTACAACCTTGCCGTTTGTGAGCTGTACATAGACAGGATCGCCTGTCTTGAATATGCCCTTATTGGTTGTACCATTTAAGACGAGTGTATCTTCGCCGCCGAGCTTGAAGCAGTCGGTGATTGCCATATAGACATCATTTGCAGCTTCACTGAAATCACGGTCAACATCCACATAGTTGGAAGAATCAGTTGTGCTTTCCGTTGTTTCTGCATCGGTTGAGGAAGCGGTGCTGTTGGCAGACTTGACAAGGTTCACGATCTTGTCCTCAGGTGTCAGGTATTCGACATCGCCGAACAAAGCCGTTTTCTCTGCCATCAGTTCTTTCACGATGTTTGTTCCATAGCGACCATCAAAGGTGTCTAAGAAATAGTCTTCCAGGGTTCCTTTCTGGATTGGAACGTATGTAAATCCAACTTCATTCTCCGGATATACGTAATATCCGCTTGTCTCACTGTAACGAAAAGTGTCAAAGAAGTCTACCGCAATTCCAAAATCTTCAAATTGCCAGCCAATGTACATTAGATATGATGAGAACTGGTCATCCGATTTTTCCGGATGCAGGAACGTGTCAACAAAGTACTGGGTATTTTCTTCGACGGACTTTTCTGCATCATAGTCGTTGCTGAAACAGATATAATTTGGGGCACCAAACATGGTTGTCAGCATATCCATATAGATATATGCAGGATTCGAATCGTCGTAAAAGTTGTAGACGTCGTTGTAAGAATCCTCGGAAACCCCGAAAGCATCGTAATCTAAATATGTACTGAACAGTGACCAGAGATTCTTGTCAAGGGCTTCGTCAATGGTCATATCGTCTTCGTCTATCAACAGCTGGGGAAGGGAGTAATTATCCTCATAAAAAGATACGGAATATGCGGATTCATCCAGTGCATCCGTAAGTGGCACGTCGGATGTGCTGTAAGACATGTTAAAAAGCGTATCCGTCGTAACCGGGAATGTCATTCCGTACAGACCGGCACCCTCTGGCAATTCCAATGTCTCTTCATCGGAAAGCGCACGGCTGAACACCCATGGGCAGATGGTGTAGTCGATCGTACCGGCTGCTGTTTCGCTTCCGGAATTATCGGAACTGCTTTCGCTTGTTACTGCCGGAACAGGAGTGTCCGACGTGGTATCTTCTTTCTTGCCACAACCGGTTGTCAGTGTAAGGGCGGCTGCCAGTGACAGTCCAAGTGCCAGTGTCTTTGTAAGTTTTTTCTTCATTTTGATAGTCTCTCCTTTAAGTAAATATTTAATAAGATACGTGTTATGCGCAGACAGAATCGTCTGCTGCACATAATCATGTATTGAATATAAATGATACGGAACAATTTTGCAATCCGTCCGTTCAATATATAGACGGACGAGAAGAGGAAAAGGTTGGGAAAAATAAAAAAAATTATGCAATATGAAAATGTATCTTGCAGAAAAAGTATAAAGAAGTATAAAATAATCGAAAAAGTATAAAAAGGTATAAAGAAATATAAAAAGTATAAAGAGGGAACGCTATGATCTTAATAATCGGTGGTGCATACCAGGGAAAGTTCGAGTATGCCAAGGCAAATTTCAAAGAAGGACATCAGATCATCAATAATTTTCATAAATATGTGCGGAAGACAATGCAGCAGGGCAAAGACCCGGAGCTGGAGGCAAAGCAGCTTATGAACAAAGCGATTCTCGCCGGAAATGCAGACAAGCTCGTTTTGGTCAGCGATGAGGTCGGAAGCGGAATTGTGCCGATTGATGCATTTGAGCGGGAATTCCGCGAGAAGAACGGACGCGTAAACTGCTATCTGGCAAGCCAGGCGGAGCAGGTTATCCGCGTGACGGCAGGAATCGGAACGAGGATTAAGTGATATGAAAGCAAAGATTGTATTAATCCGTCATGGCATGACGAAGGGAAATCAAGAACATCGCTATGTCGGTACGACGGATGAAGGGCTGCTTCCGGAGAGCGTGGAAGAGCTGCGAGGCATGCAGAAGTTCTGGCAGAAACAGGTGTCGATGAATCGTAGAACCGCAACAGATAGTGTACATGACGAAGTCGAAATTGCACCGGGGAAAATCACATGTGACCAGCACTGTCAAAAAAACGGCAGTAAAGAGCAAATCGTCTACGTCAGCCCGTATCTGCGCGCAATGCAGACGGCGGATATTCTGTTCCCGGATGCAGGAAAGGTGGAAATCCCGGAGCTTGCAGAGTGCCGGTTCGGTGAATTTGAATACATGAATTATGCGGAATTAAATGGCAATCCCGATTACCAGCGCTACATCGACAGTGGCGGTACGACGGCGTTTCCGGGCGGTGAGACGAAAGCGGAGTTTACAGACCGTGTGATGCGGGGATTTGAGAAGGTGTTTGTGGATGCGGAAAGCAGGGAAGGACAAAAACGGTTACGATGTGACGTTTCATCGAGAATAGAGACGGCGCACACATCCCTGTCAGACACGATCATTATCGTCGCACACGGAGGTACGATCATGGCACTGATGGATCAGTTGTCAGAGCCACACAAGGATTATTTTGACTGGCAGGTGAAGCTGGGCGAGGGAATTGCAGGATGGTTAGAAGTGACAGCGGATGGGATGCAGATTGTATCTTATGAGAAAATGAAATTGCCGCAGGGTATGAAAACGGTGCCAGATGCTATGAAATAGATGTGATGGAGGCACTATGTAAAGGCAAGGTCGTGTGAGGTATGTCAGGTAACTAACAGTACGGAATACAAATATGCAATGCAGCTATGAAAGGAAATGAAAAGTGACCGTGTTACAGGAACGTATATTTATCATTATAATTGCATGTTTGCTTGATCTGGTATTCGGTGATCCACACTGGCTGTGGCACCCGGTACAGGGGATGGGCTGGCTGATCGATCATGTGGAGACGTGGATGCGCAAGCGGTTTCGGATACGGGAAGATCGCGACGCGGATATTCGTAAAAAACAGGTGGCAGGAACATTTACAGTTGTGATCGTGATAACGGTGTCACTGCTTGTGGCGGCAGGAATCCTATATGGGTGCAACCGGATTCATCATACGTTGTATCTGGTCGTGGCAATCTGGATGTCGTACCAGATGCTGGCAGCCTGCTCGCTTCGTCGGGAGAGTATGAAGGTGTGCAAGGCACTTGAAGCCGGGGATGTGGAACAGGCGAGAACGGCGGTATCCATGATCGTCGGCAGAGATACAGCATCGCTCACTGAGGAAGGCATCGCGAAGGCCGCGGTGGAAACGGTCGCTGAAAATACGTCGGACGGCGTGATCGCCCCGCTTTTTTATATGTTTTTGTTCGGACCGGTCGGTGCGTGGGTGTACAAAGCAATTAATACGATGGACTCCATGCTTGGATATAAGAACGACCAATACCGGTATTTTGGAACGTGTGCGGCGCGTGTGGATGATGTCGTGAATTTCATTCCGGCACGACTTTCCGCGTGGCTGATGGTTGGTGCGGCAGGCATTTTGGGTATGGATATGGCTGGCGCGGCACGGATTCATTTGCGGGATCGACGAAACCATGCAAGTCCGAACTCCGCACAGACGGAATCGGCGTGTGCGGGTGCGCTTGGATTGCAGCTTGCCGGAAATGCATATTATTTTGGAAAGCTATATGAGAAACCAACGATTGGCGATGCGAAAAAGCAGATTGAGCCGAAGGATATCCGCCGGGCAAACCGGTTGATGTACGGAACCGCAGTGTTGATGGTGATCGTGGGGGTCGGCGTGCTGATCGGATGCGGATGCTTCGCGTAGTAATAATTACTATTATTATATTGACAATAGAATAAAAGAGAGATACAATCCTTATTAAGAATAGTATGAATTTATAACACTCATGGAATTGAATTTTTGATTTCATTTAAAGGCATTTGCCCGAAATGCAGGGAGAAGGTAAAGGAGAAAAATATGGATAGGAAAGCAATGTATAAGTTGAGTTATGGACTGTTTATATTGACCGCTAAAGAAGCAGAAAAAGATAACGGATGTATCATTAATACAGCCATTCAGGCAGCTTCGGAACCAAACCAGTTAAGTATCTGTGTAAATAAGGCAAATTATACGCATGATATGATTGAAAGAACCGGAAAATTTACAGTATCAGTCTTGAGTCAGAATGCAGAGTTTGAATTGTTTAAGCATTTTGGCTTTCAATCAGGAAGGGATACCAATAAGTTTGAAACATTTGAAAAGTGTTCCAGGGGAATAAATGGTATTTATTATATTACAGAAGGTACAAATGCATACATTTCTGTGACAGTTACTAAAACAGAGGACTTGGGTTCACATACGATGTTTATCGGTGAGATAACCGATATGGAAGTTTTAAGCAATGTTCCTTCAGTAACATATGATTATTATCAGAATAATATTAAGCCTAAACCACAGGAAGTTGGAAAAACAGAGGATGGTCAGACAATATGGCGTTGCAGAATTTGCGGATATGAATATGTAGGCGAGGAATTACCGGATGACTTTATATGTCCTTTGTGCAAGCACCCGGCATCAGATTTTGAAAAAGTAGTAAAAAAAACGGAGGTAAAAGAGATGGCAGCAAACAAATATGCAGGAACACAGACAGAGAAGAATTTACAGGAGGCATTTGCGGGAGAGTCTCAGGCAAGAAATAAGTATACCTATTTTGCATCTGTAGCGAAAAAGGAAGGCTATGAGCAGATGTCTGCATTATTTTTAAAGACCGCAGATAATGAGAAAGAACATGCAAAGATGTGGTTTAAGGAATTAGCAGGAATTGGTGATACAAAGGAAAATCTGGCAGCAGCTGCGGAAGGCGAGAATTATGAGTGGACAGATATGTATGAAGGCTTTGCGAAAACAGCCGAAGAAGAAGGTTTCCCTGAACTTGCAGCCAAATTCAGAGCAGTAGGAGAAATTGAGAAGCATCACGAGGAGAGATATCGTGCACTTCTTAAGAATATTGAAACTGCACAGGTATTTGAAAAGAGTGAAGTCAAAGTATGGGAATGCCGTAACTGCGGACATATCGTGGTAGGAACAAAGGCGCCTGAAGTATGTCCGGTATGTAATCATCCACAGAGCTATTTTGAAGTACATGAAGAGAATTATTAAGGAGATGCTGCTGTTGAGAAGCATATACCTGTATATACAGTGGAATGCAGTCATGTTCATGTCGTGGTTGGAGAGACAAAACATCCAATGCTTGAAGAGCATTTCATTGAGTGGATTACATTAAATACAAACCAGGGAATATACAGAAAACAGTTAAATCCAGGGCAGGAGCCGGTAGCAGATTTTTGTCTTTGCGATGGTGAACAGGTAGAAGAAGTATATGCATATTGTAACCTGCATGGATTATGGAAATGCTAAAAGCATTTATACATATTAAGGTTACAGAACAACACAAATATAACAGTAATATAGGCTGTGTATTAATATATTTACAAGGAGGAACAACGAATGAAATACGTATGTGATGTTTGCGGATGGGAATACGATGAGGAGAAAGGCTATCCAGAAGGTGGTATTGCACCTGGTACAAAGTGGGAGGATATTCCAGAAGATTTTGAATGTCCGTTATGCTCTGTAGGAAAAGACCAGTTCTCAGAAGCATAAATGTATTATGATAGGATTATACCAATGAAAGAAGAACTAAGTATAGATATCATCGGACTTGCAGGAGCCTGTTCTTATGCTTTGGACTGTATAGAAGCAGAGTTGGTAAATATCAAAAACAAACATGGAAAAAGAGTGGCTTATATAAGTATATGCATGGCTGAATATTGGAAAATTCAAGGTGATGAATTACAAGATTTAGCTATGTGTGCTTTACTGCATGATAATGCTTTGACACAATATATTTCGGAAGAACTGAAAAAGGATTCCGTCATTAATTGTAAAAAAGATTTATCCGAGAAAAAAACAAATCTTCATTGTATTTATGGTGAAAAAAATATTACTAAAATTCCATTTAAAACAGATGTGTCAAATGTGATTTTGTATCATCATGAACATGCCGATGGAACTGGTCCTTTTCAAAAAAAGTGGAATGAAATTCCATTGTTTGCAAGGATTATTCATCTTGCAGATACCATTGATATTATAGGAAATAACACGGGATCTGGAAATAACAGTTGGAATTTTATATGTCAGTACCTTTTAAAAAATAGGGATGGATTATTCGATTCAGAATGTGTGAATGCCTTTTTTCATGCATTCACACATTCTGAATCATTTATATGTTTAAGTGATAATTCTTTTGAAATGAAGCTATGGGAGATTATCCCAAGACAAAAACAGGTTTTTGATTGGAAAACGTGTAAAAATGTCGCAGATTTTTTTGCAAAGATTGTAGATTATAAATCTTCTTTTACAAGCAGACATTCTATAGGAGTGGCTGAAAAAGCAGCTTTTTTTGCTCAATATATCGGATATGATTCTATTAATGTGCAAAAAATGTATCTGGCTGGTGCACTGCATGATATTGGGAAAATGGCGGTTGGCAATGAAATTTTGGAAAAACCGGATAAGCTTACGGATGATGAATTTTCAAAAATGAAGAATCATGCTGGCTATACATACCTTATATTATCAGAGGTTAATGATTTTGAAGAAATACGAGACTGGGCAGCTTTCCATCATGAAAAACTAAATGGGAAAGGCTATCCTTTTGGAAAAACTGCGGATGAATTAAATGAGCCGGAACGTATTATGGCATGTATTGATATTTATCAGGCACTAACCGAGGACAGACCATATAAGAAAGGTTTATCGCACGAAAAAACGTGTGAGATACTCGATGACATGGCACAGAAAGGTTTTGTTGATTCTGATATTTCCAAGAAAATTAGGGAATGTTTTGGTGGAATCTAACATTAAAAACGAGAAAATATAGGAAATTCATGAGAAATGCATTTGCCTATTATGAATAGTATTGAACAGGTTCATAAAACAAATAAAACTGAAAGAAGGATTAATTTATGTATGAAATGAAACCAGAATATTATATCGGCATAGATATGATAGACGAAGAACACAAGCAGTTATTTAAATATGCAGATGAGGCATATGAACTGCTTCATGATGAGTTTACACCGGATAAATATGATAGGATTGATATAATATTAGAAAATCTCCGAAATTATACAGTAAAACACTTTAGTGATGAAGAGCAGTATATGGAATCTATTAATTATAAGAAGATATTTACACAGAAAGTTCAACATCAGGAATTTATACATAAGCTTGATGAATTTATGGAACACCACAATGATGAGGTAGAAGATCAAGATGAACAGATTATGGAAATTTTAAAATATCTCACAGAGTGGTTAGTTAATCACATTCTGTATGTCGATGGTCAAATTCCAAAAGGCTGATATAGTAAGAAAGGCTGTTATTTTTAGTGAGTAGCAGCTTTTTTCTACGAATAGTCAAATTATTTATTCTTGAACATTCATGCTTTTAAATTCGATTCATTAATTTAAGATGCAGAAGAACAAAACACTTGACCAGATCGCAGATGAACTTGAAGAATCCATTGAAATAATCCAGCCAATGTACGATATTGTGAAGAAGTATGCACCAGAATATGATGTGGATGCAATTACAACGGAAGTGCTGGAAGCACGGGAAAATGAAAAAGCATAAATCGTTAGGGGAGGAATTTAGGAGGAAACGTTATGAATGTTATAGAGGCTATTCATTACAGACATAGTTACAGGGGGAAATATAAGGATATTCCCGTACCAAAGGAAGATTTAATAAAAATCATGCAAGCTGGTCTTGATGCTCCGTCCGGATGCAACAAACAGACTACATCATTGATTGCTGTTGATAATCCTGACGTACTGAAGCAACTCCATAGTGTGATAGAACCACCTGTTGGAGAAACTGCTCCCGCTGCTATCTGCGTTTTGACCCAGAGAGTCAATGCTTATCGGGATAAATGTTTCGCCGTGCAGGATTATTCCGCTGCGATTCAGAATATGCTGCTTGCAATTGTGGAGCTTGGTTATCAAAGCTGTTGGTATGAAGGACACATAACCGATGATGACAAAATCTGTGATAAAATGGCACAGATACTAAATGTGCCTGAGGGCTATGAGTTGGTCTGTTTTTTGCCTATTGGTATAGCAGAAAGCAATCCGATACATCCCCAAAAGAAAACATTTGAAGAAAGAGCGTGGTTTAATTCATACAATCAGAGCAACTGAAAGCAATTGCTATAAATGAGAATATAAAGCTTGCGAGTATCAGTGCTCTTGGAGCTATCAATGCTTTCACAATCGGAGTATATAAGACAGATGAGAAGAAATATTACTCAAACAGTTTTAAAGGGTATTATGAAATTGCATCACTGACAGGTACGATCAATACAATGGATGGAGAATATTATGCGCATCTTCATATGAGTGTCGGAAATGAGAAAGGTGAAGCGTTTGGAGGGCATCTGAATAGCGCTGTCGTGAGTGCAACCTGTGAGATGGTAATTACGGTCATTGATGGAAAAGTTGACAGAGTTTATGATGAAGAAACAGGGCTTAATGTATTTAAGTTTGATTAGATGCGTTGAACATATGTGATGAATCGGAATTTGAAAGGGTACATTGAAATGATAAATTGTTGATTTACAGAGTAGAATTTTTTAACTTGAGTAGAAATAAATACAACTCCGAGAATATATGACATCAGACTGTTACCAGTTAAAATTATCAATAATGTTCTAAACATATGCCACAAATCTTGAAAAAATCTTGATTTGTGGCATAATAAACATACATTTTGATTTGGAGATGATATTATGTATATAAAGCGTGAAAGATATCTAAGCAAAATAAGACCTTTTTATGATGTGGATTTAATTAAAGTTCTGACAGGTGTTAGAAGATGTGGAAAATCTATATTGTTAGAACAGATTAAAGAAGAATTTATTGCAAATGGGTTTGATAGAACACATATTATTACCATTAATTTTGAAGATTTGCAATTTGAAAAAATAAGAAATGCAGAAAAACTTAATTCCTATGTGAATGAGCAAATCAAGGACCATGACAAATATTTGATTTTTTTAGATGAGATTCAGCATGTCAGGAGCTTTGAAAAGGCTTTAGCTTCCTTTCGGGCGACATTAAATTGCTCAATTTTTATCACCGGAAGTAATTCGAAATTGCTATCAGGCAAGATGGCAACATTGTTGGTTGGAAGATGTGTTGAATTTAGAATAATGCCATTTTCCTTTGCCGAAAGCTACGAATACGCTACCGCTATAGGAAGAAATATGTCTCCGGATGAGTTTATGATTGATTATATCAATTGGGGTGGTTTCCCTCTGCGTTTTTCGTTTACAAAAGAAAGCGATATTAAGAGATATTTGGAGCAGACATATGAAGGTATCTTAGATAAGGATATTATTACTGACAGATCAAAGGTTAATAGACAAAACTTTGAAAGAGTAGCAACATATATTATGGCAAATGCAGGAAATGAATTTTCCAGTAAGAATATAGAGAACTATTTTATACATCAAAATGCAGATACATTGGATAAAAAGACTATATACAGATATCTTGATAAAATGGAAAAGGCTTGTCTAATTGATCGTGTAAAAAGATTTAATATTGTAGGAAAACAGGCAATGTCGTATATAGAGAAACAGTATGCGGTAGATACTGGTTTTCGCATGATAAATACAAACTTAGTGAATTTTGAGGATACATTTTTTCTTGAAAACATAATTTATAACGAGCTAAAAGCAAGAGATTATGAAGTCTTTACAGGAAAAACATACAAGGGCGAAATTGATTTTGTTGCAATAAATGGAAGAAAGAAATGTTTTATTCAGGTGGCATATTATTTGACCGGCAAGGAAACGATTGAAAGAGAGTTTGGCGCGTTTAAGCCAATTAGTGATGCATCACCGAAATATGTATTTTCATTAGATCGGTTTGATTATTCAAGAGATGGAATTGCACATATTAATATTGTTGATTTTCTTTTGGGTAAGAAGGATATTAATTTATCATAAAGCCACAAATTAAGAATAAATTTAAAATTGATATTAGCTTGGTGCGTACTTCATCAGGATGAATTAATGCAGAATTGGGAATTATCTAAGGATGGAAAACTTATGAATAGGATAAATCCGCTGGTATAGGGATTATGTAGGGATGTGTTTATATGGTTCCAAAAGTTGTACAGGTAATACCAATGAACCATTATTTGGTATATGTATATTTTGAAGATGGAAAGATTGTATGCTATGATATGTCGAAAATGATAAAAAAAGGCATAAACAATAAGTTAAAGGCGTAAAAAAACAAAAAAGCAATATTATCCCCCGTTAACCTGAAAATACACCGCTGATTTGTTATCATATGAATATGAAATATATAATCGATTGGAGAAAATGTTATGCCTTGGACTTTCAAACATGGTTCGTAACTATGGATTTGAGAACATTTTACAAAGAAATGAGATAACACTCCTCCTCTTCAGGAATTATGTCCAGTCAATATTGGTATTATATCAGATTAAAATGATTGATAAATCCTGACCTTTCTGTTATTCTATTATAGAAATATTGAAACGGAGGTAGGCAGGCATGGCGGTCAGAGAGATAATCTTAACAGCACAGAACAGCGTGTTGAGTGCGCCCTTTTTCCTGTTTACATCATAAGAAGTTTAAAGCATCAGCAGATATGTTGCCTGATTAGGTATGTATCTGCTGGTGCTTTTTTATGAAAAATATGGACAATCACAGGAGGAGCGATATGAAACGATGGAAGCATAATTTTAAGAAAGGCATGGCGTTTGTTCTTTCCCTTGCTATGGTGGCAGGACTGGTTCTTGCTATGTCTGGCGGAGCAAATACGGTGCAGGCTGCAACCGGTTCCGGAACAGAACCGAGCGTGACAGCATATGCCACGAAGGACCAGTTAATGACCGCATTTAATCCGGATTCTAATGGTGATGCTACGACCATCGGCAAGCTGGTATTTGGTAAAAATAGCAGTAGTAATGCACAGGAATGGTACATCTTAGGAAAGGATACCGGCGTATCAGGAGATAATACCATCATCTTTGCCGCAAGTCCGATAGCGACAGGACAGGTGTTTGATGATTATTCAAACAATAAGACTTTTGCTTCAAGTTTTGGAGTATATGAAACCAATCCATCAGATGTATATCCAAACCACTACGGAGCAAGTGACCTTCGAGTGGCGTTGAAGAATATGGCTACGAATACATCTTACTTCACCACAGCAGAGCAGGGCTTGATGAATCCTACCACAGTGAGAACAAATGACATACTGAATAGTACAACCTATACCACCACAGACAAGCTGTATGCACTGACGGCAGATGGTACCGGTTCTCCCTATACAACCATAAAAGCAGGAAGTGATAACAATACAGTACTTGCCGAGAGTAGTTACTGGAGAAGCGGAGAGCTCTTCTGGCTGCGCTCGCCTAGCGGCGACTATAGTAGTGATAACATTGCGATGCTCGCTTATCCGGGCAAGCATGTCTACGGCAGCATTGTCAGAACCAAGTTCGCAGTTCAGCCCGCTTCCAATCTGAATCTGTCATCTGTGCTCTTCGCATCTGCTGCGACAGCAGCATCATCTGATACAGCAGAGGCAAGAACAATCGCAGACGGTACGGCGATGACTTTAAGACTGGACGGAACAGGTAAGGATATTGGTACAGCAACATATAACACCACAACAGGTGATATTAAGGCGGTGAAGGGTACTACCTCACAAACCGTGGCACTTGTCGTGCAGGGCAATGACGGAACAAATAACTGGTATTACAGTAAGAAGATTACAGGAACAGATGTTGTGAACGTATCTGATATTGTGGCAGAATCAAATACACCGGCATCAATCGATTTATCAGCCTGCAAAATCTGGCTGGAAGCTACAGACAGTACGGAAAATCTGACTTATGCGGTCAATGCAACTGAGACAACAATTAAAATAATTCATTCAGTAGCAATTACAGATATTGAAACTCCGGTGTCAAATACTGCGTTGGATACCGAAGCATCATGTACAACCATAGGTGTAAGCAGTATCACACCACAGATTACATGGACATCAAGTGATACCACAGCAGGTTACAATACAAGCTACACGGCAAGTATTACACTTACAGCAACTACAGGCTACGAATTTATTGATTCCACGACAGCTACCGTATCAGGTAATAACGCAACAAGCATTACAAAGAATACGGACGGAGCACTTACAGTAACATATGATTTTCCTGCCACAGCAAAGGATAGATTGATGAGTATCACGACACCACAGGCGATAACCGTAGTGAACGGAACTGCTTATAGTGACATGAATCTGCCGGAGCAGGTAAATATTGTGACAGAGGGTAATACGGTAAGTAGTGCATCGGTCACATGGAATACCACTACACCGGCAAGTGGTAGTTATACCCCGTCTGTATTAACCGAGCAGACTGTAAAATTAAATGGTACGGTAACATGTCCTGACAGTATTGATGATAATGGAATTCCGCTTACCACAACCATTACCATCACCATCAGTACGGCAGGCATCGTTGGTGCACCGACAGCAAATCCGACAGCCGGAACTTATACAGAGAATCAGTCGGTAACACTTACTTCTTCCACAGAAGGAGCAACGATTTATTATACTACCGATGGAAGTGAACCAACAATTACCGGTGGTGTACCTGCCGGAACAACAGCACAGTACACAGCACCGATAGCGGTAACAGGAACACAAGGACAGAGTATTACAACTACCATCAAAGCAATTGCAGTAAAGGACATAATGCAGAATAGCAGTGTAGGGACATTTACCTATACCATTCAGATTCCGGTACCAACTCCTGTATCTTACAAGATTCTGGATGGCGCAAACAGTGATTGGAAGCAGAATACTGAGGAAACTATTACAATCAGAGGAAATGGTGATTTTTCCAAGTTTGTTGGTGTAAAAATAGATGGAAACACTATTGATGCTAAGAATTATACCGCAAAGGAAGGCTCTACAATTATTACCTTAACGACAGACTACCTGAAGACGCTTTCTATAGGAACACATACATTTGAAATTGTATGGACAGATGGTTCGGCCAGTACAAACTTTACAGTAAGTAAGAATAATTCCGGTAGCGAAACACGAAAAGATGATGACAAAAACAAAAATGATGATAGCGGAAGTCAGACAGGTGATAATCAGCATATAACTTCCCCACAGACAGGAGATAATAGTCATCCGACTTTATGGATTTCTTTGTTAGGAGCGTCATTAATAGGATTACTGGCAATGTTATATATGAGAAAGAAAAAAGGATAATGAATAATATGCGCCTTTAGACAAGGCATATATATTCAGTAAAGGGTATTCATGTTGTGTCTCCTTAAAATCAAAAAATTGAAGCATTTCAATCAGTTCACTATGTCAGTTTTATTTTGTGTTATACTGTTTTATAAGATTTTGGTGCCCTTACTTTTTCCCTTACCAGAGTCCGTAAACACTGGTGGGACGATATAACACAAGGGAACATATACGGGAAATCTCATTCGGAATTTATGGAGGTAGTGTGAATTATGAAAAAGATTGTATGTGCAATGCTATGTATTCTGCTTGTATTTAGTTTGGGTGCTTGTGGCGGAAATGTTAATGAAGTAAATACGCATAATGTAGAATCTGAAATATATTCTGAAGAGGACATTGCAGCTGCTATTGACACCATAAAAAAAGAGTTTAAGAGCAACTGGAATGGATGTACTCTTACAGAAATTTATTATGCAGGGGATGACAGATCTAAAGACTATCAAGATTGGGCAGATAGGAACAATGCAGATGAAGTCATTGTTTTGCTATCTTCATTCGATGTTGATTCATCTGGGGGAGATGGTTCTCTGAATCCAAATAGTACATACAATAATTGGAAGTGGATTTTAGTTAGAACAAATGGCGGACAATGGCAACATGTTGACCATGGATATTAAAATAAATTCAAGCTTATGAGGATAAAACTTAGAGAATACAAAACGACTGACTATGAGCAATTGGCGCAATTGTTTTATAATACGGTACATATTGTAAATGCAAAGGATTATACAGAAAGAACAGGAAGTAGATATGATAAAAATTGTGTGGTCAATAAATGATATAAATAAATATCAAACAGGAAGCTTGCCGGATGACGCAGTAAAGATAGAAACACCGCAGAGTGTTGGTGACCTGATGAAAAAAGCAGTGCCGATTGCTGCAATTCTGTGCGTTTTTCTTTTTATTGCTATGCTTTGTAAAACGATTATATGCAAGACAGTTGTAATCTCACCAATATTTATTCTGGTTGGATTTACTTTCGGTTTTTTATTGTTAATAATTCATGAGTGGTTACATGGAATTGTTTATCCTAAGGAAGCAGATGTAACAATAGGAAGAATAAAAGGAAAGACAACATTTGTCGCATTAGCATCATATCCATTGAAGCGAAATCGGTTTATATTGATGTGCCTGTTGCCATTTGTTCTTGGATTAGTTCCATTTATATTATTTGTAATTAGTCCTGCTGAATTTAGAGTATTTAATGGATTGAATTTTGGTATGGCGTGTATGGGTATGGTTTCGCCATTTCCGGATGTGTTTAATGTTCTTGCCGTTCTAAGAAATTCTGAAAAAAGCGATTCAATAATGTTCTACAAGAACGATATGTATAAGATTTCTTAAATTTCTGGTTGATTGTACAGTTGATGAATCGAAACGTTAATAAGATTAGAAATTCTTGAAATTCAATAAGCCGCATAGTTGAGTAGAAAAGAAAATCGAGATGCAGATTAGAAAGTTTCTTTACAGGAAGGTGATTTGATGAATGATCAATTCTTACAAGGGGTAATATTCGATTGGAATAGAATTGATAACGATAGTTATTCAAGTGCGAAGTTTGAGTAATTACATTAAATCAATTTTATCCCAAAGAATATTTCCGTTGTCACCAAGGTATTCTTCATCCACATGAATAGCTTCCACTTTTCCAATAAATAATTCGTGGGTACCAGGCATTGTGCTGTCTACAACGCTGCATTCAATACTTACAGGGCAATCCGTGAGAATTGGTGCATCTACATAGGTTGCATCTTCCCATTTGATATCTGCCTTTTCAAATTTATCTTCATCTCTTCCAGAAGCGGAACCAAGATAATCATACTCTTTTTTATAACTTTTTTTCGGAAAATTGATGACAAAGCATCCGGACTCTTTTACGATATGGTGCGAATATCTTTCAGGTGTGATACCGACCATGACCATAACAGGATCAAGGCTTACATTTGCTACAAATCCAACCACTAAAGCGTTATTTTTTCCGTCTTTGTCCCGACATGAAACAATTGTCTGAGGAAGTGGCTGTACACAAAGTACTGTATTAGTTGCTAATTTTTTCATTTAATTTTACCTCCATGCGTTTTCAAATATTGTTAAATAGTCATCATCAGATAATGGCTAGTGGATCAGCGGTAATATCACCACCTAAGACTTCATGAACCTTTGCAGGATATAACTTTAATTCGTCTTTGGTAATACCATCATCACTCATTTAAGATAGCCATATTTCTTTACAGACTGACCACCGATTGCAATCAGTGCTTTTTTACCCGGAAGCTGTTCACTGTGTAATTCATTTAGTTTACCGGGACCAAACAATACCTTAGTAGGCATATAAAAATTAAAATTATACATGGTTTATACCTCCTGTTTTATGACTTTTCAGATCTACCTCTGAATTTGATTAGATTATATAATCAGGAGGTATGGCGGTCACTATCCTATATTAAGAATTTTAGTGGCGATTTCTAATATTTGTTACATGAGAGTTTTAGATATTCTCTCGGAGTCATTTGATAATACTCTTTAAAAGCTTTATAAAAATTACTATGATTGCTGTAGCCAAGCAGTACAGAGATATCCTCGATTGTCAGTGAAGTATTTTTCATCAGAAGAACGGCACGCTCCATTCTCTTTTCAAGCAAAATTTCAGTAAATTTTCTGCCTGTTTCCCTATGAAGGAGTGCAGAAATATAATTCGGATGATAGGAAAAATGTGCAGCAATATCTTTTAGCGTAACTACATCGGAGTGGTCACCCATATAATCTATAATCTGTTCCGCAAGTGTTTTTGGGGCACTTCCGCTTTTTTCAATCCGATATCTCCGGGCAATTTCAAGAAGAAGTGTTTGGAGCATGGACTTTAAGATACGTTGGGTATCTTCACATTTGTCAGCATATTCTACTACCATCATTTCAAGGAGCGTACGGATAGCATGCTCTTTGGTAACAGGCAGATGAATATATTCATCTGAAAATTTATTCGTCTGTGGCTCGACAAAGAAACGAAACAGGTCGGAATCGGTATAAACTGTCGGCAGATATTCCCGAAAAAATGAATCCTTGCGGATGAGTACACCGATGATTACTACATCTTTGCTGCTATCGGCACGCAGGGCATAGCCGCTGTATGGCTGTCCAATATAACATTCATCCTCATTTATAGTGATGAGATTGTTGTATTTTTCTGATAATGCCTGATAGCTGTTTCTGTATGCGTAATTGATAAAGAAAAAATCCTGTCTGTGAAATGGTTCGTGAATCTGTTTTCCCTTAAATACACATATCAGGACATCTTCGTCTTCATCTCCAGGCCAGTAAGAAGTTACATCGCCGGGTACACCGGTATCCATCTGATGAAAGGTAAGATCAAGAGAATCAAAAGCGATTCCCAGTTTGTTAATAGCAAGATCAATATATTTATTTCGCATGAGAGAACTCCTATTCGTAAGCTGATATTGCAGATTTATTGTTTGCTATGAGATTTCTAAAATCCGGCAAATACTTTTATTCTCATTTGATTATACAACTATGTATTAGAAAATGCCACTATAACTATTAAGAAATGATAGTGACCGATATACAATCAGCCTCTAAAATAAGGACAGATACTTGAAAACATACACAATGTGGAGAAGCATTGGAGATTTAGAGGAGGCGTTTATGAGAGAAAATAATACACGGAATATGACGGAAGGAAATGTAATGCGTGTACTTTTATTATTTACCGTTCCTATTTTTATCAGTAATCTGTTCCAGCAATTGTATAATGTTGTTGATGTGGCGGTTATCGGTCACGTTTTAGGGGATCGTGCTCTGGCTGCAGTGGGCGCAACTACATCTATTTATGGTTTGATCATAGGGTTTATCAATGGAATGTCGAATGGGTTCTGCGTGGTGATTGCGCGTTATTTTGGAGGAAATGAACAGGAACGTTTTCGTAAGGCTGTGTATTTGTCTGCATGTTTAGCGATTATTACAACACTGGTTTTGACAGTCGCATCGCTGCTGTTTCTGCGGCCGTTGCTGATTTTATTACATACACCGATGGATATTTTGAATTTGTCGCAGAGTTACATTTTGATTATACTATTATTTTGCGGTATTACATTTGCGTACAATCTATTATCTTCCATGCTGCGGGCAATTGGAAACAGCTATATTCCGTTGTATGCACTGGTGATTGCATCGGTATTGAATGTGATTTTGGACATCGTCTTTGTTAAGACATGGAATATGGGCGTGAGAGGTGCCGCGTTTGCAACCGTTATAGCACAAGGATTTTCGGTACTTTTTCTGGTATTGTATATAATAAAATGTTGTCCACTGCTGCATATTGATTTTAGCAGATTTGAAATGGACAGGACGATATTATCGGAGCTTTTGACGACCGGATTTTCGATGGCAATGATGCTTGTTTTAACGAATGTTGGAAGCGTTATATTGCAGGGGAGTATCAATTCTTTTGGAACTGCGACGATTACCGGACATACGGCTGCGAGAAAATTTCATGATCTTTGTATGCTGCCATTAGGAACAATCTGTACATCAAGTGCTACATTTGTTAGTCAGAACTATGGTGCAAAAAAGAAAGAACGCATTCATCAGGGTATCAAAGCAAGTATCTTTCTTGGAACTGCCTGGAGTATTCTGGTTTTGATGATTGTATTAATTTGTGGTTCCGAATTGATTCATGCATTGACTGGTTCCAATGATATGGCAGTTATCAATGTCTCCATGAAATATTTATATTGGAATGTACCATTTTATGTAGTATTGAACATCCTGCTCATCATGCGAAATAGCTTACAGGCACTTGGAAACAAAATATTGCCTGTGGCAGCCAGTATGGTAGAGCTTATTGGTAAATTTGCAGGTGCTTTTTGTCTTTCAAAAATAATTGGATATTTTGGTATCTGTCTGACCGAACCGATTACGTGGGCAGTATGTGTTCCTATTGTTTTAGGTGGATTTGTAAAAGAAATGAATAAACTATCAAATATCGAATGAACAAAAATCAGGAGGTTTACTATGACGGAAGAAGAAAAATTAGATGCAGGACTTTATTATGATTTCTGGGATGCCGGTGTAAATGGAAGAAAATTGAATGCGATCAAATTTTGTAGGGAGCTTCGCCGGATGCAGGATGCTGATGCGACAGAGGAAGAACAGGCAGTATTGATTGGAAAATATTTTGGCTCCGTAGGACGGGATGTGTGCTTATGTCCCGGATTTATGTGTGATAGCGGGAAAAATATCCATGTCGGAGACCAGTTTCTGGCGAACTACAATGTGACGATTCTGGATATTATGCTGGTTCATATCGGCGATTATGTGATGATTGGACCAAATACGTTGATTACCACAGTCAATCATCCGATAACTCCGAAAGGTCGCAGAGAACATCTTGGCATTGGAAAACCGGTTACGATTGGTAATGATGTCTGGATTGGTGGAAATGTAACTATTCTGCCGGGAGTAACCATCGGTAATAATGTAGTCATTGCAGCCGGTGCTGTTGTTACCAAAGATGTGCCAGATAATTGTGTGATTGGTGGTGTGCCAGCCCGGAAACTTAAGGATGTTGAGAATGATATTTTAGAAACTAATAAAGAAAAGGATGAAGATAATGACAGAATATGAAAAATCACAACTTGGTTTACCTCATATATTTGATGAACCAATGAACAGAATGTATTATGAAGCAGCAAAGCTGTCTGACGAATATAACAGAACTTTCTATGACGATACAGAAAAGTCGTCACTGTTGCTATCGCAGTTATTAAAACACGTAGGTGAAAATGTAATAATTATGCCTAATTTCCACTGCGAATATGGTCATAACATAATGATAGGCAATAATGTATTAATCAACTTTAACAGCATCATAATGGATAATGCAGAAGTCATTATTGGAGATGATGTGTTAATTGGACCAAATGCAGGTATTTATACTGTAAATCATGCGATTGTTCCGGATGAACGGGCAAAAGGAATCTGTATTTGCAAACCTGTTCATATTGAAAATAAAGTATGGTTTGGTGCAGATGTAAAAGTGTTAGCAGGAGCATTTAATGAACATTGTGAATTAGGTGTAGTTCTTAGTCCTTCCTCGGCTTTATTGCATTTAATGCGAAGCATATATCCGGCAGATGTATAAATGTCAATGCTGTTGTGGTACATGTTGTATTCTGCGTAAATGGTATTCATATCGTGTCTCCTTCAAATCAATTAATCAAAATAAGAAATTCAGAAGCATTTCAATCAGTTCACCATGTCAGTTTTATTTTGTGTTATAATGTTTTATGTGATTTTGTTTCCCTCGTTTTTTCCCTTATCAGGGTTCATAATGCCCTATGGGAAGATATAACACAAGGGAAACAATAAGGGAAAGCTCACCTGCCACAAACTTAGTGTTTTCAAAGGCTTGAGAGATATTTGATAACAAAATATAACAGTTATTAAATCTCTTAAACCAGGTGAAATTTCAATCGGAAATTGTCAGAGCGTTATAGAGGATAAAATTATGTTTTTGGGATATTATCAATTTCACGAAAGTAATTATGCAATCCTTCATATGCAGAAGGGTGCCATTGCTTCGCAAGAGAAGCATATAAAGGGTATCCAATTTTAAGAGACAACAGGTATAAAAAATATCTAATTTCCTGGTGTCTCAAATCAACGTATGAAGGGAATTAGAAAAATGAATAATCCATTTAAAAGAATGACCAAAAGAGAATGGGCACTTTGGTTCGTGTCTATTGCTATTGTTGTTATGTCCAATATTATGGCAGGAAGAGTAGATGCTTTGACACTTACTGCAACTTGTATTGGTGTAACTTCACTGATATTTGCCGCACAGGGAAATGTATGGGCACCGATATTGATGACGATTTTCTGCATCCAGTATGCGATAATATCATACCGTTTTCGCTACTGGGGAGAGATGTTTACTTACTTATTTATGTCACTTCCGATGTCTGTTTGGTCGATTGTGACATGGCTGAAAAATGCGAGAAACAGTAGTGATGGAACAGTAGAAATACGAAAAATTACAAGAAAAGGAGCAGCAGTTCTTGTTCTTTGCAATGTGGCAGTGACAATTGCATTTTATATATTACTAAAAAAACTTAACACGCCGAATCTGATATTTAGTACCATTTCGGTAGTAACAAGTTTTTTTGCTGCATCACTCACTATGTTACGGTCTTCCTATTATGCTTTGGGATATGCATCGAATGACATCGTGCTGATTATCTTATGGATACTGGCATCAATTAAGGACCCGGGGTATATTCCAGTGGTTGTAAATTTCTTGATATTTTTTCTTAATGACATGTATGGATTCATATGTTGGAAGAAAAGAGAAACAGCACAGTGTTAAGACAATTCAAGTTTATCTTTTGCTTGGAGGTGTTTATTTTGAACAATGTAATCAAAAAAATATGCTTGGTAATACTAGGGCTTCTGCAAGGAACGCTTGGTAGTTACTTAGCATTACTGGGGTGGGCGTTTGCTTTTCCTGAAACTTCTCCCGGCACAAAAGATTATGTAGAGGATATGTCTTTTGTACCATTTGGATATTTTATTATGTTCGCATGGTTAGCCATAATGATAACCGCAATGATTCTGCTTCGAAAAAATAAGGCAAATTTTCTATCTTTTATATTACCTTGGTTCATGGGATTCGTTGCATGTTTGGTAGCAGTGTTTGTAATACTTTGATTTTAACGACTATGAAATCAGAATTTGCAGGAGTGTGTTACATGTATGACTGTTGAAGATGCGATTAATTATTTGATGTTAAGCATGCTACAGTGAGTGAGCATATTTCCAATATTCTTTCTTCAGGAGAATTAGATGGAACTTCTGTCGGTTTTTCCGACAAAAGTTCTGGAGGAAGAAAACCCAAGATATATAATCTTGATATGATATTATCCGTGGGATATCGTGTTAATTCAAAACGAGGCATCGCATTTCGTAGATGGGCTAATTCTGTTTTAAAGCAATATGTGATTCAAGGCTATGCTATTAATGAAAAACGATTGCAAGCGCTTGAAAGAACCGTTGATATTCAAACAAAGATGCTTGCGTGCACATTGGAGGTTGAAGAATCAGACATTTTAAAGGCTGTTACCTCGTATACAGATGATAGTAAGATAATCAGTGATGGAGCATTGGTTGCGATTACACTTATGATTGCAGAGTCAAGACCAGAAGAAAAAGATATAATGGTGAATCTTGTAATGAATTTTTTGACAATGTAGTTAGTTCGTGAAATTTATTATTTAATGAAATTGGTAAATCGGAATTGTTAATAAAAAGATTGGAGACCATTATGAAAAACAAAAAGTTGATAGGCATTATTCTGGCTATATTGTTTTTATTATTGCTTTACTACACATCACCTCTGATAAATAACAACTTTGATGGTGCTTTGGGATATATGATGAAAAGCGTTCAAAGAATACTATTTTTCGCTGTTGAGCTTATTATATTTGTAAAATTGTTTAAGAAAGACAGTATGAGAAGTATTGTCAATATGAACTGCTTTAAGGATGCTGTTCCTGCTTGCTCTGCTATGTTTATTTATGTGGTGTTTGATGTCATTACATATGTTGTGATAGGGGCAAAGAGTTGGTTAAATACAACCATGCCTATAGTTGTGTCCTGTCTTATTTTTATGCAACTTGCGACAGGATTATGGGAAGAACTTACATTTAGAGCATTTGTTTGTGAAGGGTATTATCAAGGAGCAAATGCCACGTTTAAGAGAAGGCTTTTATATGCGGGCATAAGCATGGTGATATTTGGTATAGCACATGCCGTTGAATGTGATTCTTTGGAACAAGCTATATACAGATTTATTATGACAGGAGTATGGGGATTTGCATTTTCATCTGTGTATTTATACACACATAACATACTTGTAGCTGCCTTTATCCATTTCTTTACAGACATATTTTTAAACATACATATATTTATATCTGATTGGAATGATTCGCCACTTTTTATAATTCTTGATAATTATGTGCAGTGGGTGATGTTGGCTATTATTCTGATAGTGGCGATTGTATTTCTTTATAAGAAACCGGTTAGAGAGTAAAATACTCTAAAAGCAGTAATAATAGAAATAACGGAATATGCGTTAAGTTTTATTGCTTTTGCATTTGGGTTTGCTGTGGACTTGGTATTGCTAATTTATGTAGGAGCAAAATATAATCACTAATAGAGTGGCGAATTCATATTTTGTGGATAGTTGATTAAAGAGAAAAATCGGGATTTGGAGGGGAATAACATGAATAGATTTGGTGTAAAGCTAATTCTTTCAATCGTTTCTTTTTTGGCAGTCAATATCTGGCTTATAGGTAAGGGTGTAGCAAAGGGCGCTGCTGACTTTTTCATATCTGCAACGGTTGAGGAAACAATACTATTTATCATTTTACAGCTATTAGTTGTACTGATATATTTTATATATCCTCTTACGGTAAAAAAATATAAAATCATTTACTGGTCTGTATCTGAAGCCTTAGTCATTATTACAGTTCTCTTTTGGGGAATATTTATTGTCGGTCCGATTTGGTTAAAATAAGCAAATTTGAAGTTGTATTATTGAATAAAATGGAGATTTTGATATGAAAGACAAGGCAAACAAGGGTTATTGGCAACGACTTGCAAAAATATATGCACCTTTGA
>NZ_DBMFCD010000004.1:0-217982 GCF_056872695.1 Wujia sp. | reverse complement strand
CAGAGAAAAAATCAAGTGGTTTACGAAAGCGATTGATGTCTATTACAGGATTTAAAGCATACAAAGAATGGAACAAGGAAAATTTTTGTGAGTTTATTACGAATTATGGCTTTACAGTCGTCAAAGTGAATTTGGTGGATGGCGGTTTAGCTCCTGTTGGAGTTTTGATTGCGAAAAAAACTAATTATTAAATTTGAATTTCTCTCGCTGTCTGGTTTGATATAAAAATTTGATTATTTGAAAAAATCAAAAAATAACGTAGCGTGATATATTGCTTGTCACGCTACGTTATGTACTAATATGGACCTTGAAAGGAGGCAGGATATGTCATTATACACAACAGGAGAGCTTGCAAAGAAGTGCAACGTTTCAGTAAGAACGATTCAATACTATGATGAAAGAGGTATTTTGGTGCCAACAGATTTGACGGAAGGGGGACGAAGACTGTTCTCCGAAGAGGATGTTGCCACATTGGAAACGATTTGCTTTTTAAGAGATTTGGATATCTCTATAAAAGATATTGCTGAAATATTGGAATCTGATGAGTCAAAAAAGGTAATCGAACTTTTGCTTGATGAGCAAGAAAAAAATATTCAGGCGGATGTCAAGAAAAAAACGAAACAATTAGAAAATATTAAAGGCATAAGAAGTTCTTTGGCTTCTTTCAAGGATGGGTCGCAAAAAACAATTCATGACATATCATCGATTATGGAGGAAAAAGAAAAGCGAAAGAAAATGTACAAAAAAATGCTGATCGTAGGAATTCCTGTAGAAATCACAGGAATTGTAACTTTTGTTATTGGTATATTACAAGGAATTTGGATACCATTTTTTGTAACTACGGCAGTGTATACTATTTGTGCTGTCTTTTTAGCAAACTATTGGTACAAACGGATAGAGTATATTTGTCCGGAATGCCATACCAGATTTCAACCAAGGAAAATGGAAACTCTGTTGGCAAATCATAATCCAAAGATGAGAAAGTTAACTTGTCCTAATTGTAGGAGGAAAATTTGGAGTTTGGAAGTATATAGAAAAGAGGTGGATGCATAATGGAAACAATTAATTTGAGTAAGAAACAATTTGTGATATACATGGCAGTCGCATTTGGACTAGCTTGGATTTTAGAAATGATAGCAAGTGTTTTTAGTAATAATGGAAATCAGATAGTGTTTACTGTTATAGTGATGATTACCATGTTTATGCCGTTCCTTGGTGTACTGGTAGCCAGAATCCCGCTAAAAGGTATGGGATGGGTACCACATTTAAAAGGGAAACTTCGTTATGTATTCTTTGCCCTTTGGATGCCGGCGTTATTAAGTATCCTTGGAGGGGTCTTGTTTTTTGTGATTTTCCCGGATACATTTGACTCTGAATTTATGACGTTAAGAGGTCTTTTAGAGGAAGCGGGAGCGTTGGAACAGTTCGAGGCACAGGGTATCACGATACCAATGTATCTGCTGATTACGTCTGTTCAAGCTGTGACAATTGCACCATTTCTGAATATGTTTGTCGCATTAGGCGAAGAGGTTGGTTGGCGAGGTGCACTGTATCCGTATTTGAAGAAAAAGTTTGGTGACACCAAAGGCCGTATTGTGGGTGGTGCAATCTGGGGTGCTTGGCACTGGCCGATCATGATTTTTGCCGGTTATGAGTATGGAAAAGAATATATCGGCGCACCGGTACTTGGGCCAATCGTATTCTGTATCTCTACTATTATGATGGGTATTTTACTTGATTATGTATATGAAAAGACAGAAACCATTTGGTTGCCATCCCTTATGCATGGTGCTATCAATGCATTTACCATCTTTGCATATCTGGTAAAACCTGAATATTCCAATATGGCAATTCTAGGTCCAGCATATATTGGTATTATCAGTATGATTCCAATGATTATTGTAGCAGTCATCATTTGCGTAAAGACGAAAAGGAATTGAGTATTAAAGAGATATTCAATCTCACCCACAAATTTCAGTTTGTTGAACTGAATCCGAAAAGCATTAGGGCGCAGAGGAGATAGAATCCTTTGCGTAAAAGACTAACGAACATATTTAATGAAACATCGAAACCATCTTCTTTTTGTTGTTTACCTATAATAACGATTGGAGTAGTCGATTATAGACACTGCAATCAAAAAAATCTGAAAATATATTTATCAACATTACATAAAAGTGTGTAGATGCACATAAAATGGGAATGCATATTGAAATTCACGTCGTTCTGTGATAGCATTACTAAAAAGTGTGCAGATGCACGGAAAGGGGGAGCGTAACGATGGAGATTAAAAGAGACGCTTACCTACAGCAGCTGACCCTGCGAAAAGATAATGGAATGATAAAGGTGATTACCGGCATTCGTAGATGTGGCAAATCCTTTTTGCTGTTTACCATCTTTAAGAGATACTTACTGGAGAACGGCGTTGATGTTGATCATATTATTGAGATTGCATTGGACGGTATTGAAAATGAGGAACTAAGAGATCCTAAGGTGTGTTTCAAGTACATCAAAGATGCCATGAAAGACGATGGCAAATACTATCTGCTTCTTGATGAAGTGCAGTTTATGTCACAATTTGAGGAAGTGCTGAACAGCCTGCTCCGCATGAGCAATATTGATGTGTATGTCACCGGAAGTAATTCCAAGTTCCTGTCCAGCGACATTGTGACCGAATTCCGTGGCAGAGGTGATGAGATTAGAATCTACCCTCTCTCCTTTGCAGAGTTTTATTCTGTCTATGACGGCGATTATGATGATGCATGGGATGACTACATGATCTACGGAGGATTGCCGCAGATCGTAAGTTTCCAGAGCGAACGACAGAAAGCGGACTATCTGAAGAACATCTTTGCAAATGTCTATCTGAAGGATGTTATTGAAAGAAATAAGATTCAGAACGTGGATGAGATTGGGATTCTGGTTGATGTGCTTGCATCTGCAATCGGCGCACCGACCAACCCTTCAAAGATTGCCAATACCTTTGCCAGTGAGCGTCAGATGACTTATGCTAATAAAACCATCTCCAAGCATATCGACTATTTGACAGATGCCTTTTTGATTTCCAAGGCAAGCCGATACGATATTAAGGGCAGAAAGTATATCGGTGCAAATCTGAAATACTACTTTACGGATCTGGGACTGAGAAATGCACGTCTGAATTTCAGACAGCAGGAGCCTACTCATATCATGGAGAACATTGTTTATAACGAGCTGTTGATCCGTGGCTACAATGTTGATGTGGGTGTCGTGGATATCTTCGATAAGGATAAAGAGGGCAAACGTGTTCGCAAGCAGTTGGAGGTTGACTTTGTGGTGAATCAAGGAAACCAGAGATACTATATCCAGGTTGCATATGACATGACTTCGGAAGAAAAACAGACGCAGGAGTTCAATTCTCTGCGTAATATCCCGGACTCTTTCAAGAAGATCGTCATTGTAAATGGCAGCAAAAAGCCTTGGAGAAATGATGAAGGTTTTGTCATCATGGGAATGAAGTATTTCTTGCTGAATGCGAATAGTCTGGAATTTTAAGTCGATTTGAGTTGTTGCTGTGGTGTTGTTCTATTTCAAAAAAGAGTGAACACGCTGGGAGAATGTCGTGATGTGACAGACCAATATCAAACCGGACGAAGTGCATATTTGCGACTGGGACAATTATTTATGAGATTATTTGCTGGATTGCTATAAGAATCTGATGAAACGACCTTTCAAAAAACAGTTGATTTAGAAGTTAACTGTTTTTGAACCTCTTCTCAGACACAAGAACAGCAGATTGCGGGTCTCGAAGCAACCCAAAGAGAAGTCGATGAGTTTATTAACTTGACGGTAGATCGTGATAATTCGGCATCATCCGAAATCTCACGTGCTAAGAAGGACTTTTACAAACAATACTCTTATCTTAAGCCTGACTGCGAAAAGACCGACTGGGAAAAATTTTGCGAAGGTTTGAAAAAGGTCGGTCAGTGGTGTAAAGATCACTGGAAAGAGATCGTTCTGGTAATTGAAATCGTAGTGGCTGTTGTCTGCATTTGTGTTCCTGGCTTACAGGGTATAGGCACTGGCATTCTTATCGGAGCTTTAAAAGGTGCTTTGACCGGTGGCTTGATTGGCGGAATTACCAGTATGCTAACAGGAGGCTCATTCCTAGAAGGATTTGCCCAAGGTGCATTAGATGGTGCCATAATGGGTGGTGCCTTGGGCGGCGTAGGCGGAATCGCCGGCAAATTCATAACCTGCGGTTCTAAATTAGGAAACGCAATCCAGACAACCTCTAAAATCAGCGGGGCCATTTCTAATAGTATGGATGGTTTTGACATGGTATCATTAGGATTGGGGATGATTGATCCTAATAACCCAATCACGGAACTTAACAACAAAATGCATCAGAGCGATGTATACAACAAGTTCCAGATGGGGGTAAGCTTGGTATCTTCGTTCTCAGGTGCTGCTTCTCAGAATATGGCGTGCTTTGTTGCTGGTACATTGGTACTTACAACTGCTGGTCTGCTCGCTATTGAAAAGATAAATCCTGGTGATAAGGTTATTTCAACTGATCCTGATACGCTTGAAACAAGTGAAAAAACTGTCCTTGAAACATATGTCCGCAAGGTGGACAAACTCGTTCATCTTGTAATCAATGGTGAAGAAGTCATCACCACAGACAATCATCCATTTTATGTGCAGGGCAGAGGCTTTATTGAGGCTGGTAGACTCCTTGTGGGTGATAAGCTTGTTAGCGTTAATGGTGATGATTTATTAATCGAAAAGTATAAGATTGAAGAGTTCGAAATATCTGTAAATGTATATAATTTTCAGGTTGAAAACTCACATACATATTTTGTTGGAAGAAATACCGTATGGGTTCACAATACCGAATGTAAAGTTAGTGATAATAGAAGACGACATATTCTTGAAGGCGAAGGTCCAGATGATCCTGGGCACGGTCCAAATCGCGGATTTGGCAATAGTGCTTTTCCAGATACTTGGTCCGATGATAATGCTATTAAGGCTGTCGAAGATGTTGCGAATAGTCCAAAATCAATTTGGCAACAAGCTACAGGTCCAGGAAGTGGTCGAAATGCACCGAAAACTATTGGTGGTCCAGATCCAAACGCTCCTCTTACCACAAGAAATGGTAGACCAGTTAGATTTACTGTTGAAGGACAAAACCATAGTTTAGATATTAGAGTGATTGTTGAACCAGGCGGTGAAGGGATAGTAACTGGCTTTCCTATTAATCGCTAATTATGAGAGGAGATTAAAATGGTAAAAGACGCATATGATATGTTCTTCAAAAATATCTCTATGCAATTTCATGACGACTCTCTTGTGAATGCTCTTGTGGAAGATGCTGAAGAACTGGCGAAATATGGAGAAAAACGGGTGGCTCTTGAAAATTTTTTGGAGAACGTTTTAGCTAATGAGGTTACGATTTCAAAAGAAGCTGTCACTTTAGCAGAAAAAGCATTCAGTGATGCTCCAAATGATTATGATATAGAGCTAATAAACGAACTGAAAAAAACCGATGTTACGTAAGGGGATGATTTGGATGCCAATGGACAAAAAAGATCAACTTGCAGAATTAATTTCAAATGCGGAAACTTCCTTTTATAATGGGCAATTACAAGAGGCGTTCAGTCTTTCTTTATCAGCTATAAAACTCGATGAGAACTGTAACATATCAAAGCTCCCGGCAGAGCTCCAATCATGTCAAGGTATATAGCGGAAATGCTGTCAGAAATTACAAATCACGTTATGGGAAAGGCATTCGGTCAACTTATACGGTGCTGCAGATTAAGCCGGATTCACCGGTCAATGGTGCCAATGTGTTCTGGTATGAGGGAAATTGCAGCATTCTGGGCAGTAAGAATGTTTATATAGGCTATAATGATAATTCCATGTCGGTCTTATCACAGTTTGAACTGGTGATGACGATCATAAGCGGTGCATTTTTATTATTCCATGCAGTTTCGGCACGGTTGCTCAGTAAGAAAAATCCATATGGCGGGAAGCTTTTCTGGTTTTTTAAATTTTGACCAGTCCTGTAGTTTATCTTTTGTTTGGATATATTATTATGTTCGCATGGTTAGCCATAATGATAACCGCAATGATTCTGCTTCGAAAAAATAAGGCAAATTTTCTATCTTTTATAATACTGTGGTTCGTGGGATTCGTTGGATGTTTGGTAGTAGTGTTTGTAATACTTTGATTTTCAACGATTATAAAATATGAATCCGACATGATGATGAAATTGTAAGGAAAGCTGAAAGATAATGGGGAAATACAAAAGTAAAGTATTAAAGAGAACATGTAAAAGGTGTATGATTGCGGTGATTATAACGGCTATCCCCGGAATCATTGCCGGACTTTTTAACAGATGGCTTTTTTTAGCTTCGCTCTTTGCAATTATTCCTATCATCTATTTGGGCAATCGATTTTTCGTGATTATAAAATGGAATCTGGTCGAGGGGATCATCGAAGATGTAACGTTAGTTAATGATTTTAACCAGCCCTATACCGAAGCTCATATTATATTTAAGACAAAAGATAATATGGAACATGAGTGCCGCTTCACGATCGGGCATTATGGAGATTACGAAGAAGGAATAGAACCAGAGTTAGAGAATATGCTTCAAAGTGACAAAGAGTTATTTATGAAGAAGAAAGTCCCGGTTTTTTATTCTCCAAAAGATGTTAACAGATGTATAGTGTATTTAGAAGATTCACAATGAATATAAAATGCTATCAAGCGTTTTTGAAAAGTCCTTGACGGCATCAGTTCGATTATGTTGATTGTGCTCTCATGCATCGCAGATTGGAAGAAAATATGTATGAGAGGAAAATCGATATTTGTCGACTTGATAATTTCCAATTTTTAGTGATAGGGAGATACACAATGAATGGTTTGATTATAAAGGTACTCAGCATAAGTATTGCGGTAGTAACCGTAGTATACTTGATTATTTATAAAGGAAATACCATGATTACGAAGATATTTAGCGTGTGTATTATAGCAGCAATGGTAATATACTGGATTGTTTATGAAAGAAATACAAGAAAGCGAAAAAAACAGGAATTACAGCGTGATGACTATTTATTTGCGAAAGAAAACGATTTGCCGTTACAGATAAATTGGAATGAGATAAATGACTTTTTGTCAGATTCCGGATATGGTGTAAATATGCCAATGGAGAATTGGTTTATGATGGATTGGGCGATACAGCCCTGTGTGGAGAATGGTATAAAAGAAGGAAAGTTTTCTATGAAAGGGTTTCGAGTGTTACAAGCTTTAAGTAACGATATGAAACACATTTTTTATGATGTGAGGTTTAATTATGACCGTGGTCCGGATTTAGAAGATAAAAATAGGAAGTACGAAGCCGTAAAAAAGGTGTTGGATACAAAATACGCCGGTTTGTCAGAAGAAGTACGGAAGAATATATATGACCAATTTGTTAAGATATATGAAAGAAAAATCTAATTACAATACAAAGGAGGAAGCCGTTGAGTTTTTAATGAATGAAACTAATCTTACATATGAAGAATGTTCTAAAGCCAACGATTTCCATATTAGACTAAATAAGAAAAATTAATATACAATTCCAGTTTTTGAAACTGAGAAATCGGTATTTTACGGGGGAATAAGATGGTACTTGAAACAGATAGGCTCACTTTAAGAGAATATGTTACAGAGGATTTTGACGCACTTTTTGAGATAGTCTCTGATATAGAAACTATGCAACATTATCCGGCACCTTTTGATGAAGATAAAACAAGGAGTTGGATCCAGTGGAATTTGGATAATTATATAAAGTGTGGTTTTGGACTCTGGGCAGTTGTGTTGAAAGAAACGGGAGAATTTATTGGAGATTGTGGTATTACTATACAGGATATTGACGGAGAAATGCTTCCGGAAATAGGCTATCATATTCATAAAAAATATTGGAGAAAAGGCTTTGCTAAAGAAGCTGCTAGAGCAGTACGAGATTGGGTATTTCTTAATACGCAATACGATATAATTTATTCGTACATGAAATACACTAACATAGGCTCTTATTCTACTGCTTTAGCAAATGGAATGAAAAAAGTAAAGGAATATCAAGATCCTAAAAATACGATTTCTTATGCCTATGCTATTACAAGAGAAGAGTGGAAAAAAATGAAAGAAAACTGAGTTAATTTCAGCACTAATATCAATGCACAAACTGCATTTTTGATAAAAAGTGCATTGATAAACTGAACTATAAGGGGTTATATCCAGTATGAGCTTTGCTCTTGGTTATACCGTTGGTTCTAAGAGCAAAAATAAACACCAAAAGACCGCCATGTTTGGTAAACTTTGGCGGTCTTTTGGTCAAACATATATCCGGTTTTGTGGTGCGGAAGAATATGCCATAATTATTTTGAATTGTGATACAATGAAAATATAGTCAGATAGAATGTAAACGTCAAACCATGCGCTTACGAAATGTCTGCTGCTTTTTTGCTCTATAAGAAAATGCCATTACCAGAAAATGAATTATTTAAAAAAAATGGGAATAGAATAAGGACAGAAGCAGCTGACTGTGCTAAAATATGCATGAAATGTATTACCAAAATATAAAGAAATTTCAAAAAATGGGAATGGGAGATAGTGATATGCAGTTTATTGTAAGGCAAAAGTATCTAGATGAATTGATTGAATTATATGGGACGCCAGATATAAAAGTAATCACGGGCATCAGACGAAGCGGCAAGTCTGTTTTGCTGCAGGAATTTATCACTTATCTGCAGTCGTTAGAGGAAAAGAGCAATATTGTAATGATAAACCTTCAGGAATTAGAGTTTGATCATTTGCTGGAATATCATGCATTGCATAAGTATATCTTGGGACAATATAAAGAGGGAATGAATAACGTATTATTGATTGATGAGGTTCAGATGTGCCCTCAGTTCGAACTTGCAATCAATAGTATTTATACAAAAGGAATCTATGATATTTATGTTACCGGTTCAAATGCATTTTTGTTAAGTTCAGATTTGGCAACACTTTTTACTGGAAGAACGATGGAAATAAAGGTATATCCTTTTTCTTTTGTGGAATATCTGACTTATTATGGAATTACGGATGGGTATGATGATGCATTTGATCAGTATGTCCGAACCGGTGGTATGCCGGGAGCTTATGTATATAAGACAGAGGATAGACAGTATGATTATATCAGAGATGTGTATGGGACTATTCTTATAAGAGATTTGGTTGAGAAATATAGAATAAGAAATACATCAGAGTTTGCCAGTATATCTGAATTTATGATGGATAATATTGGCAACCTGCTTTCTCCCAATAATATCTGCAAGACATTAAATAATGACCAAAGAGAGATTACCAGAAAGACAGTATCAAAATACATTGGTTATTTAGAGAACGCATTTCTATTTTATGAGGCAAAACGGTATGACCTAAAGGGAAAAAAATATCTCGAAAACAATAGTAAGTTTTATCTTTGCGATCCAGCATTTCGATATGCAGTCAATGGTACACGAAATATGGACTTTGGAAGGGTTTATGAGAATATTGTTTATCTGGAGTTACGAAGGAGAGGTTATGAGGTATATGTTGGTAAACTTTATAAAAAAGAAGTGGACTTTGTAGCAAAGAAACGAGACACACTGATATACATTCAGGTAAGTGACAATATTTCAGATGAAACAACATTTGAGAGGGAATATTCGCCATTGCTTGCAATACGAGATGCATATCCTAAGATGGTAATTGCAAGGACACATCATGAAACTTATGATTATCAGGGTGTGCAGGTGGTCGATATTTGCAGATGGCTGCGATGCAGATAGATGAATTCCGGGTTATAGGTCTGTTAGAGTATTGATAAAAGAGATTATTTATGATACAATATCCGAAAAATCGGAAATAGAAAAGCAGAGGAAAGGGTATTGCACCATGAAGATATATGAGAAAATATTTGCAAGACTTGAAGAATTACATATGAGCCAGACGGAACTGTCCAGAAGAACCGGTATTGCGACCAGTACGATCAGTGACTGGCGAAAGAAGCAGATTAATCCACAGGCGGATAAACTGGTGTCTATATGTAAGGCACTGGATATGACGCTTATGGAATTACTTTGTGACGAAGAAAATGCAGAACAGACTGCAACCAACGATTATATAACAGATGAAAATTATATGATTGAATTATATCGACGATCAGATACAGAGAGCAGACGAAGAATGATCAGTTACCTTGCACTTCTTGATGTCTGCAAGCAAATCAACGATAGTGCCCGGTTCAAGAAACAGCAGCGGAATGTTTCCGTTATTCAGGATATTGATGGGAACAATATTGTGGTGATTAATGATATTCGATTTAAAGGAAAACGTTCCATCGATTGGAAAGAAGTGCGGGCATATTTGAAAAAATATGTTGGCGATTTTTATAAGGTGGCGTCTACCGGCGATGTGATATATATTGGGGATGATCTGCCAAGTGAGTATAGCGGATCAAAATATACACATAGTATCAAAGGAACAAATGCGAAAGCGAAAGCAAATGCTGTACAAGGAATTCCTGAAATGATAGAAATAGCAGTAGGAAAACATTTTCGGGAAAATATGGAGAGCAAGCATTGGAGAAATGCAATGTATGGCTGGTATCGTTATGATTCAAGATTTGCAATTCCGGTATATAGAGATGATGAAGAGGTGGAGAGGTATAACATTTTTCATGCTTCGCTGATTGTAAGATATTCAGAGGATGGGAAACTGTATTTGTATGACGTAATAGACATAAAAAAAGAAACGAGCAACCCGATTGAGCCGTAAGGCTGTACACGACAAAAAACCCATTTCTTTTTATGAATAGATGATACAATATAGTAGAAGAAATGTCAAGCCGAATATTCGAAAATTAAAACGTTAAGATGGTATTTGTATATAATAAAAGTAGGGCTATGATTACTTGCTGTAATGACGGTACAAGACCTGTTATTTTTAAGATTGAGAGAATAGAAATTGATAAGTGATAAATCGCAATTGATGGAGGTAGTGTGAATTATGAAAAAGATTGTATGTGCAATGCTATGTATTCTGCTTGTATTTAGTTTGAGTGCTTGTGGCGGAAATGTTAATGAAGTAAATACGCATAATGTAGAATCTGAAATATATTCTGAAGAGGACATTGCAACTGCTATTGACACCATAAAAAAAGAGTTTAAGAGCAACTGGAATGGATGTACTCTTACAGAAATTTATTATGCAGGGGATGACAGTTCTAAAGACCATCAAGATTGGGCAGATAGGAACAATGCAGATGAAGTCATTGTTTTGCTATCTTCGTTCGATGTTGATTCATCTGGAGGAGATGGTTCTCTGAATCCAAATAGTACATACAATGATTGGAAGTGGATTTTAGTTAGAACAAATGGCGGACAATGGCAACATGTTGATCATGGATATTAAAATGAATTCCGGATTACCACTTCACCCATAACAAGCCCATCAAACAATCCTTCAAAGAGATCAAGCTCTAAGGTAAGCCCCTGATTAAGCGGAATCTTATAGCGCGTTTTCGCAATCACATTGCCGTCTGCCTTGGCACAGAGTGTCCGGTAAGCATCTTCATTAATCGGAAGTTCAAATTCCTGTTTGGCTAACATACCACTGCTTTTGACAGTCAGGACATATTGGCAATCGGAGACTGCAGATGCTGCGTCGTATAAGGTTTTCTTGCGTACCCGGATCACCGGATTGGTCGTCACATATGCCTGCTCAATGCCGTAATGTGGGTATGTGTCTAGCTGATCTGGCAGTTTATGAAATAAAAATTTACGTTCGATTTCCATATTTTGTTCCTCCGTGTCTGGAATATCTGTCAAGCGTTTTTGAAAAAGTCCTTGACGGCATAGTTTAATTATGTTAGCCTACTTTCAAAGCATAAGTTTCATATAGTAGCTGCAAGACAGCTGCTTTCTACGAATAGTCAAATTATTTATTCTTGAACATTCATGCTTTTAAATTCAATTCATTTAATTTAAGATGCAGGGGTATTCAAGGAAGATAGTTTAAGTCTATGTTTGCAGATGGATTTCTCCTGCGAAAGCCAAAGGAGGACGAAATATGGCAAACAGAGAGTACAAAAGTGATGTGTACCGTATATAATATCAATCCGGGAAACAATGAGGATTTGAAAAAGCGGAGCCAGACACTGCGGGAGTATATGATATTTGTTGGATATGTAAATGAGAATCTTGCAAAGGCAAAAAAGGGCGACAAGGATTATGAGACCGCAATCAGAGATGCGGTGAACCGCTGTATTGCAGAAGAATAAAACACTTGAACAGATTGCGGATGAACTCGAAGAATCTGTCAAAGATATCCAGCCAATTTACGATATCGTGAAGAAATATGCTCCAGAATATGATGTGGATGTAATTACCACAGAAGTACTGGAAACACGGGAAAATAAAAAAGCATAAAACTATAAAAAGAGGTGAAGCGGATATGAAAATTATTCGAGGTATCTACTCAGTACAGTTGATGTAAACTGTTGGCAGATTGTGCTGAGGTGAAAATAAACTTGCTAGCAGTCGTTAACTGTACTGTCCAAATGATTGAAATATAATATTAAAGGAGTACAGTTATGCGCTATATAAAAGAAATTCTAAAGAATAACAAATTATGGGTATTGGCTTACATTGGACTAGGTATATTTAATGCATTTATGGCTAATTACAAAACGGACTATTTTCAGAAGGTTATTGATGGATTGGCGGCTGGAACACTTACATTTGCGGGAGTTATAACCTACGGTCTTATTTTGCTGGTAAATTATTGTATGAATTATCTGGATAATTATCCAGAAAAGAAATTGGAGTATGGTATTTATTTGGATTTTAAGCTTTTATCGCTTAGAAAAATAAGTACAATGGATTATACGGAATATCAGAAAATAGGTACTGGAAAACTTGTTCAAAGGATTGAGAATGGTTCATCCGCAGGCAGAAATGTGGTATTCAATTTCTGGTTGCGTTTGATTCGTGATTTACTTCCTACTATTGTTTTTAGTGTATATTTTATTTGGAAGATTGATAAAAAAATTACTTACATATTGTTTGTAGGCTATATACTTATTTTTATAATAACCAATATTCTGCTAAAGTTTCTATACAAAATAAAAGAAAAGATTTTGAACAGTGAGGAGCTATTCAATCATTTTCTGGTCAGGGGCTTTATGGAAATGCTGGTGTTCCGTATGAGCAAACAGTTTCCGAGTGAAATAAAGAAAACCCGTAGTGCAAAAGAGGATATTGTATCATCAAAAGTAAAAATGAATATGATTCATGAAGCTTTTTTTACAATATTTGCGCTACTTGTGGCAATGTTAGATATTGGTATTTTATTTTACGCATGGAAAACAAAAAATCTTACAGTGGGTTCTATAGTTGCACTCATTGCGCTGATTGAAAATGCTTACACGCCGATAGCTATTTTTAATGTACTTTATGTTCAATATAAATTGGACAAGGCATCCTATAAGAGATTTGAAGAATTTTTAGATTTAAAAGATGATAACCAATTAAGAAACGGTAACGCAATTCATACGGACATTGGTGAAATATCGATAAAAAACTTATCGTTCCAATATGAAGAACGGAAACTTATTGATGATTTGAGCCTGTTCATAAAAAAGGGACAAAAAATAGCTTTTGTAGGTGAAAGTGGCTCTGGGAAATCCACGGTGATTAAGATATTACTGGGATTACTAAAATACAATCAGGGAGAAATCTACTTAGGTAATATGGAGTTAAGTGGAATTTGCCTTAATAATTTGTATGACAGAGTCAGCTACATATCGCAGGATGTTCCTGTTTTTGATGGAACAATAAAGGAAAATCTGGTATTTGAGAAGAATGTGTCAGAAGAACAAATGCTGGACGCATTGAGGGAAGTGCAATTATCTCATTTGGTTGAGAATCTTGCGGAAGGTTTAGATACTGAAATTGGAGAGAAAGGTACTTGCTTATCAGGAGGAGAAAAACAAAGACTTGCATTCGCACGCTTGTGGTTTGAAAACCCTGAACTTGTCGTTTTGGATGAAGCAACATCTGCAATGGATAATTTAACCGAGGAAAATGTAATGAAATCGGTTATGCTAAAAATGAAAGATAAAACGGTCATTGCGATTGCGCATAGATTGAATTCCATTGCCGGTTTTGACAGAATTATTCTCTTTAGAGAAGGGAAGATTGTTGGACAAGGGACTTTTGAAGAACTATTACATACGGATTCTTATTTTAAGGAATTGTATAATGCGAATGTGCAATAATTGTTTTTTTAGGTCGAAACTTGTAAAAATACAAAGGGGCTGTTGCTCAATGTCATTAAGTTAAGATGACAAATCAAGATCTCAGTATTAGAAAATAATACTGGGGTCTTTTTTTATAAAAAACTTGACAGGAACACAAAAATGTGTGGCCGCTCTTGCTACAGATTATATGCAGATTTATTGCCTGGGAACATTATTTACACAGCTCACACTGGGGTTGAATGCTTTCATTACTGCACAGGGGAATACATTTGTCAGCATGTATAATGTTGCCATAGGTGCAATTTCAAATATTCTGTTGGATGCAGTATTTATAAATGTATTTCATATGGGAGTAAGAGGTGCTGCACTGGCAACTGTAATCTCACAAGGCATATCAGCAGGATTGGTGACTTATTATCTTTGCAGAGGAAAAAGTATTCCTGTAAAAAATGATGGATGAGCACCGCTTGTAGAAGATCTGTTTACTTTCAGTAATGAATGTGCTAATATGGTTAGCATGAACTAACTATGAAGCTTGCTAATTTGATTTGTAATTAGAATAGAAGGTAACGAATCGGAATTTGGCGAAAGGAAATGGCGATGAAAGCAGCAAGAATAGACATAGACAAAAGACTTTCGGCGGCGCTGCATGATTGGATTATGGTAGACGAATAAGTTCTTCCAAAGGAGGCAAAATGAATTACTTATTAGAAATCGTTATTTTTAATGTCATCATTTACACAATTTGCGGTATCAATATGGCAAAGAAGGGGAAGCTTGGCATGATACAGGAATACCCCAAGGCGATACAGGATCGATGCAGAGAGCTTGGATTGATTCAGGAAAGTTCCGGGAAACTTGCGAGGAAAGCAACGATAGGAAAACTGGGACTTTTTATCGGATACATATTTTTGCAGACGGCATTGGCGTACTATATCGGCGGTGCGCGCACGTTCTTTGAAGGATGGTTTCACGGATATATTATGTGGGTAGCTGAGATGTGGTTTGACGCATTGGTCGTGGATTGTCTGTGGTTTTGCCATAGTAAGAGGATGATAATTCCGGGAACTGAGGATTTGGTGGATGCTTACCATGATTATTGGCATCATATTAAATATGCAGTGATAGGAATGTTCAGCCAGGCGGTGATTGCTTTGCCGGTAGGACTTTTGGTGATGTGGCTGTCTGCGAGATAAAGATATAATGCAAATCATGATTTATAGGAGGATAAGACTAAGATGATAATAACAATAATTGCAACGCTGATGATTATGGCAGGTTATTTTCTGCTTTTGTATAGTGTAGTTGGTTTTATTCAGGATAAGAAATTTTTCTCTTCTGCACCTAAAGAGAATCTTGCTGTGATTCCCGAAAAAAAAGAGAGATTTCGTGGCGCTCATATTATAGGCGGATTTATAGCTACTATTGCAATCCTGCTATTTATAGGAGCGATTATTCTTGGGATATGGGATGGTGTAAGAAACGATTTTAGTTTTTTGAAATTCTTTGTGCGTTTTCTGATCATGCTTTATGTCATGGAGCTTTATGATATAGTATTCTTTGATTGGGTGTTGCTCTGCCACTCAAACTTCTTTCCGCATTTTTATCCGGAACTTAAAGGTATAGTGGGACCGCATATGTTTGGCTACAACAAAAAGACACATATTATACATTTTATTATATACATACCTATTTGTGTTGCGATTGCATGGATAGGCACACTTCTTTGATGTATTAAAATAACTTCAAGTTTATAGGGCTGTTAGAGTATTGATAAAAGAGACTATTCATGACACAATATCCGAAAAATCGGAAATGAAAAAGCAGAGGAAAGGGTATTGTGCCATGAAGATATATGATTGAATTATATCGACGATCAGATACAGAGAGCGGACAAGAAAGTGCGGGCATATTTGAAATAATATGTCGGTGATTTTTATAAGGTGGCGTCTACCGGCGATGTGATATATATCGGATCTGATCTGCCAAGTGGGTATTCGGGATCAGTGTGATATTCTGGATAAAAAAAAGAAACGAGCACCCCGTTGGAGCCATAGGGCTTTACTTGGCACAAAACCCATTTCTTTTATGAATAGATAATACAATACGATAGAAGAAATGTTAATCCGAATATTCGAAAATTAAAACGATGAGATGGTATTTATGTATTAAATGAGGATTCGTTGGAATTATAAAGTTCACGGAGTTTGACACCATGAACTCAAATCTTTTGTTCTCTGTACTGACAGCGAACATTATCAGTTTGTTGCTGCTTGGAACATTGCATCTGAGCGTCGAAACGATAAAATTTCTATTCTCTGTGGATATCAGGCAGAAAGCGATGCGATAAACTGCGTGATTTCCTCTTTGCGCATGGCACTCATCGTACTGTTGTGGAAATGCGTATCATACGTCACTTCTTTTTTCACTGCAAAAGAATCCGGTAAAGTGTAGTTCTTGGCTGATTCTTCATCCGGGAATTCCACTTCACCCATAACAAGTCCATCAAACAATCCTTCAAAGATATCAAACTCTAAGGTAAGCCCCTGATTAAGCGGAATCTTATAGCGCGTTTTCGCAATCACATTGCCGTCTGCTTTGGCGCAGAGTGTCCGGTAAGCATCTTCGTCAATCGGAAGTTCAAATTCCTGTCTGGCTAACATACCACTGCTTTTGACAGTCAGGACGTATTGGTAATCGGAGATTGCAGATGCTGCGTCGTATAAGGTTTTCTTGCGTACCCGGATCACCGGATTGGTTGTCACATATGCCTGCTCAATGCCGTAATGTGGGTATGTGTCTAGCTGATCTGGCAGTTTATGAAATAAAAATTTGCGTTCGATTTCCATATTTTGTTCCTCCGTGTCTGGAATATCTTGAAGATTTTCCCAAACTATTATATACTACATGTAATTATGGGATGGAATTGTAACATTTGCTGGATACAAATTCGTAAAACCATAACCAATCAATAATTCCTTGTAAATTATAATGTATTTTATAATAGAAGGAAAGTGGAATTTTAGAATATGAATATACATGTTTGCGGGTCGGAAATCAACCGGTTTCATGATGCGCAGGGCAAGGAGGATGCATATGAGTAAAGTAAATGTATATCTTGCAGATGGTTTTGAAGAGGTCGAAGGGCTGACCGCTGTAGATCTGCTGCGGCGCGCAGGCATTGAGACAGATATGATATCCATCATGGGACGGAAGGAAATCACCGGAGCACGGAAGATTCCCGTGCTGGCAGATAAGCTCTTTGAAGAGCAGGACGATCCGGATGTGATCGTGCTTCCGGGCGGTATGCCGGGAACCCTGCATTTAAAGGCGCATGAAGGTCTGGCAGATCTGATCCGAAAAGCAAATAAGGATGGTAAGCTGCTTGCAGCAATCTGTGCAGCACCAACCATCTATGGAGAGATGGGACTTCTCGAAGGAAAGAATGCAACCTGCTATCCGGGCATGGAGGATAAGCTGTTTGGTGCAAACTGGCAGGAGCAGCCGGTCGTTGTCGACGGAAACTTCGTGACAAGCCGGGGCGTAGGAACGGCGATTGCATTTGCACTCACATTGGTTACAATTCTGAAGGATGAAGAAACAGCGAAGTCTTTGGCGAATAGTATAGTTTATAAATGGTAATTCCAATCGGGAGGACGTTATGTACAGATTAACGATAAAGGATATATTGGAAGCAACAGGCGGCGTATTGCTGTGTGGCGATGAAAATACAGAGATCAAAGATGTCTGCATCAATTCCAAGGAGATCAAGCCGGGTGATTTGTTTGTCCCGATCATCGGGGAGCGGGTCGATGCGCATCGTTTTATCGAGAGCGCACTTCACACAGGTGCGGCAACTCTGACATCACAGCATACCGATATTGTTGTATCGGAGAAACCGTTTGTCTATGTGAGTGATACAGAAAAGGCATTGCAGGACATTGGCGCTTACGTGCGCAGGAAGTTTAAGAAGCCGGTTATCGGCGTGACCGGAAGTGTTGGAAAGACGACAACGAGACAGATGATAGCAACCGTGCTTTCGGGATGCTTAAATGTCTACCAGACCGAGGGCAATCTCAATTCCCAGATCGGTGTGCCGCTGACCCTTCGACGGATTGACGAGAACGCAGAGGCAGCCGTGCTTGAAATGGGTATCAGCGAACCGGGACAGATGGAGATTCTGTCTGACATGGTGAAGCCGGATATCTGTGTCGTGACGATGATCGGTGTTGCGCATATCGAATTTATGAAGACGCGTGAGAATATCCGCAAAGAGAAGTTGTCGATTATCAATCATATGAGCCCGGATGGTGTGCTGTTCCTAAATGGCGATGATGCACTGCTTGTAGAAGTGAAAGGTGATACCGGCGTCCGTACATTTACATACGGCACTGGTGCGGACTGCGATTACCGGGCAGAGAATCTTCATATGGAAGATTACCAGTATGTATATGATTTCGTGCATGGAGACACGCGTGTGCATGTGCGGCTCAACGCACTTGGCAGGCACAATGTCGGAAATTCACTGGTCGGTCTTGCGATCGCAGACTATATGGGATTGGATCTGGAGAAGGCAGCAGCCGGACTTTCCAAGTTTAAGGGGCTTCGTCAGAAGCTGATTCGTGTTCCGGGCAAATATACGATTATCGATGATACTTATAATGCAAGTCCGGATTCCATGAAGGCAAGTCTGGATGTGCTGGAGGACCTGGAAACAACGGGTAAGAAAATTGCGGTGCTTGGCGATATGTTCGAGCTTGGTGAAAATGCAGAGCAGTATCATTATGAAGTCGGAAAATACGTGGCGACGAAGAAAATCGACGAGTTGGTCGTGGTCGGGGATCTGGCACAGCATATCATGCAGGGCGTGAAGGACAGCAACTCGGATATCAACTGTTACAGCTTCAAGGACAATGGCGAGGTTGCTTTGTATCTGCTTTCTGTGATGCAGCCGGAAGATATCGTGCTGATCAAAGGCTCGAATGGTATGCATCTGGAAGAAGTTGTAAATAATATGCTTGGATAATAAGATACATGAATTGTGACAGTGGTATGGCGATGAAACAATTTGTGTATCCGATGAGGTTCTATGGATGCATAGGACCTCATTTTTCATGTGGTAAGTATGGAAATGCTATGTATGCACATCTACATGATCAGATACTTTGATTTTAATGTGGCAAGTAATGGAAATGCCTGTACATATGTTGATTCGCGAAATCGTGGAACTATATATAGATAAGCGTGTGCGTATTGTATCATCTATACTTGCATGGGTCGGCGGAATATGAAAGTTAATATGGAATAATCAGGTTTGGTACAAGCAGCAGTGCTGCGGTTGTATGCATGAGCTGGTAAAGTGTGAAAATATACATGGAATCGTCCGGCGGCATGATAGGATGTAATTGTGAAAAATCTGTAAATTATGAAAATACAGGTTGACAGTCAGAATATGGTGTGCTATATTAACAATAACAAAAATGATAATCATTACTGATTTAGAAAAATGTGGATCAATCAGTTCTCGTAAGTATCATTTTGTATAATTGCAGATATTATAGCAAAGTATATCATGTGTATAAACATGTGGAAGAATGAAAGGAGATTTATTATGAAATTTGTATGTACAGTTTGTGGATATGTTTATGAAGGTGACGCAGCTCCGGCAGAGTGCCCAATCTGCCATGCTGGCGCAGATAAGTTCAAGAAAGTAGAAGACGGAGCGATGACACTGGCTGCAGAGCATGAGTTTGGCGTATATGCTTCTACTGTTAAGAACAACCCGGAAATCAGCGACGAGGATAAGAAGTTTATCTTCGATCAGCTTAAGGCAAACTTCAATGGTGAGTGCTCAGAGGTTGGTATGTACCTTTGCATGGCAAGAATCGCACACCGTGAAGGCTACCCTGAGATCGGTCTCTACTGGGAGAAGGCAGCTTACGAAGAAGCAGAGCATGCAGCAAAGTTTGCTGAGATGTTAGGTGAGGACTTAGAGCCAAACATGACAAGCTCTACTAAGAAGAACCTTGCATGGAGAGTTGACTGCGAATATGGCGCAACAGCAGGTAAGGTTGACCTTGCAAAATGTGCTAAGAAGAATAATCTGGATGCAATCCATGACACGGTTCATGAGATGGCAAGAGACGAAGCAAGACATGGCAAAGCATTAGAGGGACTTCTTAAGAGGTACTTTGGTTAAGCTACAAGCCATGCAATAAAAAGAGAGAAAACATCGAAGGGAGCTTGCTCCCAGAGAGAGGTTTTCTCTCTTTTTATTATACGGCGCCAGCCGTCCATGAAGCGCCCCGAAGGGGTGCGAATGGGGCATGGCTTGTCGGAAGGGAGCTTGCTCCCAGAGAGAGGTTTTCTCTTTTTTAGTATACGATTAAAAATTTCACTTTACGGATATTTTAATTTACATTGCAGCATAATAATGCTACAATGGTGACACAAGAAAGAGAGGTGTATACAATGCCGACAATTATTCCTATTAGAGATTTGAGAAATACCAGTGAGATATCTGAATTAGCTCATAATCAACAAGAGCCAATTTTTGTAACCAAAAATGGATATAGCGATTTGGTTGTAATGAGTGCAGAATTATATGAGCGGTTTGCGCAAATTAATAGAATCGATCAGGCTATTTTTGAGGCGGAAAAGGAAGTTGAAGAAGGTGCAGAACCAATATCAATGAATCGTGCGATCGAAAGGTTAAATCAGAAATACTATGGATAAATATGACGTTATGTTATATCCTAAAGCATTTCGTGACATAGATGATATCTACGCATATATTGCACTTGAAAAAATGTCACCTGAAAATGCGAAGGGACAAACAGATAGAATATGGGATGCATTAAGAACATTGGAACAAATACCTGAGGCGCATCAAGATCGTTTGGTTGGAAGGTATGCCGGAAAGGGTTATAAGCAGTTGCTTATTGATAACTATGTTGTAGTGTTTAAGATAGACAAGGATTCAAAGAAGGTTTTTGTTGTGACAGTTCAATATCAAGGAAGAAATATATAATTGGACGATAAAGATAGAAAGAATGCAGAAATTATGAACAATGTGACGAAGTCGGAAGAAATCATTGGATTGTCAAATGGAAAAAAATACGATAAAATATAGGACAATTTATTTAATCGAACGAGACTGAATGCGGATTGAGGAGACACACAAAATAATGAGATTTCTTCAGAAACAATATAATAAAAAATGGTTGTTGCCGTTGCTGACTTTTGTAGTCGGATGTTTGATTTTGACAGCATTTATACATCATTCTTATGATACAAACCGAAAACAGGTGCGGATGATTACGGAGCTGAATGCAAGCACCTATGCGGAACGACTGCGCGACGATATGAACCGCGGGGTTGCTATTGCCGATACACTGAAAGCGATCATAATCAGCGGGAATGGGACAATTGACAATTTTGAAAAGGTATCTGAGAATCTGATGTCAGATTTTGTTCAAAGCATACAAATTGCACCGGATGGGGTTGTCACAGAGATTTACCCAGCGGAAGGAAATGAGGCAGGAAAGATAGACCTGCTTCATGATGAAAGTCGTGGAGAAATCTGCCGCTATGGAAGAGATAACAACTGTGTAACGATGCAGGGACCTTTTGATTTAAAGCAGGGAGGCTGTGGAATTGCAGTTCGCAACCCTGTCTATCTTGAGGCGGCGGATGGGAATCCTGTATTCTGGGGATTTACCATTGTGATCATCCGGGTTCCGGAAATTTTTGAAGAGTCGGTGCAGGCTCTTACGGATTTTGGGTATGATTACTGTCTGACTAAGATGGTTACTCCACTTTCGGAAGAACGCGAGATAATATCCTTTTCGAAGGAGAATCTGACAGATCCGGTTACATATACGTTTGAATTCGGAGATTGTACATTTTATCTGGCGGTTACGCCAAAAGAGGGATGGAAGCAAGGGCGGAAGATACTTCCCAATCTGTTTCTTGGCTTTTTTATTGTATTATTTTTGACGGGATTGATGATTGTCATTCTTGTAATCGAATTCCATCGGGAGGTATTAAAGAAGATAGCAATCACGGATCCACTAACCGGACTTTTGAACCGGGATGGGTTTGATGAACAAATCAAAAGTGCAATACAGGATAACCCGGATGTGCATTGCGTGGGAATTCAGACAGACATTGATGACTTCAAATTTATCAATGATATGTATGGACACGAAGCAGGTGATACCGCGCTTCGGATACTTGCGCAGAGTATGCGGAATGCTTTTGAAAAGGATGCGATTCTATGCAGAAATGGTGGCGATGAATTCTCGGCGGTTCTGATAGGAATGACGGAGGCAGAAGCGAAGGAAAAGATCGAGAAATTCACCTTGCAGCCTAGATATATCACACAGAATGGAGAGAAACGTCCATTTTATATTTCGCTTGGGTATGCAGAATATCCGAAGTATTGTGATGATGTATCGGAATTAATCCGCTGTGCGGATATGGCACTTTATGCGGTGAAATTACACGGAAAGCATAGTTGCTGCGCGTATGAGGGTAACTACAAAGTGCAGAATAGAAGCCAGTTGGGATTTGCACTTCAGGATGTGTCAAGGAATCTGCCGGGGGCATTTCTGATATACATTGCAGATAAAACGAATGACCGCATCTTATTTGCGAATCAGGAGTTGATAGAATTTGCAGGATGTAAGGACTACGAAGAGTTTCTTGCATATACGGATCAGCGATTCCGGAATCTGATTCATCCGGAGGAACAGGATGCGGTTGAGACGAGCATCTGGAAGCAGATTGATTCGGAGAAAAGTGGAAACAATGACTATGTCAAATTCCGCTTCGCGAAAAAAGACGGAACGTATCGTCCTGTATTCGATCATGGAAGAATCGTAAAGAACCGATATTATGGAAATGTATTTTATGTGTTGATTATGGATTGTGCTCTGATTGATTCATATTATGACAAAATGTGATTGGCAGTGCCCATACATCTCAATAAGCAAAATAGAAAAGAGGCAACAACATGGGTAAAAAAGAAGAGAAAACAAATGTGATGCGTCTGCTCGATCAGGCGAAAATCGAATACAAACATTACTGCTATGCAGGCACGGATGCGGTCGGCGGCATGGAGGTTGTCGAGGTACTGCACCAGGATCCGGATCAGGCATTTAAGACACTGGTCACAGTCGGCAAATCCGGCGAACACTATGTGTTTGTGATTCCGGTCAATCAGGAGCTTGATTTGAAGAAAGCGGCAGAGGCTGCCGGTGAAAAATCCATCGCGATGATCAAGTCCAAGGAATTGCTACCGTTAACCGGCTATATTCATGGCGGATGTTCGCCACTTGGAATGAAGAAGCAGTTCCGCACGTTCTTCCATCAGACCGCCAATGATTTTGGGACAATTATGTTCTCGGCAGGAAAGATCGGCTATCAGGTGGAGGTGAGTCCGGAAGCACTCCGGAAGATCCTGAAATACGAGACCTGTGATCTGGTAAAGGAATAAAAAAATTGTATAAATCCCTTTACATTTGCCGATAATTAGCTTATAATCGAGACAATTATAGGGAAAAAGCGTTGAAGGAGACTACCGACAACAGGACATGACAGGGAATATGGTCACCGACTGAGAGCCATAACATGACACCATGCCAGGTGGAACACTACCGGAGCTGATAGGCTGAAGCCTACGTGGATTTTCAAATTCTAAGAGGTCTAGGTTTATCCGGAGCATTCACGTTACGAATGAAGAGAGGAATCCGTCTTATATATATTTATTACAGATGGTTTCAATGCGGGTGGTACCGCGGATGTAACATATGTACATTCGTCCCGAGGTCAAAGCACATTTGACTTCGGGATTTTTTAATGCAAGGGAATGTTAAATGCAAAATATGTTACAAAGTGTATAGCATATATATTCTGGTATAAATTCATGGAATATAGATATGTTTGGAACTTTAGAAGAACTTAATGTTCTTTGAGAGAGCCAGCCATGTTTGAACACGATGTTCAAACAAGTCGCCACTGAGCCATGGATGGCGAATTGGCGACGGTGGCGTTCGAAATGAGGGAATTGGATTTAGAACATTTAGTTCTTCTTAGTTCCAATACATCCTATATGGAATGAATTTATATTAGAATATATATGAGAAAGAGTAAAACATATTTTGCATTACAGTAGCAAGTAAAAGGAGATAGGAAAATGCAGGCAAACATTTACAGAGACATGACAATGGCGCAGGTATCAGAAGACCTTGTCGGAAAAGAAATCAGACTGGCAGGATGGGTAGAGAACATCCGTGACCACGGTGGTGTATCCTTCGTGGATTTACGTGACATGTATGGTGTAATGCAGGTTGTTATGCGAGATACAACGTTGCTCGATGGAATTACCAAGGAACAGTGCATCTCCGTAGCAGGACTGGTACAGCATCGTGATGAGGAGACATACAATCCGAAGATTCCAACCGGAACGATCGAGCTGGAAGCACATGAGGTAGATATCTTAGGAAAGGTGTACAAGCAGCTTCCGTTCGAGGTGACAACCTCCAAGGAAGTCCGTGAGGATGTCCGCCTGAAATATCGTTACTTAGACCTTCGTAACCGCAAGGTAAAGGAGAACATGATCTTCCGTTCCAACGTAATTTCATTCCTGCGTCAGAAGATGACAGAGATGGGATTCATGGAGATTCAGACACCAATCCTTTGCGCATCTTCCCCGGAGGGTGCACGTGATTATATCGTGCCATCCAGAAGATACAAGGGTAAGTTCTATGCACTTCCACAGGCACCACAGCAGTACAAGCAGCTTTTGATGGTGTCCGGATTTGATAAATATTTCCAGATTGCACCTTGTTTTCGAGATGAGGATGCAAGAGCCGACCGTTCCCCAGGTGAGTTCTATCAGCTCGACTTCGAGATGAGTTTTGCAACCCAGGAAGACGTATTCAAGGTTGGCGAGGAAGTGCTTACCGCAGCATTTAAGAAATTCGCTCCGAAGGGATACACCGTTACAGAAGCACCATACCCAATCATCAGCTACAAGGAAGCAATGCTGAAATATGGTACAGATAAGCCGGATCTTCGCAATCCGCTTGAGATCATCGATGTGACAGAGTTCTTCCAGAGATGTACATTTGCACCATTCCATGGCAAGACCGTTCGTGCGATTGCAGTACAGAAGAAGCTTTCCAAGGGACAGCATGAGAAGATGCTGAAGTTCGCGCAGTCTATCGGTATGGGCGGACTCGGATATCTCGAAGTATTGGAAGATGGTTCTTACAAGGGCCCAATCGACAAGTTTATTCCGGATGATATGAAGCAGGAGCTCAAAGATCTCGCAGGTTTGAAGGAACTTGATACGATTTTCTTCATCGCCGATACAGAGAAGCAGGCAGCTCTCTTTGCAGGACAGATTCGTACCGAGCTTGGTAACCGCCTTGACTTGCTTGAGAAGAATGCATATCGTTTCTGCTACATTAACGACTTCCCGATGTTTGAGTACAATGTGGAAGAGAAGAAGATTGGATTTACACACAACCCATTCTCTATGCCACAGGGCGGCTTAGAGGCATTAAATGAGAAAGATCCATTGGAGATTCTTGCATACCAGTACGATATCGTATGTAATGGCGTGGAGCTTTCATCCGGTGCCGTTCGTAATCATGACATGCAGATTATGGAGAAGGCATTTGAGATTGCAGGCTATGATAAGAGTGTTCTGGAGGAGAAGTTTGGAGCACTTTACAATGCATTCCAGTTTGGAGCACCACCACATGCAGGTATGGCTCCGGGTGTCGATCGTATGATCATGTTGCTTCGTAACGAGGAGAATATCCGAGAGGTTATTCCATTCCCTATGAGTGGAACCGCACAGGATCTCATGTGTGGCGCACCAAACGAAGTCACAGAGCAGCAGCTGCGTGAAGTTCATATCAAAGTACGCCAGTAGCAATGAAGGTTGATTTTCGCATGAAATGCTTGCGATAATAAAATATGTGTTTGCGGATAACGATACTTAGATATGTATAAGGAGTTGGAAATGATTTATAAGTCTAAAGCAGACCGTTGAAGCACGCCGACACTTAATGAGTGCGGAGCACGAATTTAGTACCGTTGCGTGCTGAACCGAGCGGAAGCGCGTCTGCGTAGACTTATGAATCATGACAACTCTTACGAGATAATTGCTTATCCGCAAACCAGAATATGTAGATTCGCAAGCATAACAGGAGGGAAAATATGACAATTACAGACGAAACAATTGATTATGTAGGTATTCTGGCAAAGCTCGAGCTTTCCGATGAGGAAAAAGAGCAGGCGAAGCAGGATATGTCGAATATGCTGGAATACGTCAGCAAATTAAATGAGCTCGATACCGATTCCGTGGAACCGATGAGCCATGCGTTTCCGGTCAGCAACGTATTCCGTGAGGATGTTGTGACAAATTCGGATGACAGAGACAATCTTCTGGCAAATGCACCAGAGCAAAAAGATGGCTGTTATAAAGTGCCGAAGACATTTGACTAAGGAGGGCGGTATAGATGAGTAAAGATTTAATGAAATTAACCGCCGTTGAACTCGGCAAGAAAATTAAAGACAAAGAAGTGACCGTCGTAGAGGCAACGAAGGCGTGTCTGGAGCGAATCAAAGCATTGGACGAGACATATAACTGTTTCGTCACTGTGGATGAGGCAGGCGCACTGGCACAGGCGAAAGCAATTCAGGCAAAGATTGACAGTGGAGCGCTTACCGGACCGCTGGCAGGTGTTCCGGTTGCCATCAAGGATAACATGTGTATCAATGGCATGCTTACAAGCTGTTCTTCCAAGATTCTGAGTAATTTCGTTCCGACGTATACAGCAACTGCCGTTGAAAAACTGCAGGAGGCAGGCGCGGTTATCATCGGAAAGACAAACATGGATGAGTTCGCCATGGGAAGTACAACCGAGACTTCTTACTATGGTGTGACAAGAAATCCGTGGGATACAGACAAGGTACCGGGCGGTTCTTCCGGTGGTTCGGCAGCAGCCGTTGCTGCAGAGGAAATTCCATATGCACTTGGTTCCGATACAGGTGGAAGTATCCGTCAGCCAGCCGCATTTTGCGGTGTGACAGGTATCAAGCCGACATACGGAAGAGTGTCCCGTTATGGTTTGATCGCGTATGGTTCCTCGCTTGATCAGATTGGACCACTCGCCAAGGATGTAACAGACTGTGCAACAATCCTCGAAGCCATCTGTAAGCATGATGACAAGGATTCCACTTCCTATGCACAGGCGGAGGATGATTTCACATCTGCATTAGTGGACGATGTAAAGGGCATGAAGATCGGTATTCCAAGAGATTATTTCGCAGAGGGTATCGACGAGGATGTCAAGACTGCTGTGCTTGCAGCTGCAAAGAAGCTTGAAGAAAAGGGCGCGATCGTGGAAGAGTTCGACCTTGGTATGGTAGAATATGCGATTCCTGCGTATTATATCATTGCATCTGCGGAGGCATCTTCAAACTTAGAGCGTTTCGATGGTGTGAAATATGGTTACCGTACCGCAGAGTACCGCGACCTTCACAATATGTATAAGAAGACACGTTCCGAAGGCTTTGGTGCAGAGGTAAAGCGTCGTATCATGCTTGGTTCTTTCGTCCTTAGCTCCGGTTATTACGATGCATATTATGTAAAGGCACTGAAGACAAAGGCGCTGATCAAGAAAGCCTTTGACGATGCATTTGCAAAATACGATGTGATCTTAGGACCGGTTGCACCAACGACGGCATTGAAGATGGGCGAATCTTTAAGTGATCCGATCAAGATGTATCTGGGAGATATTTATACAGTATCTGTAAATCTTGCCGGTCTGCCGGGTATTTCCCTTCCATGCGGACAGGATAAGGATGGTATGCCGGTTGGCATGCAGCTGCTCGGACAGACATTTGACGAGAAATCAATCATCCGCGCAGCGTATGCATTTGAATGTACAAAGACTTATAAGCGTCCGGATGCTCTTGGCACCGTGGAAGCAGAAAGGGGGCTTATCTAATGAGTAAAACATATGAGACAGTCATCGGCCTGGAGGTTCACGTAGAGCTTGCCACGAAGACGAAGATTTTCTGTGGATGTTCGACTGCATTTGGCGGTGCACCGAATACACATACCTGTCCGGTTTGTACCGGTATGCCGGGATCCCTTCCGGTGCTCAATAAGGCGGTAGTTGAGAAAGCAGTTGCGGTTGGTCTTGCAACGAACTGTACAATCACACAGAACTGTAAGTTTGACCGTAAGAATTATTTCTATCCGGATAACCCGCAGAACTACCAGATTTCGCAGCTTTATTATCCGATCTGCCGGAATGGTAAGGTAGAGATCGAGGTTGACGGGAATAAGAAATATGTCCGTATTCATGAGATTCATATGGAGGAGGATGCAGGTAAGCTGGTACATGATCCGTATACAGACAGCTCGCTGGTTGATTACAATCGTTCGGGCGTGCCTCTGATTGAGATTGTATCCGAGCCGGATATGCGTTCCGCAGAGGAAGTCATTGCTTATCTTGAGAAATTAAGACTGATTATCCAGTACCTTGGTGCTTCGGATTGCAAGCTGAACGAAGGGTCCATGCGTGCCGATGTCAACCTGTCTGTCCGTGAAGTCGGTGCAGAGAAGTTCGGTACAAGAACCGAGATGAAGAACCTGAACTCCTTCAAGGCGATTGCGAGAGCCATCGAGAACGAGAAGGAGCGTCAGATCGATCTGATTGAATCCGGTGAGAAGGTCATCCAGGAGACAAGAAGATGGGATGATACAAAGGAATATTCCTATGCGATGCGTTCGAAAGAAGATGCACAGGATTACCGTTACTTCCCGGATCCGGATCTGGTTCCGGTTATGATCAGCGATGAATGGATGGAAGAGATTCGCAGCCGTCAGCCGGAGTTGCGCGACGAGAAGCGCATCCGTTACAAGGAAGAGTATGATATTCCGGATTATGATATTGACATTCTGACGAACTCCAAGAAGCTGGCTGATATCTTCGAGGAGGCGATTGCACTTGGTGCAGCACCAAAGAAGGTATCGAACTGGCTGATGGTTGAGACGATGCGTCTGATGAAGGAAGCATCCATCGATGCCGATGACTTAAAATTCTCAGCGAAGAACCTTGCAGCTATCATCAAGATGGTCGATGACAAAGTCATCAATGGTACCGTTGCGAAGGAAGTGTTCGAGAAGGTATTTGCAGAGGATATCGATCCGGAAGTTTATGTGGAGGAACACGGCTTGAAGACCGTCAATGATGAGGGCGCACTTCGTACTGTCATCTTAGAGGTAATCGAGAAGAATCCGAAGTCTGTTGCGGATTTCAAAGGCGGTAAGGAGAAAGCAATCGGTGCACTTGTCGGACAGACGATGAAGGCAATGCAGGGGAAGGCGGATCCATCCGAGGTTAACCGTATTCTGCGCGAAGAATTAAGTAAATAATTTTGGCTTGCGAGTTGCTTTACGGACGAACTCCAGGCTGTAAAAAAGTCCACCTCCAAAAATTCACGTTACAATTTTTGTGAGGTGGACTTTTTACATCCCGGAGTTCTGGTAAAGGAAAAACGGAATGTAAAAATATTTTGAAAATATTCTTCACTTAAAACAGTTCGCCTTGTGTAATACAAAAAATTATAATAAAATCAGAGTATAAAGGTAAGCACAACGGAGAAGTAATATCTATATTTGAATAGATATTATTAATTTATTCAGTATGTAAGGAACACGCCGGGATGAAAAATCAAATTCATAAAAATTGTAACGTGAATTTTTTGAATTTGATTTTTCACCCGTCAGTGTTCCGTGGTTTGAAGGAAAAACACTATGAAAAAAGAAGGATATTACTCGACAGGCGAGTTTATGAAACAAGCGAATATTACGAAGAAAACCATCCGCTACTACGACGAGAAGGATATCCTGAAACCATCCTTTGTCAGCGATTCCGGCGCGCGTTACTACACGGAGAAGGATCTCGCGAAGCTCCAGCAGATTCTTCTGTTAAAGTATCTTGGATTCTCGCTCAGTGATATCAAAGAGATGCAGGTGGACGATGCGGACAAGCATTTTATCGTCAACTCTCTGAATATCCAGCAGAAGCTGGTGGAAGACCGCATTGAGCAACTGCAACTGGTGTCGAGTACAATCCGGGAGGCAACGGATGATTTGCAGGCTGACCGGGAAGTGGATTGGTCGAAGCTTTTTGAATTGATACAGGTAACGGATCTGGAGAGCATACTGAAGAAGCAGTATAAAGATGCTTCCAATATCATGGCGCGGATCAACCTGCACAGGCAGTATTCGGTAAATAAACAGGGATGGTTTCCATGGATTTATGAGCAAATGCAGATAAAAGCAGGGCAGAAGATTCTGGAGCTTGGCTGCGGCGCAGGTGATATCTGGGTGGAAAATGCAGAAAGACTGCCAGCGGATGTTTCTATTACGGTCACAGATATTTCTGATGGCATGCTGCGCGATGCGAGACGCGAAATCAGCAGGGAGGATGCGGTATTTTCTTATACAATTTGTGGGTGTGAAGAGATTCCGTTTGCGGATGCATCGTTTGATTTGGTGATTGCCAATCATGTATTATTTTATTGTGAAGATATTGAAAAGGCGTGTCGGGAAATCAGACGGGTGTTAAAGCCTGGAGGTAAACTGGTGGCGGGAACTTATGGGGCAGCACATATGAAAGAAATCAGTCAGTTAGTGTCGGAGTTTGATAATCGTATTATACTGGCTGCGGAAAATCTGTATGACCGGTTTGGAAAGGAAAATGGTAAAGAAATTTTGTCAGAGGTTTTTCACGATATTTCCTGGGAACAGTATGAGGATGCAATAGAAATTAATGATGCAGAACCGCTGATTTCGTATGTTTTGTCGTGTCATGGGAATCAGAATCAGTATATTGCACATAAATATAAAGAGTTTCGGACTTTTATGAAGAAAAAAACAGCAGGTGGATTTCATATTACGAAGGATGCAGGAATATTTGTTGCAAAAAAATAAAAAAACACTTGACTATGCCCTAAGGGCACCTTGTATAATACATGTAGACGAAATTTTGAAGCAAAAATAAAAAAGAATTTTTAAGGAGGAAATAAGATGAGAACTTATTTAGTAACTGGTGGAGCCGGATTTATCGGTTCGAATTACATTCATTACATGTTTAAGAAGTATGATAACGAGATTCGTATTATCAATGTGGATGTACTCACGTATGCTGGAAATCTTGAGAATCTGAAAGATATTGAAAACCGTGAGAATTATACATTTGTAAAGGCAGATATCTGTGACAAGGAAGCAATTTCTAAGATTTTTGCAGAAAATGATATCGACCGTGTCGTACATTTTGCAGCAGAGTCACATGTAGACAGAAGCATCAAGCACCCAGAAGTATTTGTACAGACGAATGTACTTGGTACAGCTGTTATGCTGAACTGTGCAAAGGCTGCATGGGAGCTTCCGGATGGATCATTCAAGGAAGGAAAGAAGTTCCTGCATGTATCTACGGATGAAGTATATGGATCTCTTCCGGATGATGAGAATGCATTTTTCTATGAGACATCTCCATATGAGCCACATAGCCCATACTCTGCAAGCAAGGCAAGCTCAGATATGCTGGTAAAGGCTTATATGGATACTTACAAGTTCCCGGCCAATATCACAAACTGCAGTAACAACTATGGACCTTACCAGTTCCCGGAGAAGCTGATTCCTTTGATTATCAATAATGCATTGCAAGGCAAGAAGCTTCCTGTTTATGGTGATGGTAAAAATGTGCGTGACTGGTTGTTCGTTGAAGATCATGCCAAGGCAATTGACATGGTTCAGGAACAGGGACGTCTGTTCGAGACTTACAATGTTGGTGGACATAACGAGAAGCAGAATATTGAGATTATCAATATTATTATTGACACTTTGCAGGAGATGCTTCCGGCAGGTGATCCGAGACGTGCACTTGTTTCCAAAGATTTGATCACTTATGTGGAAGATCGTAAGGGACATGACAGAAGATACGCCATCGCACCAGATAAGATCAAGGCAGAGATAGGCTGGTATCCGGAGACAGATTTTGCAACTGGTATTAAGAAGACAATCGCTTGGTTCTTCGAACACGAGGATTGGATGAAGAATGTAACGAGTGGCGACTACCAGAAATATTACGAGGACATGTACGCAAATAAATAAGATGTGCGAAATCATCTATAATGCCGGTGCGAGCTTGTTCGTAAATCGGCAATTATAGATGATTTCATACGGCGCATAATGCGACCGACTCGGCGCGAAGCGGAGAGGAGGTACGGCTTATGTGCGTACGTCGTATATAGGGATATGATTCATGAAAGGAGATTTCTATGAAGGGTATTATTTTAGCCGGGGGATCCGGAACAAGATTATATCCGCTTACAAAAGCGGTATCCAAGCAGATTATGCCGGTGTATGACAAACCGATGATCTATTATCCATTGTCAACACTGATGTTAGCAGGCATCCGGGAAGTATTGATTATTTCTACACCTCGTGATCTTCCTGTATTTGAAGAACTTTTTGGTACAGGTGAGCAGTTGGGTATGAATTTTTCTTATGCAGTGCAGGAGAGTCCGAGAGGACTTGCCGATGCATTTATAATCGGGGAGAAATTTATCGGTGATGATAATGTGGCTCTTGTGCTGGGAGATAACATCTTCTATGGACAGAGCTTCTCAAAGGTTTTAAAGAGTGCAGCATCAAGAGAAAAGGGTGCAACAATATTCGGATATTATGTAAAAGATCCGAGAGAATATGGCGTTGTTGAGTTTGATGAGAATGGTAAGGCACTTTCTATTGAAGAAAAACCAGAACATCCAAAGTCAAATTACGCAGTTCCGGGGTTATATTTTTATGATAACGATGTCGTTGAGATTGCAAAGAATGTTAAGCCATCTGCAAGAGGGGAAATCGAGATAACAAGTGTCAATAATGAGTATCTCAAAAGAGGAGACCTTATGGTTGAGACGCTTGGCAGGGGATTTGCATGGCTGGATACAGGAAATCATGATATGCTTTTGGATGCAGCTGATTTTGTTGCAGCGTTCCAGAAGAGACAGGGCATGTATATCTCTTGTATTGAAGAGATTGCATATCGCCGGGGATTTATTGATAAAGCGCAGTTGCTTAAGCTTGCAGAACCTTTGATGAAGACTGCATATGGACAATATCTGGTTGATGTTGCAAACGGTTTATGATGCATAAAATTATTTATTAAAAAAATGGAAGCATTTCATATTCGAAATGCTTCCATTTTTATAGCTGTATAAATTAAAGTGTATAGCCGTTTTTTTCTAGAAGAACACGCGCGGTATCCACAGAATCGACGCCTTCCTTATTTTTTACAGGTGCAAATTCTTTTTCACGTTCAACCTCGAAGATCAGACAGTCGTCCATTTTGTGAATCAGATCCAGCGCCAGTGTCTCATATTTATAGGCGTTTGGCTCATCAGGAATAATCAGAACTCCATTTTTATCAATGTGAGGTACTTTTTTCTTAACTACATGCAAAGGCATTGCCTGATCCAGAGTTTCCTTTAAGCGATGGATTGGAAAAAGATAATTTAAAATTGCACCAAATCCATAGGCAAGACTTCCATCCGGAAGTCGTTTATTTAACATTTCCTCGTTCATTTCATAATATTCGATGATATGAGGTTTTCCATTTTCCTTGCACATAACACCGACTTTTTCTTCCGGAAAGGCTTTTCGTACAACTTTTGCACCACTCATTTTGCCGCTTGCAATCGTGGCACCAAGAAATACCGGATCAGCAATGCGTTGGAGTACGTTGTCAACGGAGAATACATTGATCCATTCCAGATTAGATTCGAAGATTGTGTCTAGCAGGCCTGCTTTATGCATGGAAGAAAACCAGCCACCGTTACCGTTTGGAGATAAAGCTAACTCGTATTTCGACTTTAACAGAATTTTTCCATCTAAATCTGTGGCAGGATTCAATTCCTGCACAAAGAAGTGAACATATTCCGCACGATAACCGAAGTAGTTGTGCGCCTCAAAGAAATTAACAGTATCCTTGTAATTGATATTGCTTGTCATAATGTAGAGTGGAATCCACGCATGCGCTGCATGAACGACCTCCAGTGTGTGGGCAATCAAAAGCTCAAAAATATATAATTTTTTGTGGATACCAATATTAAAGCAACCCTTTGGTTTATCGAATCCCAGACGTGTTCCTTGTCCGCCAGCAAGCAGTAACAGGCAAAGCTTTCCCTCTCGAATAGCATCCAGACCAATCGCTTGAAATGTATCCCTTTGTGCTATGATCTGCTGTATATGTAATGCGTCGATTTCTTCGATTTCAGTATCGGAAGAAGGGTGGTCTTTGTTCTGGAATGCCTGCTGAAAATCCCAATCGATCGCATCGATTTGTGACAGTAAGATATGTTTTTCTTCATCATTCAGCTGGTCGTAAAAATCGAGTATATGAGACTGTTTTTTCCCCGCCAACAGATTCTTTCGTTCCTCAAAATTCATGAAAATAAAATAATTCCTTCCCTATATAAATAGTCAAAATTTAATTTAGTATAGCATAGGTATCTGGGGTTTACAATAATTAAAATATGAAAGTTTTTTGAAATCTCATCAAAACACATAAAAGAATATTGTAATTTTTTCAAGAATCATGTATGATAGGTAAATAGTTTTGATCATAATAAAATTTTATAGATGGAAGGATAAAAAAATGAGCAAGAAAAAGGCAGGAATGAGTGCAAATGCCAAATGGGGAATTGCATTTCTGGTAGAAATCGTCGTAATGCTTTTCATGGTTGTAGGATATGTTTTCTTTTATGCCAATCGGAAACTGGACAATATCAATCGTCCGCAGAATTGGGATGACAGTAAAGAGAACCTGGATATCAATGAAGATGCAAATGAAGCGCAGAAAGGTTTCCGTACGATTGCACTGTTTGGTATTGATTCCAGAAGCACTGCTTCGATGGCAGAAGGAAATCGAAGTGATTCCATTATCATAGCAAGTATCAACAATGATACAAAGGAAGTAAAACTGGCTTCGGTATATCGTGATTCCCTGCTTCAGGTTGATTATGAAGGTGGTATCACAACGAAGATTACACATGCGTATGCATATGGTGGTCCTGAGATGGCAGTTCGTGCATTGAATGCGAATCTTGATTTGGAGATTACAGATTTTGTAACAGTGAACTTCACAGCATTGGCACAGGCAATTGATGATCTGGGCGGAATTACGATTGATGTCCGCGATGCAGAGCTTGAGATGCTGAACGCATGTATTACAGAACAGATTGGTATTTCAGGAGAATATTCCGACGGTGTATTTTCATCCGGAACACAGTTGCTGAATGGTACACAGGCAACTGGCTGGGCGCGTATCCGTAGTACAGATCAGGGAGATATCACCCGTACGGAGAGACAGAGAACTGTCATTGCAAAGATGATCCAGAAGGCCAAGAGTTCCGATCTGTCAACGATCAATAGCATCATTGATGATGTGTTCCCGAACATCTATACAAGTTTGACAAAGAAAGAACTGATGAGTCTTGCCAAGGATATGTTTGATTATAACCTTGGAGATACAATTGGATTCCCAATGGCTTATACACCAGTGACAACAGAAGCAAAGGGAGCAGTGTTAGTTCCGGCAGATTTGACAAACAATGTATCTGCTTTGCATCAGTTCCTATTTGGAACAGATGGATATACGCCAACTTCAAAGGTGCAGGAAATCAGTGGATCTTTACAGAATGAAACAGGCGTTGGGGCACAAGAGATAGATATGAATGTCTTTAATCCACCATCAGAGTAAAACAATTATAATTAAATTATATTATATATAGAAGAAACGCGTTTTTTACAGAATACTGCGAAAGACGCGTTTCTTTTTGCGTAATAAATATATGTAATTTGAAATGATAGTGAAAAACCTTCGTGAAAATATGTATTTGCTTGTTATTTTCCACAAATATACAAAAAATGGTTTACATTTCGAATAAAGTGTTGTATTATAGGCGCATGAGTTGAGAAAACAAAGTAAAAAATAAGTTTTGCTTTATTTTCGCCAGCAACAGATTTTTTGAGAAAGGAAAGACAAGCATGACGCAGATAAGAGATGAAAGAGCGCATATCGCAGAGCAAGGCATGTATGATAGCAGCTTTGAACATGATAACTGCGGTATTGGTGCAGTAGTAAACATTAAGGGTATTAAGACACACAAGACAGTCAGCGATGCACTTCGGATTGTGGAGAATCTGGAACATCGTGCCGGTAAGGATGCAGAAGGAAAGACCGGTGACGGTGTTGGTATATTGCTTCAGATCTCACATAAGTTTTTTAAGAAGGCAGCGAACGAGCTTGGCGTGGAGCTTGGAGAGGAACGTGATTATGGTATCGGTATGTTCTTCTTTCCACAGAATGAGCTTCAGCGTAAGCAGGCAATGAAGATGTTCGAGATCATCGTGGAGAAGGAAGGATTGGAATTCTTGTGCTGGAGAAAGGTTCCGACGAATCCAGGCATCCTTGGACATAAGGCTGTCGCTGTTATGCCATATATTATGCAGGCATTCGTGAAGCGTCCGAAGAACGTGGAGCGGGGACTTGATTTTGACCGGAAGCTGTTCGTAGTACGTCGTGTATTTGAGCAGTCAAATGAAGATACGTATGTGCCATCTCTTTCAAGTCGTACAATCGTATATAAAGGGATGTTCCTGGTAGGCGAGCTCCGGTTATTCTATCAGGATCTGCAGGATGAGGATTATGAGTCAGCCATCGGTCTGGTACATTCCAGATTCTCTACGAACACAACGCCGAGCTGGCTGCGTGCACATCCATACCGTTTCTTGGTTCACAATGGCGAGATCAACACGATCCGTGGTAACGAAGATCGTATGATCGCCCGTGAAGAGACGATGGATTCCGAGTATTTTAAAGGTGAGTTCCATAAGATCACGCCGGTGCTTGATCCGGATGGTTCGGATTCTGCAAGACTTGACAATGCACTGGAGTTCTTCGTTATGAACGGTATGCCGCTTCCGCTGGCAGTTATGATCCTGATTCCGGAGCCTTGGGATTCCAATAAATATATGCCGAAGGCAAAACGTGATTTCTATCAGTATTATGCAACGATGATGGAGCCTTGGGATGGACCGGCATCTATGCTCTTTACTGATGGCGATTACATGGGCGCCGTGCTTGACCGTAACGGACTTCGTCCTTCCCGTTATTATATTACCGATGATGATTATCTGATTCTTTCTTCAGAGGTCGGTGTCCTGGATATCGCACCGGAGCATGTTGTGATGAAGGATCGTTTGCGTCCGGGTAAGATGCTTCTTGTCGATACGAAGGCAGGAAAGCTGATCTCCGATGACGAGCTGAAAAACCAGTATGCAAATGCACAGCCATATGGTGAATGGCTCGACAGCAACCTGACATATCTGACCGATATTCCGATTCCGAATGAGCGTGTGCCGGAGCTTTCCGACGAGGAGAGAAGCCGTCTGCAGAAAGCATTTGGTTATACCTATGAGGAGTTTAAGACTGCGATTCTTCCAATGGCGCAGAATGGAGCCGAGGCAATTGCAGCAATGGGTGATGATACACCGCTTGCTGTGCTCTCCCATCAGAAATTGCCATTGTTTAATTATTTCCATCAGCTGTTTGCGCAGGTAACAAACCCGCCAATCGATGCAATCCGTGAGGAAATTGTTACCTCAACGACTGTGTACCTTGGACGTGATGGTAATATTCTTGAAGAAAAGCCGGAGAACTGCCGGGTGCTTCGTATCAACAATCCGATTCTGACGAATACAGATATGTTGAAGATCAAGAACCTGAACACAGAGAACTTGAAGGCAGCCGTTGTGCCAATTACGTATTATAAGAATACATCCCTGGAGAAGGCAATCGACCGAATCTTTGTTGAGGCAGATAAATTCTTCCGAGATGGTGCAAATATCCTGATCTTATCGGATCGTGGCGTCGATGAGAACCACGTAGCGATTCCGTCTCTGCTTGCGGTATCTGCAATGCAGCAGCATCTGGTCCGGACGAAGAAGCGTACTTCGGTTGCACTGGTTATTGAGAGTGCAGAGCCACGTGAGGTACATCATTTTGCAACCTTGCTCGGCTATGGAGCTTGTGCAATCAACCCATATCTGGCAATTGATACGATCAAGGACATGGTTGATACGCATTTCCTGAACAAGGATTTTTATGCAGCAGTCAACGATTACAACAGCGCAGTTCTGCATGGTATCGTAAAGATTGCATCGAAGATGGGTATTTCTACGGTGCAGTCCTACCAGGGTTCACAGATTTTCGAGGCGGTCGGACTGTCCGAGGAATTTGTGAAGAAATATTTCACGAATACAGTAAGCCGTGTCGGTGGCATCGGAATCAAAGATATCCAGCGTCATGTAGAGGAATTGCATAACTCTGCGTTTGATCCGCTTGGATTGTATACGAACCTAAGTTTAGAGAGTATCGGAAGTCACAAGATGCGGAGCGGAAAAGAGGAGCATCTGTACAATCCGAATACGATTCATCTTCTGCAGCAGGCAACCTGGACGGATAACTATGGTCTGTTCAAGCAGTATTCTGCAGCGATTGACGATGAAGAAAAAGCATTCCATCTGCGTGGACTGATGGAGTTCAATTATCCGGAGAATGGTGGAATCCCGATCGATCAGGTAGAACCGGTTGATTCCATTGTAAAGAGATTTAAGACCGGTGCGATGTCTTATGGTTCCATCTCGCAGGAAGCGCATGAGTGTATGGCAATCGCCATGAACCGTCTCGGCGGTAAGTCAAACTCCGGTGAAGGTGGCGAGAGCTTAGAGCGTATGCGTGGAAGCGAGGACGGCGTGAACCGCTGCTCTGCCATCAAGCAGGTTGCTTCCGGACGTTTCGGAGTTACTTCCGAATATCTGACAAGTGCGAAAGAGATTCAGATCAAGATGGCACAGGGAGCAAAGCCGGGTGAAGGTGGACATCTGCCGGGCGGAAAGGTATATCCTTGGATCGCCAAGACCAGACATTCAACACCTGGTGTAGGTCTGATCTCACCACCGCCACATCACGATATCTATTCGATCGAGGATCTGGCACAGTTGATCTATGATTGTAAAAATGCAAATACAGATGCACGTATCTCGGTAAAACTTGTATCGGAAGCTGGCGTCGGTACGATCGCAGCCGGTGTTGCAAAGGCGGGCGCACAGGTTATCCTGATCTCCGGTTATGATGGAGGTACGGGCGCTGCTCCGGCAAACTCCATCCATCATGCAGGACTTCCTTGGGAACTTGGCCTGGCTGAGACACACCAGACGCTGATCATGAACGACCTTCGTAATAAGGTAATTCTAGAGACCGATGGTAAGCTGATGACCGGCCGTGATATTGCAATCGCGGCAATCCTCGGCGCGGAGGAGTTCGGATTTGCAACAGCACCGCTTGTAACAATGGGCTGTGTCATGATGCGTGTATGTAATCTGGATACCTGTCCGGTCGGCGTGGCTACACAGAACCCGGAGCTTCGGAAACGGTTCAAGGGTAAGCCGGAATATGTCATGAATTTTATGCGGTTTGCTGCACAGGAGCTTCGTGAATATATGGCAAAGCTAGGTGTGCGTACGGTGGATGAACTGGTAGGAAGAACAGACCTGATCAAGGCCGGCAAGATGGCTGAGGAATATAATGTAGATCTGTCCCGTATCATAGACAATCCATTTGCAAATGATGCACAGAGCAAGATTAGTTATGCGAATAAGAATCCTTATAACTTCGAACTTGAGAAGACTGTCGATGAGACGGTTCTTATGAAGAAGCTTGGACCGGCACTCGAGAAGAAGCAGAAGAAGACGATCGAGATTGACGTATCGAATATCAATCGTTCACTCGGTACGATCTTCGGTTCTGAGATTACGAAGAAATATGGAACAACTCTGGATGAGGATACATTTGTTGTCAAATGCCACGGCAGCGGTGGACAAAGCTTCGGTGCATTTATCCCGAAGGGACTCACACTGGAACTGGTCGGCGACAGCAACGATTATATCGGTAAGGGGCTTTCCGGTGGTAAGATCATCGTCTACCCACAGGATGGCATCCGTTATGATGCATCCGAGAATATCATCGTCGGAAATGTAGCACTCTATGGTGCAACTTCCGGTAAGGCATTCATCAACGGTGTTGCCGGTGAGCGTTTTGCCGTTCGTAACTCTGGTGCAACGGCAGTTGTCGAGGGTGTCGGCGAGCATGGCTGCGAGTACATGACAGGTGGACGCGTCGTGATCCTTGGACCAACCGGTAAGAACTTCGCGGCTGGTATGAGCGGCGGTATCGCATATGTACTTGATATGGACAGTGATCTCTATATGAAGCTCAACAAGCAGATGGTCGAGGTTGAGTCTGTCGTTGATAAATACGATGTTATGGAATTGAAGGACATGATCGTGGAGCATGTTCAGTGTACGAATTCCAAGCGCGGTAAGGAAGTGCTTGAGCATTTCGAGGAGTACCTGCCGAAATTTAAGAAGATTATCCCACATGATTACAAGAAGATGATGTCAACAATCGGTCAGATGGAAGTCAAGGGACTTTCCAGCGAGCAGGCGTTGATCGAAGCATTCTATGCAATCAAGAATCATTAAGAGAGGAGCGTATGACTTATGGGAAAAAGTACAGGATTTATGGAGTATGAAAGACAGACCAGCAAGGAAGTACCGCCTCTTGAGCGTATAAAAAATTTTAGCGAGTTCCATGAGCCGCTTTCGATGGAAGAGCAGCGTAAACAGGCGGCACGTTGTATGGACTGTGGTGTGCCATTCTGCCAATATGGCAAGATGATTGCCGGTATGGCGTCCGGCTGTCCGCTCAATAACCTCGTGCCGGAGTGGAATGATAACGTGTATACAGGAAATATGGAGATGGCGTATAAGCGCCTCTCCAAGACGAATAACTTTCCGGAATTTACAAGTCGTGTCTGCCCGGCACTCTGCGAGGCGGCATGTACCTGTAATATCAATGGGGAGCCGGTCTGCACCAAGGAAAATGAACGCAGCATCATCGAAAATGCTTACGAGAAGGGTTATGTGAATTGCGAGCCGCCGAAGGTGCGAAGCGGGAAGCGCGTTGCCATCGTTGGTTCCGGTCCGTCCGGACTTGCAGCCGCTGATCAGTTGAACCGCCGAGGTCATCAGGTAACGGTATTCGAGCGTAGTGACCGTCTCGGTGGACTTCTGATGTATGGTATTCCGAACATGAAGCTGGAAAAGCAGATTATCGACCGCAAGATCGAGTGTCTGAAGAAGACTGGCATCGAGTTCGTAACCGGAACAGAAATTGCAAATGGAAAGAATAACTTAAGCCCGGCAGTTGCCAAGTGCGATGAGATGGCAGCGTATCTGACCGATGCCAAAGTGAAGAACGTAAAGGCGGAGAAGCTGCTCGAAGAATACGATGCAGTTGTCCTTGCGTGTGGCGCATCGAACCCGCGTGATATCAAGGTAACCGGGCGTGATGCGAAGGGCATTTATTTCGCCGTTGATTTCTTAAAGACAACAACGAGAAGCCTGCTCAATTCGAATTTTGCAGATGGAAAATATGTCAGTGCCAAGGGTAAAAAGGTACTTGTCATCGGTGGCGGTGACACCGGAAATGACTGTGTCGGAACATCCATCCGTCAGGGTGCGGTTGCTGTGACACAGCTTGAGATGATGCCGAAGCTTCCTGAGACACGTGCAGCGAACAACCCATGGCCGGAGTGGCCGAAAGTCCTGAAGACCGATTATGGTCAGCAGGAGGCGATCGCAAAGTTTGGACACGATCCACGTATCTATGAGACAACGGTGAAAGAGATTGTGAAGAACAAGGACGGTCAGGTTTGTGCAGCAAAATGCGTGAAGCTTGCATGGGAGAAAGATCCGGAGACCGGACGTATGAACATGAAGGAAATCCCGGACAGCGAGTACACAATCGAGTGTGATCTGATTCTGATTGCAGCCGGATTCCTCGGCACACAGAAGTATGTGGCAGATGCGTTCGGCGTGAAGCTGAATGCGCGTACGAATGTGGAGACCGCTCCGGGTGCGCACAAGACGAACGTGGATAAGGTGTACACGTGCGGCGATATGCACCGTGGACAGTCGCTGGTTGTATGGGCAATCCGCGAAGGACGTGACGCAGCGAAGGAAGTTGACACATTCCTCAATGGCTACTCAAATGATTTCTAGAGGCATGTTTGCCAACCTATGAAAATTTAATAAGAATTGCACACAGTAATATAAAGCCATCTACAGACGCGCTTTCGCTCACTTCCGCACATAACAGACACTAAGCTCTGGAGAAACAATTTTTCAAATTGTCCCTCCAATCGCTAAGTGCTGATGTGCTCCAATGGTCTGTTGATGGCTTATATTATGTGTGCAATTCATATTATCGTATCGAAGGTTGGCAAACATGCATGCACACATTCTTATTTATGATTGTGCGGATGCGCCAATTCCATTCAGAATGAATGTCACAACCTTGAAGTATGGAGAAGATATAGATGTATTAAAGAGGTACTTACCAAGAGGCATGTTTGCATCTTTCGAAGCGACCTTATTGTAGATAAAACCCGGAGGACAATGCAAAAAAAATGGAATTCGCTCAGATATGATATGTTTGCAGTTTTAGAATTACTTGGGACTCCTTCTATATAGCAGCAATGCTTGAACACGATGTTCAAGCAAGTTGCCACTGAGCCATGGATGGCGAATTGGCAACGGTTGCGTATATTGTCATTATATAAATTAGGAGTGCCTAGTAATTCTTAACTGCAATACAGTATATCTGAGCGAATTTCATTTTAATGTATTGAACTTCGGGTTTTACTTACAACCAACCTTCGTCAGATGCGAAACATCCAAGTAGTCCGCGATGCCATCCGCATAGTCTGTTGGAACTTCCCCAGCGACGAGCGGTTTCAGATACGCAATCATTTCTTTAGTCACGTCGTGGTGGTCAGGCGTAATCCAGGAGATAGGCACTTCCTTCGCCTGATTGGCAACTTCGCTGACTGGAGTATTGGAAAGCTCGTAGGTATATGGTGCATCGGACAGACGGTGCAGACTTACCATCTGTGCGCTTTCTCCGTTCTTGGCAAGCACAACTGCGTGTTTGCCAGAGAGGAAAGATTCCGTCAAGTCTGTCATACTTGCCATATGTCCGGCACAACGCTGCAGGACATTGACTTCGACGGAACGCACCTTGATGCCAAGCTTTTCCTTCACGAGGTATTCCAGCGTCTTTCCGGCACCGCTCAACTGTGCGTGCCCGAACTTGTCAGCGGCAGCATCGGTAGCAGAGATGTAGTTGCCGTCCTTGTCACGGATTCCCTCGGAGACGGCGACGATAACATTCTTATATTTTTTTACCTTTTCTTTTAAGTCTGTGATGAACTGTTCCTTGTCGAAGGCAACCTCCGGCAGATAGATCAGATGAGGAGCAAGGCTGAATTCATTTCTTGCAAGTACGGAAGCTGCAGTCAGCCAGCCGGCATCCCGTCCCATGATCTCGATGATATTGACACTCTCCAAATCGTAGATATAGGTGTCATAGGCAATTTCGCGGATCGAACTTGCAATGTACTTGGCAGCAGAGCCAAATCCCGGTGTATGATCCGTCATGATCAGATCGTTGTCGATGGTCTTAGGCACACCGATGATACGGATGTCATTGTCAATGGAAGCGGCGTAAGCGGACAGCTTGGCAACAGTATCCATTGAATCATTTCCACCGATATAGAAGAATGCCCCGATGTTCATCTCCTTGAAGATCGAGAAGATTTCCTCGTATATCGAAACGTCCTCGTTCATATCCGGTAGCTTGAACCGGCAGGATCCAAGGTACATGGCTGGCGTGCGCGCAAGCCTGTGGATGAACGCGTCATCCTTATCTGACAAATCCAGAAAATGTTTCTTCAACACGCCCTGAATTCCGTGAATCGCACCATAAATATTATCATATATTCCGAAGTCTCTGGCAGCGGCTACAACGCCGGCGAGAGACGCATTGATGGCGGCTGTCGGTCCGCCAGATTGTGCAACGATACAATTCATATTCGTATTAACTCCTTATTTCATAACTGGTAATCTGTTTCTGATAAATAAACAGGGGCAGATACTTTGTGAAATCATATTTACCCATATGAAATGATACTAACATAATTATGGTATGATAGCAATAAAAATGATAGGAGAGTTTGATAATGTGCCAGAAGTAATATATGAACTGTGATAAATCACATTTTTTCAAAAACATCCAAAAATCTTCAAGAAACATCCAAAAATTTTCAATTTTATTCTTGTCAGAAGTTATGTATTATAATATCAACAACAAAAGAAAAAACTTCGAAAGAAGTTAACCCCCTCTCCCCCCTTTTTATGTGACGAAGCTGCGAGATCCATTCCCCTCCCCTCTTTTTGGATTTCGCAGCTTTGTGTATAATTGGAACTTTTCAGGAGACTGGAATTGTTTGCTGACGCAGTCCATATATGGTAGAATACAAAATGCTGGGGAGTTTATAGAAATAGAATGTAAATATGTAGAATTAATTACATATTCCAGAAATAAAAGCAAAACAAGAAAGGTGGTACGCAGACTATGAAGATTTTAGTAACAGGTGGTGCAGGTTATATTGGAAGTCATACATGCGTGGAGCTGCTTGAGGCAGGTTACGATGTAGTGATTGTTGATAACCTTTATAATGCAAGTGAGAAGGCAGTAGATCGGATCGGGCAGATTACAGGTAAGACACCGGTATTCTATGAAGCGGATATCCGGGATTATGACAAAATGACAGAGATATTTGCAAAGGAACAACCGGATACCGTGATTCATTTTGCGGGACTCAAGGCAGTTGGTGAGTCTGTGCGCAAGCCTCTGGAATATTATGAGAACAATATCGCAGGTACATTGAATCTGTGCAAGGTTATGCGCGAGAATGGATGTAAGAATATTATTTTCTCTTCATCTGCAACGGTTTATGGCAATCCGGCATTTATTCCTATCACAGAGGAATGCCCGAAGGGTGTATGTACAAACCCATATGGCTGGACAAAGCATATGTTAGAGCAGATCCTGACAGACATTCAGTTTGCAGATCCTGAGTGGAATGTGATTCTGCTTCGTTACTTCAACCCGATCGGTGCACATAAGAGCGGTCTGATCGGCGAAGATCCGAAGGGAATCCCGAACAACCTGCTTCCGTATGTGGCACAGGTGGCAATCGGCAAGCTTCCTTGTGTAGGTGTATTTGGTGATGATTACGATACACCGGATGGTACAGGCGTGCGTGATTATATTCATGTTGTTGATCTTGCGAAGGGACATGTGGCAGCTATCAATAAGATTAAGGAAAATCCGGGTGTTAAGGTATACAACCTTGGAACCGGAAAGGGATACAGTGTACTCGATGTAATCCATGCGTTCAGTAAGGCATGTGGAAAGGAGCTTCCATATGAGATCAAGCCTCGCCGGGCAGGTGATATCGCAACCTGTTATTCCGATGCAAGCCTTGCGAAGAAGGAACTTGGATGGGAAGCACAGTATGATATTGATGAGATGTGCGCAGATTCGTGGAAGTGGCAGTCTATGAACCCGGACGGGTATAACACACCGGAAAAGTAAAAGCTAAAATAAAAATTGATAAAAAAGAATCGAGCAGGAGCCGGCCTGCCCGATTCTTTTTTTGCCATTTTACATTAATATTCTGTAAATAAGTACATAAATATGATAAATTACCGATATTACAAATAGAAAATTCTTCTATAACAGGGGGGATTGCATGAGAAGGAGCATGAAAAACAAAGGATTTACATTGGTAGAATTAATTGTTGTGATCGTGATATTGGCAATTCTTGCAGCAATTCTGGTACCGGCATTGCTCGGTTATATAGATAAGGCAAAGAAGAATCAGGACATACTGAACGCGAAGAATTGTCTGACCGCAGCACAGACGGAATTCGTGGAATTGTATGCGAAAGGTGAACCGATATGTAAGGGAACCGGACAGAATTATTTTATAGTAAATGGGGATTCCATTCATATGCAGTTTTATTTTGTATCGGCGCCTGACAAGAACAATATGGGAAATAACTGGGAAGAACTGAAGAAACACTTAAAAGTGAACCAAAAGTAACTGGAAGGAAATATGAAGGTTGATTCTCAGAGAAACAAAGATCACGAACTTGATAAAAGGAAGTAAAACGGCTAATGCGATAGAAAAAGAGAAGCAAAAATGCATTTTTGCTTCTTTTTTTCTATTAAACTTAAAAAATTGTTAACGATCCGCGATTGCACTTTCAAAAATTAATCGTTTTCATTACTTGCACTTGAGAAACGAATGTAAAAACAAGAATATACTTGATATAATTACAATATATGAAGAAATGACTTGGTAAAACTGTTTGACAAATTAATTTTATTAAGTATAATGACAACATGTTGAGTGAGAAGAGCTAGCAGACTTAACAAAAGAATTTGACGAGATGAGGAGGAAATGATTATGACAGAAGAAATTATGAATGCAATTTCAAGTGAAGTCTACGGCGTCTGGTTCTTAATCGGTGCGGCGTTGGTATTCTGGATGCAGGCAGGTTTCGCGATGGTGGAGGCAGGATTTACCAGAGCGAAGAACACTGGTAACATCATCATGAAGAACCTGATGGACTTCTGTATCGGTACCGTGATGTTTATCCTGATCGGTTTCGGTTTGTTCTTAGGTGAGGATGTGGCAGGTATTGTAGGTAAGCCTGGCTTTGATATCTTCACAAATTATGCAAATTTTGATTGGTCAAACTTCGTATTTAACTTAGTGTTCTGTGCTACGACAGCAACAATCGTATCCGGAGCGATGGCAGAGAGAACCAAGTTCTTATCCTACTGTGTTTACTCCGCAGTAATCTCTGCAGTCATCTATCCGATTGAAGCACACTGGACATGGGGCGGCGGCTGGTTGTCTAAGATGGGCTTCCACGATTTTGCCGGTTCGAACTGTATCCACATGGTTGGTGGTATCTGTGCCCTGATTGGAGCAGCTATCCTTGGACCACGTATTGGTAAGTTTAAGAAGCAGAAGGATGGAAGCATCAAGGTTGGTGCATTCCCTGGACATAACTTAGCGCTTGGTGCACTTGGTGTATTTATCCTGTGGCTTGGCTGGTATGGATTTAATGGTGCAGCCGCAACATCGGTTCCACAGCTTGGTGCGATCTTCACAACAACAACGATTGCTCCTTCTGTTGCAACAGTGGTATGTATGATCTTTACATGGATTCGTTATGGTAAGCCGGATGTATCTATGTGTCTGAATGCATCTCTGGCAGGTCTGGTAGCAATCACAGCACCATGTGATGTTGCAGATGCGACTGGCGCAATTGTAATCGGTGCGGTATCCGGTGTACTCGTAGTATTTGGTGTATGGCTGCTTGATAACAAGCTCCGTGTCGATGATCCGGTTGGTGCAGTAGCTGTTCACATGATGAATGGTATCTGGGGTACTATCGCAGTTGGACTTTTTGCTACAGACAGTACACCTACCTATTCTCTTGCAGATGCAAATGGTGACAAATTACTTGGTCTCTTCTATGGTGGAGGATTCAAGCTCCTTGGTATTCAGTTGACAGGTATGCTTGCAACAGCAGCATGGACAGCTGTTACAATTACAATCACATTCCTTGTAATTAAGAAAATCTTTGGTCTGCGTGTATCCGCTGAGGAGGAAATCACAGGTCTGGATGCAACTGAGCATGGCTTAGAGACAGCTTATGCAGGATTCATGACATATGGCGATCACATCAGCAGCGATGGTACGACAACGGTATCAACTCCTGTGATTTCGGAGAATGCAGTACCTGAGGATGAGGCAGTTCCGGTTCAGGTTATGAGTGGTGGCACAGGTGTTGCTTCGGATGTCAAGCTTACAAAGATTTCTATCATATGTAAGCAGAATAAGTTTGAGGATCTGAAGAATGCTTTGAACGATGCCGGTGTAACAGGTATCACAGTCACACAGGTACTTGGATGTGGTGCCCAGAAGGGTCAGACGAAGTACTATCGTGGTGTTAAGATGGATATGACATTGCTTCCGAAGGTAAAGGTGGAAGTCGTTGTCAGCAAGGTTCCGGTTGCTACCGTTGTAAAGGCAGCAAAGAAAGCGCTTTATACAGGAAGCATCGGCGATGGCAAGATCTTTGTCTATGGTGTTGAGAATGTAATCAAGGTTCGTACCGGAGAAGAAGGTTACGACGCTTTGCAGGGAGAAAACTAAATCATTTCCTTACATATAAAGAAAGGCGGTCTGTATGTTATGTGCAGACCGCCTTTTGCTATAAGGTTTCACCGGATACAAGATGATTCAGGAAACATGAACCCTTTGTTGAATCCACGCATTATAGATTTTGAAAGGCTTTTCGAACAGTGGCTGTGCAAGTATGATTACGAGAATTATCGCGATGATAAGCCATAAAATATTTGCCCATCCATGAAAATGCTGATACAGGAACGGATATGTCTCCGCGTATTCCAGATAGAAGAGAACCGGACGATGGAAAAAATAAATCGACATCGATTCTTTTCCAAGGACATCAAGATGGAACAGCTTTCTCCTTGGAATGATACTCATAATACATACACCGATAATAAATGTGATCATATAAGCGGACAGCCGGAACAAAATTCCGATTTCGCCTGCGTCATCCAGTAAAGCTTCATAGGAGCTCCGCCCGGTGAAGAAACGGCGGAAAATATAGAAACTGTCTATATTTACGCGGCAGAGAATAAAAAATGTAAGTACAATTATTGGTGCGAGTATCCGCAGGCTCCGCCTGTGAAGCTGGAATTCTAATTTGTTCACGTCGCTCATCCATCCGAGCACGAACCATGGGAAGAATACAAGACAGCGAGAAAATGCAAATACATCCCCAATTCCGTTGTCATAGCCTGCCATCAGTGCAATGAAGAAAGATATCGCGAACACCTTGCGCTTATCCATATTACGAAGCAGGTAGGCACAAGTATAAAACACGCACATTGCAAACAGATACCAGGGAACCCCGTCTGTTTTTACAAGTGAAAATGTCAGATCAGGATTGTTCAGGCGCTGGAATGGAAAAATCAGCAATTTTAACAGAACAAACAGACCAGCAAAGCTTGCAAGCTTTTTACAGAAGCGTTCCTTTGTTTTGATTGCATGCTCACACATAAGACCACTTGCAAATACAAATAAGGGCATGTGAAAGCTGTAAATAAATAAAAATAAAGATTTGCACATATTGGAATGGTAGTCAATTCCGCTCTCTAAAAAATGCCCGGCGACAACACAGATAATCAAAAATCCTTTTACATTGTCCAGCCAGATGTTTCTTTTTTGCGTAGACATAGAAGGAACTCCTTTTCTTATAATAAATAATATGCTATAAAAGCTGTCGTTTATAGTAGTCTTGTCGGGGACAAAAGTCAATAGAAATTCATTGTGCAAAATGTCCTCTTTTTTTCTTGAAAGCGCAAATCCATTGGTAAATACTTAAGAAAATGCCAAAAAGCCTTGCAAATTCAAGGAAAGTGGCGTAATATCATGTCAACAAATGAAATAAAAGACAACATAGTGATACTGAAAATATACATACAAATTTTACGGAGGAATGGATTATGGCAGTAAAGAAAGCAACAGTTGACGCAACTATGGCAAAGGTAGAAGCAGCAAAGGCAGCAGCACCTGCAAAGGAAGAAGTAAAGAAGGCAGCAGCTCCGGCTAAGAAAGCAGAGCCAGCAAAGAAGGCAGTAGCTCCTGCAAAGGAAGAAGCAAAGAAGGCAGCAGCTCCTGCAAAGAAAGCAGAGCCGGCAAAGAAAGCAGCAGCTCCAGCTAAGAAAGCACCTGCTAAGAAGACAGCTCCAGCTAAGGCAGCAGCTCCTAAGGCTGTAAAGCTTTTTGTTGAGTATCAGGGTGGTCAGGTATCCACAGAAGATATCGCGGCAAAGGCAGCAGAGGCAAGTGGAAAGAAAGCCATCAAGGAGTTGAACGTATACTATCAGCCAGAGACAAACATGGTATACTATACAGCAGATGGAACAGAGGGTTCTTTCTCATTATAATTTGTATTCCCAAAACCTTTCATAAAAAAGAAGCACTCGATGATATTGATCGGGTGCTTCTTTTTTATGTTTTTATATAAGATGAAAGCGGCTAAATTCCCTTTGCTTTTGCAGTGCATGCTTTCATGGCATCCATGACCGCACCGCGGAAGCCTTTTTCTTCTAAGACACGAACTGCCTCAATCGTTGTTCCGGCAGGAGAGCAGACCATATCTTTTAACTCTGCCGGATGCTTTCCGGTTTCTAAAACCATCTTTGCACTTCCGAGTACCGCCTGTGCTGCAAACTTATAAGCCTGTGCCCGTGGCATACCATCGGCAACTGCGGCATCTGCCATCGCTTCGATAAACAGGAATACATAAGCCGGAGAACTGCCACTGACAGAGACAACGGCATCCATCAGGGATTCCGGGATAGCTTCAGCAAGTCCAAAGCTGCTCAGTAATTTTAAGACATATGTAAATTCTTCTTCTGTGACTAGATCGTTCTTACAGACCCCGGTGATTCCTTCTCCGACAAGGGCTGGTGTATTTGGCATGGTACGGACAATCTTTACGTCGCCGAGACGTTCGCCAAGCCACGCAAGTGTCTTGCCGGGTGCGATCGTAACAATGATCTGTCCGGACGGGAGCGTCGGCTGAATCTCAGAAATCACTGTCTCATAATATTGTGGTTTTACGGATAAGAATAACACATCTGCCTGTGTGGAAACCTCTGTGTTTGATGCTGTTGTACAGATGCCGAGGTTTTCCTTTGCTTTTTCACGAGCAGCTTGCGAAGCGTCTGCTGCAATAATTTCAGAAGCGTCGATACTGGCGTGTGATTTCAATCCGCCGATAATGGCGCTTGCCATATTTCCACAACCAATAAATCCAACTTTGTATTTCATGCTTGTTCATCCTTTCTGTCTTTGTTTGTCTGATTCTTCAAAAGCCATGCGTGCCTGCAAACCAAAATCGGGTCGGTCGGTAATGATTCCGTCGACACCTTTGTGAATCAGCTTGCTCATCTTTGCAATATCATTGACTGTCCATGCGTAAACCTCTTTATGATGCAGATGCATGCGCAGGAGAAATTCCCGTGTCACAAACTGGAAATGTGGTGAAATGAAATCTGCCTTGCACATATGCAGCCGGTGAAGAGGAAAATATTCGTTTAAACGATGGACAATCGTGTTGCGCGGTGTTCCAATCAATAAACCTGCTTTGATGTTCGGATCAATCTCTTTGATGCGGAGCACTGAATGGTCGATAAACGATTTCATCATATAATCAGGATAATCATAATAACGTTCCACCAGATCAATCACTCTCTGTTCATATCCGGTCTCCTTTAACTCAATATCCAGCTTGATTTTGCCACGGCACAACTCAAGAACCTCCTGCAAAAGAGGAACCCTGTAACCGTGCGTCCCCGTGACCTTGCAGATCTCGTCATAGGTAAGCTGCCGGATATCTGTGCCATTTAAGTCCGGGTTATGAAATACGATCATCTGATGATCTCTGGTTCTTCGAATATCGAACTCTGCAAAATCTGCCTGTAGGTTGATTGCAATCTGGAACGATTCTAATGTATTTTCATGGGTAGCGAGTGCTGAAGCACCACGATGTGCGATAATCGCAGTTATCATAGAGCATCATCTCCGCGCTCGCCGGTACGAATACGTACAGCATCTTCTATATTATATACAAATATTTTGCCATCTCCATAACTTCCGGTTGGGATACGTTCTGTAATCATGGAAATTAATTTCTCACATACATCATCGGAGACAACCGTCTCAACCTTCAGTTTTGGAAGCAGATTTACAAAATAATCGCCGTTGTGATGCTGGGATTTATATCCCTTTTGGTTGCCGTAGCCCATGATGTTGCTGACCATAGCTCCGGTTGTGCTGCATTCATCCAAAATCTCTTTCATGTCATCCAGCTTCTCAGGTCGGATGATCACTTCCACTTTTTTCATCTTGATACCTCCTGTCCTGTTGTTTAAATATTGGTACCACGTAATTCGATGATCGGTGCGCCCTTGCCATTGATATAATCGCCGGTGATGGTGACACGACCGATATTGTCGTCGCGCGGAATCTCATACATAATATCCATCATAAATTTCTCGATGATTGCACGGAGTGCACGGGCACCGGTTTTTTTCTCCATTGCTTTTTCTGCAATTGCTTCGTAGGCACTGTCATCGAATTCGAGATCTACCTCATCCAAGGCAAGCAGTTTCTTGTACTGCTTCAGAATTGCATTTTTTGGTTCCTTTAAAATCTTGATGTACATGTCTTTGTCCAGTGCATCCAGAGTGAAAAGTACTGGGAGACGACCAAGAAATTCAGGAATCATACCGAATTCACGCAGATCCTCGGTTGTCACTTCCTTGATCAGATTATCGTTTTTGTCATATTTATCTTTCAGGTCTGCTGCAAAGCCCATAGAAGACTGCTTGTTCAGACGCTGTTTGATGATGTCCTCGATATCTGGGAATGCACCACCGCAGATAAATAAGATATTTCGCGTATTCATCGTCGTCATCGGTGTCATGGCGTTCTTGCTGCCGGAACCAACAGGTACCTCAACTTCGGCACCTTCTAAGATCTTCAGAAGTCCCTGCTGTACAGATTCACCGCTGACATCACGGCTGCGCGTTTCCTTCTTCTTCGCAATCTTGTCGATTTCATCGATAAAGACGATTCCGCGTTCCGCTTTCTCAACATCGTTATCTGCGACGGCAAGAAGCTTGGAGAGGATGCTCTCTACGTCATCTCCGATATAACCAGCTTCTGTCAACGTGGTAGCATCGGTGATGGCGAGTGGAACCTGTAAGATTTTCGCAATCGTCTGAACCAGATACGTCTTACCGCATCCGGTTGGACCGAGCATCAGCATGTTGGATTTTTCAATCTCGATGTCGTCCATCGTGTCTGTGATCACACGCTTGTAATGATTGTATACCGCAACAGACATGGCACGCTTCGCATATTCCTGTCCTACGACATATTCATCGAGCATTGCTTTGATTTTGTGAGGGGCTGGAACATCCGCCATCGTGAGCGGTTTCTGTTCTTTTTCTTCCTTCTGCTTTTTCTTCTTTTTGACCTTCTGGGAAGTTGGAATATCATCAAATGGCATGAACTGCGACATGTTGATATTCGGCATCTTGGAAAGATCTAAAAACTGCATCGCTCCATTGTTAAAGGAGTCGAAGCTTTTCTGCATACAGTCGTTGCAGATATACATATTTCCCGGCATCCGGATAAATGGACCGGCCTCGGATTCCGGTCTGCGACAGAGATAGCAATACTTTTCGTATTCATCATCGTCGTTGTTATTTTGATTATTTCCGTTGTTGTCTGGCATAATTTCCTCCTTATGTATATGCATAAAAATGCATCCTTATTATAGCACGGAAATGTACATATGACTATGGAATATTTATGCAGACAGCGATATAATAAATGAAAAGTGATGGCAGCAGGATACAGACAAAAATAAATGAAACTGTGTAAGAGATTTAGATAAATTAGAAAATAAGAGAAACTGGCAGGAGGAATGGAAGATGAAAAAGAGAATTACCGAATATCTGGCATATATTGATGCACTGTTAGAGAAGGATGATGTCGACTGGGAGCATGAGAAAGAAAAACATCTGATACAGATTGCTTTTTTTGCACATGAGCGGCAGGTACATCTGATTGTAATGGCGTTGTTTGCGATTGCAACCGTGATTTCTATTTTATATTTGAATTTCAGTGGCTCATTGATTATCGTGGCACTGGTGTTTGCACTTCTGGTGTTGTTGATTCCATATGTCATGCATTATTATCTGTTAGAAAACAGTGTGCAGAAAATGTACGAACAATATGATCGTATGATGAACAAGATTGAGCCATCTTTTCGGGTAAAACCGGATGACAAAAAATAAAACAAGGTTCCGTTTGTAGTGTAGAAACTGCACCACAGGCGGAACCTTTTTCTTTGTTGTTATCGCTTGCTTTGATTTCCGTCGACAGCATCTTCCACGCCGTCAACTGCATCTTTCACACCATTGCCAACACCCTCGGCAGCATCCTTGACACCCTCGCCGACGCCCTCGGCAGCGTCTTTTACTCCTTCACCGACACCGTCTGCAGCATCTTTGATGCCGTTTCCAACACCGTTGGAATTGGTAGCATTGCCACCGGTTGCGTTGTTATTTTCGGTTGTCATCTGTGTTTGTTCAGAAGTTGTTGCGTTGTCTTTACTCGTCTCGTCCGTACCACATCCACACATACAGATGGAAAGCATCATAGCAGTTGCAACAATCGCAGCAGTTGTCTTAAATTTTTTCATAATAAAAACACTCCTTATCTAGTTTTCATTCTATAAAAATAGTATGAACCTAAATAAGGAGATTATTTTACCAATTTCCGGTAATTTTCGAAATTCAATCCGATGGTGTCAGACAGGTACAGTCATCAGAACCGGTACAGCTTTCGCAGTTTCGCTTTTGATCAAGCGGATTGCAAAGCTCCAATGGCTTGATGTTCCGGTCTAAGAGGCTTCCGCTTACAAAGCTCATGCAGACAGAATCCTCCGGACCTGCCAGTGTGCCCTTGGATACGATTGCTTTTCCGTTGTGAGGAATCCGGTATTGGTTATAGTAGATTGATTTTACGATCAAGGTAAGCCCTACCGTCATTTCTGCGCTTGCAATATCGAAGTTCAATACCTTGGACATCGCCATGAGATTGAGTCCCTGTGACACTGTTCCATTGGTGGAGAGGAAGCCGATAAAATTCAGGTTTGGTGTTGCTGCCGTCGTATCGGTATAAGTGACACCATAAGGGGCGAACAACTGCATCGTTACAGAAGTTGGGTTGGTATCTTCGTCGTATTCCGGATCCGTAGTTGTCGAAGGAAGATAGACAACACCTGTAACCGGGAGTGTTGCAAGCAGACGTTTGCAGCAGTCGTAGGCATAGATGACAAAATCAACGGTCAGGTTCGTAAGTGTCAGCTCGTAGCAGTTTGGACGTCCTGCAATCGGCTTGATTGTTACGGAAGGCGCCGCTCCTGTTGCAAAGGTAATGTTCGTAACCTCTGCCCGGATATATGCCGTTGTTGGATAATCTGCAAGCAGGGTAGCAAGCGGAATTGTCCGGCATACATTGATTCCGATCTCGTCGTAGATGACAGGAACAAGCACTGTTAACAGCTTTGGATCGCCACACTGCGGTGTTACACATACATCGGTACAGGTATCAGTTAAGCTGTATGCGCAGGAATCTGTGTTGTTTGCAACTGCATTGCTTAAGACTTTTTTGTTACAGCCACAGCATTTAGACATGTTCGTTTCCTTTCAGATATGCTTACAATAATATATTCAGATTATGCATTTTTGTTCGGTTTCTATAATATATTTGTAAAAGAAAGAATTGGGAGGCAGACTTGGAGGCAGTTTATAGATGGAAAGGGGATAAACGGATTTTACTCTATGAGGAGGGAAATCAAATTCTGGCGCAGGTAATTGGAGCTGGCAGGACGGTACAATGGGGCAGTTTGTGCCGGGATTATCATTCCTGTGGTGTAAGTCTGCACTGGGAGGATGAAATCTATGTGGCATATGTCAATACAGAAAATGTTTTAATGTGGGATAAGCTTTTCGCGGAGGGACGGCTGGTTCTTGTAAAGGGCGATGCTTGGGGGAGCATTTCGGAGGTTCAGATCGCACAGATCACAGGAGAGCAGACACAGCTATATGTATGGTATCGTATGACAGATCCGGGAGATGGGACGGACAGTCTGTATGTGATAAATCCACTTGGGGAGAGGAAGGTTCAGAGGTTGGTGCACGGAACAGGACGGATTGAGCGTTATGAGATTTTACAGCATGGTGAAGTCAGTTATCTTCTATATAAATTAGCAACGGAAAACAAGCCGCGGATATTTGCCGTGGATGTTTCCAGATTAGGTGACATAAGTCTGTCGGAGTATATATTATGTAAAGAACAGACGATGCAGGAACTTGAAAAGCGATGTAAAGAAAATGACAGAAATTATAATGAAGCAATCCGGAAGATGCAGGACGATTATGAGTCGCGGTTGAAATCAACAGTAAAAAATATGGAACAGCGGTACAAACAGCAATATGATGAGCTGGCAAAGCTGACACAGGGTATGCAGGAGGAAGGCCGCAAGTGGCGGGAATTATATTACAAAAGTATTACAAAAGATTAAGAAAAAATAAAATTTACTTGACATAATTCGTAGAATTTTATAATATAAAAAATGCAACCTTTTTTTCGGAAACGTCTAAAGGCTGCAAAATGTAATTTGTATTACATGGGTAATGTACCACAATATATAGAGAATGTAAAGGAAAATTTTATGGAAGACAAGAAAAAAACTTTAACTGAATACGAAAAAGAAATTTCCGAAGCACAAGAGATGGAAGAGGAGAATCTGCGAAAGCGGAAGGTACGAGGCTTTAAAAGAATGCTGATGGTCACATTCCTGGTGGTATGTGCCATTCCGATTACATTATGTATGTTTTTGATGGTGAAGATGAACCGGCTGGATCACCGGATTGAAAATCTGGTTGACCGGGTAGAGGAAGGAAAAAATCTGGTCAGTACAAACATTGGATTGATTGATGAATCAACCGAGACGATGACGAGTGAGCAGATGGCGTATGGAGATCTGGGGAAAGGTTCGGAAGGAGTACATGTGGCCCTGACAGACAATGGGGATGGAAGCAGTGTACAGAAGGAGGATGCAGAGGCAACAACCGAAGCGGAAAGTGATGTGCCGGAGCAGACCTACTACAATGGACAGAAGGTGTACCTGACTTTTGATGATGGTCCAAGTACTTACACCGGAGAACTACTGGATGTGTTGAAGAAAAACAATGTGAAGGCAACCTTCTTTGTTGTCTACAATGATGATAAGGAAGCACAGCAGTATTACAAGCGGATTGTCGATGAAGGACATTCAATCGGAATGCATTCTTACAGTCATGTGTATGATCAGGTGTATGCGAGTCAGGAAAGCTTTGAAGAAGATGTGACGAAGATTCACGATTACATACAGGAGCAGACGGGTGTGGATACACATCTGTACCGGTTCCCGGGTGGAAGCTCCAATCAGGTAAGCAAGGTGGATATCCAGGATCTGATCGGCTATCTGCATGATGAGGGCATTGTCTATTATGATTGGAATTCGCTGTCGGGGGATGCCGTGGATGCATCTTTGACACCGGATGAGTTAAATGATAATATACTTGGGTATGTACATGCAAATGCGGGTGATTCCGTGATATTGATGCATGATCTGCAGAACAATCATGCAACGATCGAAGCACTTCCGGCTTTGATCCAGACTTTGAAGGATGAGGGATATGAGATTTGTCCGATTGATGATTCTACAAAGCCAGTGCAGCATGTAGAATATAAGGGAGACAAATAATTGAACTACGAAGAAGCACAAAATTATATTGAAGAAAAAGGCAGGCTGGGGATTGTGCCCGGCCTGACACAGGTAAAGGAGCTCTTACGGAGACTCGGCAATCCACAGGATACGTGCAGGACACTGCACATCGCCGGGACAAATGGGAAGGGCTCTATTTTTGCGTTTGTACAGGAGAGCCTGCTTGTCGCAGGGTATCATGTGGGACGGTATATATCTCCGACGATCCTGACGTACCTCGAACGATATCAGATGGACAGACATTATATGTCAGAGGAGGAATTTGCGGAGTTACTTACAGAAGTTGCGATGGTGATTGATACGATGGAGACGGATGGGTTTGCCAGTCCGACTGCATTTGAGATTGAGACAGCGGTGGCATTTCTGTATTTTGCAAGAAATCATGTGGACTATGTATTGCTCGAATGTGGCATGGGGGGAAGAGAGGATGCGACAAATGTGCTTGCAAAACCGGAAGCTTGTGTATTTGCACAGATCAGCATGGATCATATGCAGTTCTTAGGCGATACTCTGACGAAGATTGCGACGGAGAAAGCAGGCATCATCAAATCCTATACGACGGTAATCTCCGCACCGCAGGTACCGGAGGTGTCGAAGGTGCTGCGGGAGACGTGTGACAAGCAACATGCTTCTTATATAGAAGTGAACCCTTCAGACTGGAAAGTTGGGCAGATGAATCTGGATGGCACGGATCTGGTGGATTGTGGAACGAATCCGGATGAAACCAATATGACTGCGGATATCAGGGACAGGAGAAAACCATATCATATTTCACTGTTGGGAGAGCATCAGATTGCGAATGCGCAGACTGCAATCACGATACTTCGTATACTACATATAGAAGAGACGGCGATACATAAGGGTGTTGCACAGACTGTATGGCCGGGACGCATGACGAAGACTGCGGAACATCCGTATATCTATGTAGACGGTGCACATAATGCAGCGGCATGGGAAAACTTGCGCGCATCGGTGGAAAAGTATTTTACAAACCGCAGGGTAATCTATATAATAGGAGTACTGAAAGATAAGGAATACGAAAAAATGGTGGAGATTCTGGCACCTACGATGGCGGCAGCGGTTGTCATTACACCGGATACGCCACGCGGTCTGCCAAAGGAAATCTTAGCAACATTACTGCAGGAAAAAGGGGTACCGGTTCAACTTGCGGATACGGGTGCCGATGCACTGAAAAGGGCAAGAGAACAGGCAGGAAAAGAGGATGTAATTCTTGTAAGCGGTTCGTTATCTTTTCTGGCAGAATATCTGCAATTAGAAAGCGGAGATGAAAAAAATGGAGCGAATAGATAGAATTCTCTCACATCCGAAATTTCAGATTTATATGCGTCGGATTGAGGAACAGGAACGCACGCGTGTGTTCTGTCTGCATGGAATCGAGCATAGCCTGGATGTAGCAAGAATCGGATATATAAAGAATTTGGAACAGGGGTTTAAGCTGCAGCAGGATGTGATCTATGCAATGGCGTTGCTGCATGATATCGGAAGATGTGAGGAGTATGCATCCGGGAAGTCTCATCATGAGGTGGGAGCGGATCTGGCACGTCCAATCCTTTTATCGTGTGGATATACAGAGACTGAATGTGTGGAAATCTGTGATGCGATTGGCAGACATAAAGCACCGAGTGAGCAGGCAGGATCTCTTGCAACACTGCTATATGATGCAGATAAGCAGTCCAGAAATTGTTTTGCTTGTCCGGTACGGGAACAGTGCTACTGGCCGGATGAAAAAAAGAATTATACGATACGATATTAAAATACATAACAATAGGGAAGCAGCCGGGTAAATGATATGATACCTGTCAGGTAGACAGACATCATATCATTTACCCGGCTGTTTTTTGTACAATTAACAGGCATGCGATTTCAGTATAGGGATGATAGGACCGCAATAGACGGAAGTTCGATGGATAAAGAAAATAACAAAACAAAAAATGATACTTTGTAAAAACAACAAGAAATACAATTGCACGCATGAAAAACAAGCAAAAGCAAAACAACACTTGATAAAACTCTGACAAAGCATAAAAATAATAGGAAAAACCTTTTTTTTTTCTAAATATAATAACTCAATGTTCAAAAACTTTTAATAAATTAGGAAATTCTTAATCTATGTTGACAAAGTAATGGTACAGGAACATAATACACCCAAGTCAAGGGTAAATGACTTAAGAAAATTAAGAAAAAGTGAAAAGAAAGAGAGGATGATGTTTATGAAGAAAAGAAAATTAATCAGCATGGTACTTGCGGCAACGTTAGCATTGACATCCCTTACCGGATGTGGAAAAAAAGATTCCTCCGGAGATGACAGCGTATTGAGAGTCGGAATGGAATGTGCATATGCTCCATTCAACTGGTCACAGGAAACAGATGCACTTGCAAATGGTGAAAAGGCAGTTCCAATCTACGGAACAAACATGTATGCATATGGCTACGATGTCATGGTAGCAGAAAAACTTGCAAAACAGATGGGCAAGACATTGGAAGTACATAAGGTTGAATGGGATTCCATCGGAATGTCACTTGATGCAGGTGATTATGATGTGATTATCGCAGGTATGGGACGTACGAAAGAAAGAGAAGCTTCATACTCATTTACAGATCCATATTATTATAGAGATAACTGCTTAGTTGTAAAGAAAGGATCCGGACTGGAGAGTATCAAAGGTCTTTCGGAGCTGGCAGGCAAGAATGTAACACTTACGACACAGCTTGGTACCGGATGGGTAAACCTGCTTGACCAGGTACCGGATGCACAGCTTGGTTCTAATTATGAAACAACAGCAGAGTGCTTCATGGCAATTTCAAACGGAACCGCAGATGTATGTGTCATCGATGTACCAACAGCGGAATCGGCAGCTATGACAAACGATGATCTGGCAATCATCTATCTTGATCCGAATGATAAGTTCCAGGGCGATGAGGAAATGACAAATGTATGTATCGCAACAAGAAAAGATGATACAGAGCTTCGTGATAAGGTTCAGGAAGCAATGAATGCCATCGGCTGGAATGATAAGGATACTATGGATAAGACAATGGAAGATGCAATCAGTTTGCAGCCGGCAGCTAACTAAAAATCAGCTCCCGGACGGGGATGATTCGTAAGCAGCTTGCTACGTACATAATAAATATAGTGTTGTAAAATCCTCCCGCAGCCTTTCGTGATTTCAGGCTGCGGGGGAATTATAAAAAACGTGTAGGACAGGAGGAAATCATATGGGAACTATTTTAAGTTTATCGTCCCCAAGCAATATCTTTGAATGGATGGCATTTCTTGCCGAGAAGTATTCGAGCATGTTCTTACAGGGAACATGGATTACCCTGTATGTGTCTGTGATCGGCACGATCGTAGGTTTCATACTTGGTTACATTGTGGGTATTGTTGGAGATATCAAAATTCACAAAGAAGATAATCCGGTTAAAAAGGGAATTATCAAATTCTTCAAATTTATTTGTTTCTTATATGTAGAGTTGTTCCGAGGAACACCAATGATCGTACAGGCGATGATCGTATATTTCGGCCTCCGTCAGGGTGGTGTGAATATCAACCCGATTGTTGCAGGTATTCTCGTAACCGTATTAAATACAGGTGCATATATGTCAGAAACAGTGCGTGCCGGTATCAAATCCATTGATGTCGGTCAGCGTGAAGGCGCCCTGGCAATGGGAATGTCGCCGATGCAGGCAATGTTTTACATCATATTACCACAGGCGTTCAAGAATATTATACCGGAGATGGCAAACACATTTCTGACAAACCTGAAGATGACATCTGTGTTGAATGTAATCGGTATTCAGGAATTGTTCATGCAGGCAAAAACCGTTGGTGGTACGTATTACAAGTACTTTGAATCATATCTTGTAATTGCATTGATTTATCTGGTGCTTTGTGTGGCATTTAACCGGTTGTTCTTGTTTATTGAGAAAAAGATGGCGGGCAAAAAAGATTATGTGCTTGCCGTAGAATATATGGAAGACAAACAGTAGGAGGTGCGCTTATGGGTAAAAATAATGAAGAAAGTATTATTGAAGTAAAAGACTTAAGCAAATCCTTCGGTGATCATGAGGTTTTGCGAAAGATTGATTTCGAAGTAAAAAAAGGGGAAGTAATCTGTATCCTTGGCTCGTCCGGCTCCGGAAAATCTACATTGCTTCGATGTGTCAACAAGCTGGAGACACAGACGAGTGGACAGGTGTTGTACCATGGCAAGGAAATCCGGAATGTCCAGAAGGAGATTAACGAGTTTCGTTCCAAAGTAGGTATGGTGTTCCAGTCATTTAACTTGTTTAACAATATGACAGTGCTGGAAAACTGCATGGAGGGTGCAAGAAAGGTTTTGCATGTATCAAAGGAAGAGGCGTTTGACCGTGCAATCAAGCATCTAAAAGAGGTTGGTATGGCACCATACATCAATGCCAGACCGGAGCAGTTATCCGGTGGACAGAAGCAGCGTGTGGCAATCGCCAGAGGACTTTGTATGAATCCGGAGGTGCTGTTGTTCGATGAGCCGACATCCGCGCTTGACCCGGAGATGGTCGGTGAAGTATTGAACGTTATGAAGGAACTAGCAAGCTCCGGGCTTACAATGCTGATTGTGACACATGAGATGGATTTCGCAAAGAATGTATCGTCCCGTGTGCTGTTCATGGATAAAGGCTATGTGGTAGAAGATGCTCCGCCGGAGGAGTTCTTCACGAATCCGAAGAACGATCGAAGCAGAGAGTTCTTAAGCAGATTCATCGCATAACAACCTTGCTTGAAAATGGTTTTAAAAAGTGTAGATAGATTGTGAGGGAAAAATATGGAAAATTATGTTGTTACTTTTGCAAGAGGCTTTGGTACCGGCGGAAAGGAAATCGCATCGAAGCTTGCGAAGGAGCTTGGCATCCATTGCTACGAAAACCGAATCCTGACACTGGCGTCACAGATGAGCGGACTCGATGAGAAGTTATTTCAGGAGGTCAATGAGAAGGTGCGTTCGAATGGTGGTTTCTCAAGCTTCTTGAAAGGCCTGCCGCGTGCGAAAAGCTATATCAGCCGGAACGAGAAATTCGTGTCCGATGATAAGCTGTTTGAGTATCAGAAGCAGATTATTGAGAACTTAGCGGATACCGAATCGTGTGTCATCGTTGGAAAATGTGCGGATTACATTCTGCGGGGAAGACCGAATATCGTAAGTATCTATATAGAAGCACCGCGTGATTTCTGTGTGAAGCGGACGATGGAACATATGGGCGTGACCGAGGATGTTGCGACAGCGACAATCGTGCATACGGATAAGTTCCGTGCGGATTATTATAAGTATTATACACATGGAAATTACTGGACGAATCCGGTTAACTACGATCTGACGATCAATAGTGAGAAGGTCGGGATCGAGGACAGCGTGAAGCTGATCAAGGATTACATGAAGATCAAAGGAATTATAAAGTAACGAAAACATTTTATATATTTAGGAGGCGTTTATTATGAAATTAAAGGATCTTGGATTAACAAAGCAGGACATCAAGGATAAGGTAAGCAAGTACATGATCGATACATACGAGCGTTTTGATTTCTTGGCAGAGACAGCCGAGGGCATGTACATGTACGATGAAAAAGGAACTCCGTATCTGGATTTCTATGCAGGTATCGCCGTAAATAATGCGGGAAGCAGAAACCCGAAGGTTGTTGCAGCCGTCAAGGATCAAGTCGATGATATCATGCATACATTCAACTATCCGTACACAATTCCGCAGGCTCTGCTTGCTGAGAAGGTCTGTACAACCATCGGCATGGATAAGATCTTCTACCAGAACTCCGGTACAGAAGCAAACGAAGCTATGATCAAGATGGCAAGAAAATACGGTATCGAGCATTATGGACCAAATCGTTACCATATCGTAACTGCGAAGATGGGCTTCCACGGTAGAACGTTTGGTGCGATGTCTGCAACCGGTCAGCCGGGCAATGGCTGTCAGGTAGGATTTGGACCGATGACATATGGTTTCTCTTATGCACCATACAATGATCTGCAGGCGTTCAAGGATGCTTGTACCGAGAATACGATCGCAATCATGATCGAGCCGATTCAGGGTGAAGGTGGTGTCCATCCTGCAACCTACGAGTTTATGACAGGACTTCGTAAGTTCTGTGATGAGAACAATATGCTGCTTTTGATTGATGAGGTACAGACCGGATGGTGCAGAACCGGTCAGCCGATGTGCTACATGAACTATGGCATTAAGCCGGATATTGTCTCTATGGCGAAGGGACTTGGTGGCGGTATGCCGATCGGTGCCATCTGTGCAACTGCTGAAGTTGCAACCGCATTTACACCGGGTTCCCATGGTACAACCTTTGGCGGACATCCGGTCAGCTGCGCAGCCGCTTATGCGGAAGTAAACGAGCTTCTTGACCGCGACCTTGCAGGCAATGCAAAGGAAGTTGGTGCATATTTCATGGATAAGCTGAAGAATCTTCCACATGTGAAGGAAGTCCGTGGTATGGGACTGATGATCGGTGTGGAGTTTGATGATACGATTGATGCTGTCGATGTGAAGCATGGCGCGTTCGACAGAAAGCTTCTGATCACAGCCATCGGTGGACACACAATCCGTATGGTTCCACCACTGATCGCTAGCAGAGTGGATTGTGACAAGGCATATGCAATTCTGGAAGAGACAGTGAAGGCACTTTCAAAATAAAGGTAAGGTGAATTAGATTGCAGAATTTTAATTTTTCGGTGCCGCAGGATATTATTGTCGGCGCAGGTTCTATTAAGAAATTAGGTAAATGCGCGAAGTCGCTGCAGGGAAAACATGCGCTTATTATTTCCGGCCCCCATCTGAATAAGATGGGATTGGTGGATGTATGTAAACAGTCTCTGGCAGAGGTTGGGATTCCGGCGGATGCATTTACCGAGACAGAGGGAAATCCTTCGGTTGAGACAGTTGAAAAGGCTGCAAAGCTGTACAAGGAATGCGGTGCGGACTTTATCGTGGCATTCGGTGGCGGTTCTCCAATGGATGTGGCAAAGGCAGTCGGAGTTGTTGCCAGATACGGCGGAAGCATCACAGAATACGAGGGTGGCGGCAAAGTGCCGGGACCGATCGTTCCGCAGATTGCGATTCCAACGACCGCGGGTACCGGTTCTGAGGTGACTGCATTTTCAGTTATCACCGATCACAGCCGGAATTATAAGCTGACGGTATTTAGCTATGAACTGATTCCGAAGTATGCGATTTTGGATCCGGATTTAATTGCAACAGCACCGGCTTCGGTCGCTGCGGCGTGTGGCATGGACGCGTTTATCCATGCGTGTGAGTCGTATATCTCGACGGATGCTTCGCCATTTTCGGAGGCAATGTCCGAGAAGGCAATGGAATTGATCGGTCGTTCGATTCGAGCTTATGTGGCAAATCGTACGGATGTCGATGCAGCCAGCGATATGCTGATTGGTTCGTTATTCGCAGGTATTGCATTCTCCTGGGCGAGACTTGGCAACGTACATGCAATGAGTCATCCGGTCAGTGCGTATTTTGATGTACCGCATGGCGTGGCAAATGCCATTCTGCTTCCGACGATTCTGGATTACAACAAGCTTGCCGATAAAGGTAAATATAAGAAGATTTATGAATATGTGAGTGAGACACACAGAAGCGATGAGAACTTTACACCAGACATGTTGGTGGATGCAATCAGAGCGTTGAATGATAGTCTTTCGATTCCTGCAACCCTTGCGGAAGTAGGAGTGACGGAGGACAAGATTGATGTCATGGCAGATGATGCCATGAAGAGCGGAAATATCATGGTGAACCCACGCCGCTCTATGAAGAAGGATATCGTAGCCCTTTACAAAAAGGCTATGTAATATCAAACCTGTCTACACGGGAAAGGGTTGTCGCGAAGCGGCAGCCTTTTTCTAATGGGAATATTATTTGCAAAAAACTCTGAGCGTGATCAGCATGGAAAATTCTATTATTGGAAATCGTATGTGATGTATTGAATCTAAGAAAGTTTAAATCCTCTAAATTAAAAAAATAAAGATAAAGCGGTGGCAGTTTCATGGTAAAAATGTTAAAATAACAATAATTATGGATAAGTATAGAGATGAGGACGAACAAATTATGAAAAATCAGGTAATAACAATCGGAAACCGCAGCTTTGAGATCGGGAAGCGCCCTTATGTGATGGGAATCCTGAATGTAACACCGGATTCCTTCTCGGATGGCGGAAGATACGGGGATCTGGATGCGGCTTTGAAGCATACAGAAGAAATGATCAGGGATGGTGCAGATATTATTGATGTCGGAGGAGAATCCACCCGGCCGGGACATGTGAAGATCTCGGTTGCGGAAGAAATCGAGCGTACCTGCTTCGTGATTGAGGCAATCAAGGAGCGGTTTGAAATTCCGGTTTCGTTAGACACGTACAAATATCAGGTGGCCCAGGCGGGAATTCTGGCTGGTGCCGATCTGATCAACGATATATGGGGATTTAAATGGGACGATGAGATGGCACCGCTCTGCGCGAAATACCAGATTCCGGTCTGCCTGATGCACAACCGGAAGGAAGCGGTATACAATGATTTTATTGCGGATGTGATCGCAGATATGAAGGAGTGCGTACAGATTGCGCACGCGTCAGGACTTGCTGACGATAAGATCATCTTAGATCCGGGCATTGGATTCGCAAAGACTACGGAAGAGAACTTAAAGTTTATGAACCATCTGGAGGAGCTGGTTGCACTTGGCTATCCGGTACTGCTTGGAACCTCCCGGAAATCTATGATTGGTAATACATTGAATCTGCCGGTTGATGAGCGGGAAGAAGGTACGATGGCAACTTCAGTTTTGGGACTTGTGAAGGGGTGCAGCTTCTTCCGCGTACATGATGTGAAGAAAAATGTACGTGCACTTGCAATGACAGATGCGATGCTTAAGGCGTAATGGAATGCTCTTGAAAACGTGGAGAAAATGCGCCTGTATATATAGACAGCCACGTAATGGAATGCTCTCGAAAGTGTAGAGACAAGAATGCGTGATAATGATGTCATGGCATTAATTGAGGATATAAGACAGAAAAGGATAGAAACTATATGGATAAAATATGGATTAAAGATTTAGAGATATTTGCATATCATGGTGTCCTTGCGGAAGAAAAAAGAAATGGACAGAATTTCTATGTAACTGTATCCATGGATGTGGATCTGCATGCGGCAGGCATGACGGATGATCTGGATAAAACGGTCAATTATGCAGAGGTGTGTGAACTGATCCGGCGGACGATGCAGGAGGAAAGCTACGATCTGATTGAGGCAGCAGCAGAGAATGTTGCGGATGCGATTTTGCTTGCCTATCCGCAGATAAAAATGGTTCATGTGATTGTAAGTAAGCCGAGTGCTCCTATCCCGATGGAGTTTGATACGGTCTGTGTGGATATTACAAGAGGCAGACATATTGCATATCTGGGTATCGGTTCCAATCTCGGAGACAAGGAGGCATACCTTGACTATGCGGTCGATCAGCTGAACAAAGATGAGTATATTCAGGTGACAAAGGTTTCTTCCTATATAATAACAGAACCATATGGCGATGTGGAACAGGATGATTTCTTAAATGGATGTCTGGAGATTGAGACAATCTACGCTCCTCAGGATCTGCTGGCTGTTATCAACGATATTGAACAGGGCGCCGGCAGAAAACGCCTGATCCACTGGGGACCAAGAACCTTAGATATTGATATCCTGCTCTACGATCGGGAGATGATCATGGAAGAGAATCTGAAGGTGCCGCATGTGGAGATGGCAAAGCGTGCGTTCGTGCTTGAACCACTTGCCGAAATCGCACCATATGCCTACCATCCGGGCTACCACAAGACCATCATCGAACTACTGGAAGCATTAAATCATAAGGAAGAATGAAATATTGAAAACTATTCAAGGGAGCGGCAAATGACATGCGTATGCCATTTGCATTGTAACCGGAAGTATATAAATGAGCAGATAATTATCCGATACAATCGATGTGTAGAAATCATGCGGGACACTGGTATTTATCCTAACGCAGACCATTGGAGCACATCAGCACTTAGCGAGTAACGCATTCATTCGCAGAATGATGTGTTAGGAGCTTAGTGTCTGCTATGTGCGGAAGTGAGCGAGAGCGCGTCTGCGTATGGATAATAGCAGTGTTCTGCATGAGACATACAGGAAATGTCGGATAATTATCTGCGGATGAAATAGGGAGGTAAAAACTATGGCATACAAAATGTTTGCCGCCATCTACGTGGGAAGCAGCGAGATATCCATGAAGATCTTTCAGGTAAATGGCAGAAAATCATTTCGACAGATCGACAGTGTCAGCCGGATACTGGAACTAGGGCGGGACACCTATCGCGAAGGAAAACTGAGTCAGGAATCTATCCGGATGATCTGTGAAGAACTTAACGGGTTAAAGAATAAGATGGATGAATATAAAATCACGGAGTACCGGGCCTATGCAACGAGCGCTGTGCGTGAGGCGAAGAATATGGATCTGGTGCTCGATGTGATTAAACATACAACCGGTATCCGGGTGCAGGTACTGAGTAACTCCGAACAGCGATATATCAGCTTCAAGGGGCTGGTTGCAAAATACGAGGATTTTCACCAGGTTGTAAGCAAGAACACTGCATTTGTGGATGTCGGTGCCGGAAGCGTGCAGATTTCCCTGTTTGACAAGAATAATCTGGTTGTTACAGAGAATATCCAGATCGGTGCCGTGCGTGTCCGCGATTATCTGGCTCTCATCGGACACAAATCCGGCCGGCTCGATGAAATCATGGCAGATTATGTGGATAACGATATCGTATCCTTCCGGAATATTTATCTGAAGGATAAAGAAATCAAGAATATTATTGCGGTGGGGGAAGTTGTAAGCTCCTTGAAGAAGATTGTGCCGGAGCTTTCCATTAAGGATGTGATTACACGGGCGCAGTTCGATGCGATGTACAAGCGTGTGATCAGTATGCCGGCACAGGAGCTTGCGGAGAAATATGGTATTCCATATGAACGTGCGACATTGATGCTACCGAACATTACAATCTACCAGTCTTTCCTGAACAACTGTAAGGCGGAGGAAATGTATGTGCCGGATGTGGATTTCTGTGAGTGCATCGTGGCAAATTACATGGACGAAGGAAGCCGGGTTGTATTCAATCATAACTTTGAAGAGGATATCGTGGCAACGGCGAATAATATTGCAAAACGGTATCGCTGCAATTGGAATCACGTGAATCAGACCGCATATTTTGCACTGAAAATATTTGATGTGATCCGGAAGTCGTTTGGACTCGATAAGATGCAGCGGCTACAGCTTCAGATTGCTGCACTTTTGCACGAATGTGGAAATTTCATCAATCTGCATGATGGAGCAAAGAACTCTTATTATATAGTTGCCAATACCGAGATTCTTGGATTGTCACATAAGGAACGGATGGAGGTCGCAAACGTGGTGAGGTATAACCCTCTGTACCTTCCGTCCAAGGATAAGATATCAGCAGAGCTCGATGGCTGTGATTATATCGTGATAGCGAAGCTGGCAGCAATCCTTCGAATTGCAAATATCCTTGACAAGAGCCACATGCAGAAGATTGAGGATATTTCGGTGACAATGAAAGAAGATAAGCTGATCATTCTGGCAAAGACGTACGAAGATATCTCGCTGGAGGCGGGACTTTTCGAGGCACGTGCGGATTTCTTCGAGCAGATCTATGGTATCAGACCGGTACTTCGGGTGAAAAGGAGTGTGTAAGACATGGACAAAAAATTATTGGAAAAACCGGAAAATTATTATAACCGGGAAATGAGCTGGCTTCAGTTCAATTACAGAATCTTAAATGAGGCGAAGGATAAGTCAATCCCGCTGTTTGAGCGTCTGAATTTCCTGAGTATTACAGAATCAAACCTGTCAGAGTTCTTCATGGTGCGTGTGGCATCTCTGATCGATCTCGTACATGCAGAAGTGAAGAAGAAGGACATTGCGGGACTGACACCGCAGGGACAGCTTGACCAGATCATACCGGAGACGAAAAACATGATTGCGAGCCAGTACAGTACACTGAATCGTCAGATTCTTCCGGCGATGGAAGAGAATGGACTGAAGCTGGTCAAGAATTACGAAGACTTAAACGAGAAACAGAGCCGGTTCGTAGATAAATACTTCGAGAAGGAAGTCTATCCGGTGCTTACCCCGATGGCAGTTGATTCTTCGAGACCGTTCCCTCTGATCAGCAACAAGACCTTGAATATCGGTGCGTTGATCCGTGATAAGAAGAAGGATGTGATTGATATTGCAACGGTTCAGGTGCCATCGGTATTGCCCCGTGTGGTTGAGATTCCGGGCGAGGGCGGATGCAGAGAGATTATTTTACTCGAACAGATCATCGAGAAGAATTTAAATCAACTCTTCCTGAATTATGAGATTATCTGTGCACATCCATACAGAATTATGCGAAATGCAGATCTCGCAATCGACGAGGACGATGCTTCCGATCTGCTGAAGGAGATTGAAAAGCAGATCAAGAAGCGTGCGTGGGGAGAAGTCATCCGTCTTGATGTGGAGGCAGAGATGGATAAGCGCCTGTTGAAGGAGCTGAAGAAGCAGTTGAATGTCAACAGTGATTATGTCTATTCGGTAAATGGACCACTTGATCTTACGTTCCTTGGAAAGGTACGTGGACTCGATGGCTTTGATCATTTGAAGAATAAGAAATACATTCCGCAGCCGGTCAAGGGCTTGGATCTTGATGCGAATATCTTCGACCAGATCAAGAAGAAGGATATTCTGTTACATCATCCGTATGATGAGTTTACACCGGTGATCGAATTCATCAAGCAGGCAGCGATTGACCCAGATGTGCTTGCAATCAAGCAGACGCTCTATCGTGTCAGCGGCAATTCCCCGATTATTGCAGCTCTTGCACTCGCGGCGGAAAATGGCAAGCAGGTAACGGTATTAGTTGAGCTAAAAGCCCGGTTTGATGAAGAAAATAATATAAATTGGGCAAAGAAACTGGAAAAAGCGGGTTGCCATGTTATCTATGGTCTGGTAGGATTAAAGACGCATTCCAAAATTGCGCTCGTTGTCAGACGGGAAGAAGATGGCATCAAGCGGTATGTACATCTTGGAACCGGTAACTATAATGATGTTACAGCAAAGTTATATACAGATATGGGCATGTTGACTGCATCGGATGCGATTGGGGAGGATGCAACCGCAGTCTTCAATATGTTGTCGGGTTATTCCGAACCACCGGCATGGAACAAGCTGCTTGTGGCACCAATCTGGATGAAGGATCGTTTCCTGGCATTGATTGAGCGGGAAGCAGAGAATGCACGTATGGGCAAGAATGCCAGAATCATCGCCAAGATGAATTCCCTGTGTGATCCGGTGATCATCCGTGCATTGTATGAGGCTAGCAATGCAGGGGTAAAGATTGAACTGATCGTGCGTGGTATCTGCTGTCTGAAGACGGGTATCCCGGGACTTTCAGAGAATATCACGGTTCGTTCGATTGTAGGTAACTTCTTGGAGCATGCGAGAATCTTCTATTTCTATAATGATGGATTCGAGGATGTATATATGGGCAGTGCCGACTGGATGCCTAGAAATCTTGACAAACGCGTGGAAATCACATTCCCGGTTGAGGATGAGGATTTAAAGAAACGTGTCATTGAAATTTTGGAGATTCAGCTTTCTGATACATTGAAAGCATACATTTTACAGCCGGATGGTTCATATGCAAAGCAGGATCTGAGGGGGCGCGAAAAGCTTGAAGCGCAGAATTATTTCTGCAAGCAGGCGATGGGATCCTTGAAAGAGGACGATAAAAAGAAAATATCCCGTATCTTCATTCCGCGCATGAAGATCGGTGATTAATAAAAACAAGAGAGGAGACTTAAAAAGTGGAAAAGTTTTTTAAGATCAAAGAAAGAGGATCAACGCTTAAGACTGAGATCTTCGCAGGTATTACAACCTTCTTCGCGATGGCTTACATTATCTTTGTAAACCCGAACCAAGTTGCAGCAGAGGGCGCAAATGGATGGCTTGTCGGATTAGGAGCGGATCCGGGAATGATGGGACAGATTTGGAATTCTGTATACATCGCATCTATCATCGTAGCAATCATCGGTACGTTGTTGATGGCATTTGTCGCAGATATGCCGTTTGCACAGGCATGTGGAATGGGACTCAATTCCTTCTTCTGTACAATCTTCGTAGCAGGATCTTTCTTCGCTGGCGAAGATGTTAAGACAGGTTATCAGGCAGGTCTTGTTATCGTATTTTTGTCAGGTATTGTATTCCTGCTTCTTTCTGTAACCGGACTTCGTAAGTACATTGCGGTATCTATGCCGGAGTGCCTGAAGAAGGCAATTCCTGCAGGTATCGGTTTGTTCATCGCAATGATCGGTTTCAAGAATGCAGGTATTATCGAAGATAACCAGTACACATTTGTACAGTTCTACGATTTTCATGGCAGAATCAAGCAGATCGGTACAGAGGTTGACGGCGTGATGGTAACAGGACTGGATGTATGGCATCAGATTGTACCGGTTGTCGTAGCTTTGCTTGGTGTGCTTATCATTGCAATCCTTGCGAAGAAGGGCATTAAGTCAAACGTGATTATTGGAATCCTTGCATCAGCAGTACTTTATTACCTGTTTATGTGGGAAGTACCTTCTTTTGATATGAGCAATATTTCTCAGTCCTTCAAGGATTTTGCAAATGTAGGTTTCTTGGGCGTATTTAATGGTGACGCATGGGATGCCGCATTTAACAGTTCGTATGTCGGCGGTGTATTCTCCGGAATTATGCTGATCGTAGCATTCTGTCTGGTAGATATGTTCGATACGATCGGAACCATCTATGGTACAGCCGCATCTGCAAACATGATGGATGAGAATGGCGATCCGATCAGCATGAATGAGTGTATGCTCTGTGACTCAATCGGTACAGTATCCGGTGCACTTCTTGGTACATCTACATGTACAACATTCGTAGAGTCTGCATCCGGTGTTGGTGCCGGTGGTAGAACAGGATTTACAAGTATTGTTACAGCAATCTGCTTTGCGTTCTGCCTGTTCTTAAGCCCGCTTGCAAGTGTGATTCCAAGCTGTGCAACTGCACCGGCTCTGATCTATGTAGGTGTTCTTATGGCCAGAAACTTTGCAAAGGTAGATATGGACGATATGCTTTCTGCAGTTCCAGCTTTCCTTGCATTGATCATGATGCCTTTAACCTACTCTATCTCAAATGGTATCGGTATCGGAGCAATCGCTTATGTTGTAATTGCACTGTTCACAGGTAACTTCAAGAAGAAGGATATTGTGATTACAGTTATCGCTGCATTGTTCGTATGTAAGTTTATCTTCGTTACGATGTAGTAATAAACTATGCAGACTTAATGATGTTTGAAACTGATGTGGAGAGCATTGCTGTACATGCATTAGTTTCTTTCTTTAGTCATAGAAGGATAAAAAGGATCGTACTTGCGGGGTACGGTCCTTTTTCGTGCAAAACATGTTATATAGAATTGTGTGCGTTCGTATATTTATAGGATGATTCACACACGTCATCCGGCAAACGAGATAGTGTTATACAATGTTCACAATTCAGGTTGTGCAATTTGACGAATAACAGGAAGGAAACCGATTAAAATATTGGATAGTATTTCTTGTTGACTAATTTGCTATATGTGTTATACTTCAAATAGAACAGAAAAAGAGATACAGATCCGGAAGGGAGTTGAGAAGTATGGATGCTGAAAAGTTTACAAAGAAATCATTGGAAGTAATAGAGAGTTGTGAGAAGCTTGCATATGAGTATAACAATCAGGAACTGACACAGGCGCATCTGATGTATGCACTCGTAACGATAGAGGATAGCCTTGTTGCGAAGCTGCTTACGAATATGGGAATCAATATGGATGCGTTTACCGGCGAATGTGAGAAGCTGGTTGCAAACCGTCCGAAGGTATCGGGCGGACAGCTGTTTACAGGTCCGGAATTTTCCAAGGCATTGATTCAGGCAGAAAAAGAAGCAAAACAGATGGGTGATGACTACATTTCTGTCGAGCACATTTTCTTGGGCCTGCTTGAGAAGGCAGATAAGGATATCAAGCGAGTGATAAATGCGTATGGTATCACAAGAGGTAAATTCCTTGAAGTGCTGGCAAATATCCGTGGTAACCGGAAGGTGGAGAGTGACAATCCGGAAGACACTTACGATGCACTGAACAAATACGGATACAATCTGGTACAACGTGCCAGAGAGCAGAAGCTCGATCCGGTAATCGGACGTGACAACGAGATCCGGAATATTATCCGAATCCTGTCCCGTAAGACGAAGAACAACCCGGTCTTAATCGGTGAGCCCGGTGTAGGTAAGACTGCCGCTATCGAAGGACTGGCACAGCGTATCGTACGTGGTGATGTCCCGGATTCGCTCAAAGATAAAGATATTTTCGCTTTGGATATGGGCGCGCTGTTAGCAGGTGCCAAGTATCGTGGTGAGTTTGAGGAACGTTTGAAAGCTGTTCTTGATGAAGTGAAGAATTCCGAAGGTCATTTGATCTTGTTTATCGATGAGATTCATACAATCGTCGGAGCCGGTAAGACCGAGGGCTCTATGGATGCGGGTAATATGTTGAAGCCTATGCTTGCACGAGGCGAACTGCATTGTATCGGCGCGACAACACTGGATGAATACCGGAAATACATCGAGAAGGATGCGGCATTGGAGCGTCGTTTCCAGCCGGTTATGGTGAACGAACCGACTGTGGAAGATACAATTTCCATCCTGCGTGGTATCAAGAACCGGTATGAAGTGTTCCACGGTGTCAAGATCAGTGATGGCGCATTGGTTAGTGCCGCAACACTTTCGAACCGTTATATCACCGATCGTTTCCTGCCGGATAAGGCAATTGACCTGGTTGATGAAGCGTGTGCGATGATTAAGACGGAGCTTGATTCCATGCCTGCTGAATTGGATGAGATATCCAGAAAGATCATGCAGAGGGAGATTGAGGAAGCCGCTCTTAAAAATGAAACCGATCATCTGAGTCAGGATCGTCTGCAGGTACTTCGGAAAGAACTGGAGGATCTGCGTGAACAATCCAAGCAGATGAAGGCAACGTGGGAGCACGAGAAGCAGGATGTTGAACGTGTACGGAAGCTTCGGGAAGAGTTAGAAGATGTGAATAACCAGATTCAGGTCGCACAGCGGGAATACAATCTGGAGAAGGCAGCAGAGCTGCAATATGGTAAACTGCCGCAGATCAAGCAGGAGTTGGAGCATCTGGAGGCACAGGTCAGTGAGAAGGACAGAAGTCTGGTACATGAGTGTGTCACAGAGGAAGAGATTGCGAAGATTGTTGCAAAATGGACAGGAATTCCGGTTGCAAAGCTGACCGAGAGTGAGCGTAACAAGACCTTGCATCTGGGGGATGAACTGCATAAGCGTGTCGTCGGACAGGATGAAGCAGTCCGTCTGGTCAGTGATTCCATCATCCGTTCTAAGGCAGGCATCAAGGATCCGACAAAACCGATTGGATCGTTCCTGTTCCTTGGACCGACCGGTGTAGGTAAGACAGAACTTGCGAAGTCACTTGCTGCTGCGCTGTTTGATAATGAAGCAAACATGGTGCGTATCGATATGAGTGAATACATGGAGAAGCACAGTGTGGCACGTCTGATTGGAGCGCCTCCGGGATATGTCGGATACGATGAAGGTGGACAGCTTACAGAAGCAGTCAGACGGAAGCCGTATTCCGTTGTCCTCTTTGATGAGGTAGAAAAGGCACACCCGGATGTATTCAATGTACTGCTGCAGGTACTTGATGATGGACGTATCACAGACTCGAAGGGTAAGACGGTCGATTTCAAGAATACGATCCTGATCATGACATCAAACATTGGCTCTGAGTATCTGCTTGAAGGTATCGATGAGAATGGCGAGATCAAACCGGAGGCGTCGGCACAGGTTATGGCAGGCTTGAAGAATCATTTCCGCCCGGAGTTTTTGAACCGTCTGGATGAGATTATCATGTTCAAGCCACTTGACAAGGCGTCTATCAGTGGTATTGTCAATCTGCTGCTTACAGATCTTAATAAGCGGATTGCAGATAAGGAACTGACACTGAAACTCACCGATGCAGCGATGGATCATGTTATCGAAGCCGGTTACGATCCGCATTATGGGGCGCGGCCACTCAAGCGTTATCTGCAGAAGAATGTGGAGACACTGGTTGCGAAGAGCATCTTGTCAAATGAGCTTCGTGCGGGCGATACGATCACACTTGATTATGATGGCAATGCGTTGTATATCAAGAAGTAAGCGTAATGTGTGCGGGATAGTAACTTGAGATATTGAATGCATATAGCATAAGCCAGTTGCTAGGCAGAAAGTAAAACGATGCCGGAGAGACATATATAATATAATGATACCGTCAGTATGGGAGCAATCCCGTATTGGCGGTGTTTTTGTCTAATTACGTGGGAAAGGTATTGTATGCAACAATTCTGTCTGAGTATCAGATTGCGCGCATAGCTGCTCAGTGTCGATATTGGAGTATAATTATTGTATTTGACATATTGCTCCTAAAAGGTTGTTCAGACTAAAAAAAAATGGTAAAATAAATAAGGCAAAACGTGCAGGATATACATGCGTAAGTATATAGAATGTAGATGAATCACATATAATTTCAAGATGGTCTGTAAGCATATAGATATGTTTGAATCTTAGAAGTTCTTAATGCTTGAAGGAGTATTTAGAAATGATTGAACACGATGTTCAATCAAGTCGCCACTGAGCCATGGATGGCGAATTGGCGACGGTTTCGTGCGGTGTTAATATGTGAATCAGAGCATTTAGAACTTCTTAGGTTCAATACATTTATATGCGACAGACTATGTGAAATTATATGTGATTTGGAGAGACGCATATACTTACGCATGTATATCACGGCATGTATGAAAGGAGACAAAACTATGTGGGCAAACGAAAGTGTATTTTATCAGATTTATCCGCTTGGCTTTTGTGGCGCACCATTTGAAAACGATGGGAAACTTGTGTCACGAATCAAGAAGGTAGAGGACTGGATTCCTCACATTCAAAAGCTTGGCGCCAACGCAATATATTTCTCGCCGGTGTTCGAGAGTGATACACACGGCTACAATACGAGGGATTATACGAAGATTGACTGCCGTCTTGGCACGAATGAAGATTTCAAGGAGGTTGTCGACAAGCTGCATGCAGCAGGAATCAAGGTTGTCTTAGATGGAGTATTCAATCATGTGGGACGAGGCTTCTGGGCATTTCAGGATGTGCTTAAAAACCGCTGGGATTCCCCATACAAGGATTGGTTCCATATCAGCTTTGACGGCAATTCCAATTATAACGACGGACTCTGGTATGAGGGATGGGAAGGAAACTTCGACCTTGTCAAATTAAACCTTCGCAACGAAGAAGTAATCCAGCACATTTTATCCTGTGTGAAGGGATGGATCGATGAGTTCGATATCGACGGACTCCGGCTGGACGTGGCATATTGCCTAGATCATGATTTCATTCGCAGACTGCGCACACACTGTGACGGCTTGAAACAGGATTTCTTCTTGTTAGGAGAATTGCTGCACGGTGATTACAATGTATTCGTAAACGATGGCATGCTGCATAGCGCGACAAACTATATGTGCTATAAGGGACTTTATTCAAGCTTCAACTGCATGAACATGTTTGAGATCATTCATAGTCTGCTGCAGCAGTTTGGACCGGAAGAATGGACTCGCTATAAAGGAAAACATTTCCTGTCTTTCGTGGATAATCACGATGTGACAAGAGTGGCAAGCATCCTGAATAACAAGAATCATCTGCCGCTTATTTATGCACTTGCATTCGGCATGCCGGGTATCCCTTGTGTATACTATGGAAGCGAGTGGGGGGCAGAAGGCAGAAAAGAAGAGGGAGATCCGTCTTTGCGTCTCAGCTATGAGAAGCCGGAATGGAACGAACTGACAGACTGGATCAGTAAGCTGGCAGAGGCAAAGAAGCATAGCGAGGCATTGAATTACGGTGGTTTCCGTTCGGTTGTACTCACGAATCATCAGTGCATCTTCGAAAGAAAATCCGAGCATGAACGCGTGCTTGTGGCAATCAATGCAAGTGACCAGCCATATACGGCGCATTTTGATGCCGGATGTGGAATGGCACAGGATCTGATTACCGGACAGCCGCATGATTTCGGAGGCGGCTCTGAACTTCCTCCATATTCTGCAGCATTCTGGAAGATGGAGCATTAATGACTGTGGAATTATATAAACACCATAGATAAGAAATATCTGCACATCCGGCAAGGGCGCAGGCTGATTTCTTCAACAAATAAAAAGTCTCGCATAAACTATACAGAAGGTGTATGTTTGCGAGGCTTTTTTATGGCAGTAAAAATCGTGATTGACGCCGGACATGGTGGATATGATGCCGGCGCTACGTATAATGGAAGAAGAGAGAAGGATGATACGCTGGCACTGGCACTTGCGGTCGGTGAGATATTGGAGGCACAGGGATACGATGTCATCTATACGAGAACGGATGATGTCTATGACTCCCCGGTGCAGAAGGCACGGATCGGAAATGAGAGTGGGGCGGATTTCTTTGTATCTATTCACCGGAATTCTTCTCCGTCACCGAACCAGTATAATGGTGTACAGACGTTAATCTATAATAATGCCGGACTGAAGGCAGTAATGGCGGAAAATGTGAACAAAGAACTCGAACAGGTCGGTTACCGGAACATTAACGTGGTGGAACGACCAGATCTCGCGGTGCTCCGTCGTACGAAGATGCCGGCGATTTTGGTGGAAGCCGGATTTATCAACAGCGATGAGGACAATAATCTCTTTGATACAAAGTTTTCGGAGACAGCGGAGGCAATCGCACGCGGTATCGACGAGACAATCCGGGATGCGGGCTATGCAGTGTCGCAGACTGGAAATCGGGAAGGTGCGGTAAAGACTGCCATACAGAACGAAAAACGGGGAACTGCAACGAGTGCCAGTGCAGATGAAAACCGGAAAAATAAAGTATATACCGGTACACAGGTGGTAAATGAGTATTACGGGATTTCGAGAACGGTTCCTGCATTTGCGGAAGAGGAACCGCAGACATCGATGGGTTACCAGATTCTGGTTGGAATCTACCGGACATTCGGTACTGCATCATATCAGGCAAACCGGTTTATCAATGCAGGATATGATGCGATGGTGTATGAGGATGATGGATTGTATCAGGTGCGCGTCGGGGATTATGAAACAATCGAAGATGCAATCATCGCACAGCGGGAACTGCGCGACCGCGGATACGATACGCTGATTGTGCATAAGGCATAAGCTTAGAAAAACAGCACTTAAAAGAAATGCTGCAATGTATATAAATAAAATATTGGCAAATAAATCTTGGTACGATATCAGTTTTGGCATATATAAAAATATTGAAAACTGTTCAAAATTGTCGATAAAACTGAAAAATAGGTATTGACAACCATAGGTTTACATGATAAAGTATCAAACGATGAACTGCCGTAGACAGTAGGTGCCGAAAGGCATAAGCAGGTAAACGCCTACCGAGGAAGAATCGTGATGAACGAATTTTAACTCTCATACTGCAGTATGGGAGTTTTTCTTTTAAGTGCAGTTTCCGTTAATATTATAAGGAGGTGCAAGACTTTGGCTAAGATCGAGTTAAAACAGCCTGTCGTTGAGGAAATCAAAGAGAATATTAAGGACGCAAAGTCAGTAGTATTGGTTGATTACCGTGGACTTACAGTTGAGCAGGATACACAGCTTCGTAAGTCAATGAGAGAGGCAGATGTCATTTACAAGGTATACAAGAATACCATGGTAAAGATTGCTATCGCTGGTACAGAGTTCGAGTCATTAAAGGACGAGCTCGAAGGACCTACAGCCGTTGTAATCTCTAAGACAGATGCAACAGCTCCTGCAAGATTGGCAGCTAATTTTGCTAAGGCAAACCCAGCACTTGAGCTTAAGAGCGGTGTTGTTGAGGGTACTCACTACGACACAGACGGCATTAAGACAATCGCTACAATTCCTTCCAGAGACGAACTTATCTCTAAGTTCCTTGGAAGCATCCAGTCACCAATTACAAACTTTGCTCGTGTTATTAAGCAGATCGCTGAGAGCAAGGAAGCTTAATTGGAATCATTGAGATTGGAAATTACAAAACAAATTTAAATTTATAATGGAGGATTATTATTATGACAACTCAGGAAATTATTGAAGTTATCAAAGGTTTATCAGTATTAGAGTTAAATGACCTTGTAAAGGCATGTGAGGAAGAGTTCGGCGTATCTGCAGCAGCAGGCGTTGTAGTTGCAGCAGCAGGCGGAGACGGTGCTGGCGCAGCTGAGGAGAAGGATTCCTTCGATGTAGAGCTTACAGAAGTAGGTCCTAACAAGGTTAAGGTTATCAAGGTTGTTCGTGACTGTACAGGTCTTGGACTTAAGGAAGCTAAGGATGTTGTTGATGGCGCTCCTAAGGTTCTTAAGGAAGGTGCTTCTAAGGAAGAGGCTAACGAGATCAAGGAGAAGCTTGAGGCTGAAGGCGCTAAGGTTACTCTTAAGTAATTTTGATTTAAACAAAAAATGTCCGGTTTGGCAGATGCCAAGCCGGATTTTTTATCTAAGAAATGATACAAAAAATCTTTTTTATTTTTCTACAATTTTTTTCTAAAAGTGTGTTGACACAAATTTCCAACTATGTTAACATAGTAAAATGTCATTACTATGGATATGTGTGCTATAAATTCGGATAGTAAAGAAAAAACCAAATAAATTCAAGGGGTGAATGCGTCGATGAAAAAGTACAGAATGCGTCCTGTGAAATCGGGAAGAGGTATGCGAATGAGTTTTTCAACTGAGAAGAGAGTTTTGGACATGCCAAACCTCATCGAAGTACAGAAAAATTCATATCAGTGGTTCCTTGACGAAGGCTTGAGAGAAGTGTTTAAGGATATTTCTCCAATTGTCGATTACACAGGCAATTTGAGTTTGGAACTGGTTGATTATCAGTTGTGTAAGGAAGACATCAAGTATTCTATCGAAGAATGCAAGGAACGTGATGCAACTTATGCAGCTCCAATCAAGGTCAATGTGCATCTTCGTAACGAAGAGACAGGTGAAATTGCACAGCATGATATCTTCATGGGTGATCTTCCACTTATGACAGAGACAGGTACATTCGTGATCAATGGTGCAGAGCGAGTTATCGTCAGCCAGTTGGTTCGTTCTCCTGGTATCTACTATGCAATCGATCACGATAAATTTGGTAAGACCTTGTACTCATCTACTGTAATTCCAAACCGTGGAGCATGGCTGGAGTATGAGACGGATTCCAATGATGTATTTTACGTACATGTTGATAGAAATAGAAAGGTACCAATCACAGTTCTGATTCGTGCACTTGGATTTGGAACCAATCAGGAGATCATTGATCTGTTTGGTGAGGAGCCAAAGATTATGGCGAGCTTGGAGAAGGATGTTTCAAACAGTTTTGAGACAGGTGTCATCGAGCTTTATAAGCGACTTCGCCCAGGTGAACCGGAGGAAGTGGAAAATGCGACAAATCTCTTTATGGGTATGTTCTTCGATGCAAGAAGATATGATCTGGCAAAGGTTGGTCGTTATAAGTATAATAAGAAGCTTGCATTAAAGAATCGTATCGCAGGACATGTTCTGGCAGAGGATGTCGTTGATCCAAGTACTGGTGAAGTTTTGTTTGCAGCAGGCACCACTCTTACAAGAGAGGATGCAACTGCGATTCAGAACGCAGCAGTTCCTTTTGTGTACATTCAGACAGAGGAGAAGAATGTAAAGGTTCTGTCAAACATGATGGTAGATCTTTCTGAATATGTAGGTTTTGATCCGAAGGAAGTTGGCATACATGAAGCGGTTTATTATCCGGTATTAGAGAAGCTCTTACAGGAGTACGATGATGAGGACGAGTTAAAGGCTGCCATCGAAGCATCTGTAAGTGAGCTTGTACCAAAGCATATAACAAAGGAAGATATTATTGCTTCTATTAACTATAACATTCATCTGGAGTATGGTATCGGTAACGACGATGATATCGACCACTTAGGTAACCGTCGTATCCGTGCAGTTGGTGAATTGCTCCAGAATCAGTATAGAATCGGACTTTCCCGTTTGGAGAGAGTGGTTCGTGAGAGAATGACAACACAGGATAAGGATACTGTTACCCCGCAGTCTCTGATCAATATCAAGCCTGTTACAGCAGCAGTCAAGGAGTTCTTCGGAAGCTCCCAGTTGTCACAGTTCATGGATCAGAACAATCCGCTTTCCGAGCTGACACATAAGAGACGTCTGTCGGCCCTTGGACCTGGTGGCTTGTCAAGAGATCGTGCCGGATTCGAGGTTCGAGATGTACACTATACACATTATGGTAGAATGTGTCCAATCGAGACGCCTGAAGGTCCGAACATCGGTTTGATCAACTCTCTTGCTACGTATGCAAGAATCAATGAGTATGGTTTCGTTGAAGCACCATACAGAAAACTAGATAAATCAGATCCTGCCAATCCGGTTGTTACAGATGAAGTTGTATATCTGACAGCGGATGAAGAGGATAATTATATTGTTGCACAGGCAAACGAGCCATTGGATGAGGATGGACACTTCAAGAAGAACAACGTATCCGGTCGTTTCAGAGAAGAAACATCTGAGTTCCCGAAGGCGAATGTAGACTTGATGGACGTATCACCTAAGATGGTATTCTCAGTTGCGACATCCATGATTCCGTTCCTGGAGAACGATGATGCAAACCGTGCCCTCATGGGATCCAACATGCAGCGTCAGGCAGTGCCACTTCTTCGAACAGAAGCTCCGGTTGTTGGAACGGGTATGGAAGGTAAAGCAGCTGTTGACTCTGGCGTATGTATCGTTGCAAAGCATGATGGTGTTGTTGAAATGTCATCTAGTGAAAAAATCATTGTCAAGTGTGATGATGGTACATTGGATGAATACCATGTAATCAAGTTTGCACGAAGCAACCAGGGAAACTGTATGAATCAGCGCCCGATTGTAAAGAAGGGCGACCGCGTAACAAAGGGAATGGTAATCGCAGATGGTGCATCTACATCAAATGGTGAGATTGCGCTTGGTAAGAACCCATTGATCGGCTTCATGACATGGGAAGGTTACAACTACGAGGATGCTGTTCTTCTGAGTGAAAGACTGGTAAAGGAAGATGTTTATACATCTGTTCATATTGAAGAGTACGAGACAGAGGCAAGAGATACAAAGCTCGGACCGGAAGAGATCACAAAGGAAGTTTCCGGAAATGGTGACAATGCCCTGAAGGATCTCGACGAGAATGGTGTTATCCGTATCGGTGCTGAGGTTCGTGCCGGTGATATCCTGGTTGGTAAGGTAACTCCAAAGGGAGAGACTGAGGCAACTGCTGAAGAGAGACTGCTTCGTGCAATCTTCGGTGAGAAAGCAAAAGAGACAAGAGATACATCACTGAAGGTACCACATGGTGCTTACGGTGTTGTTATGGATACAAAGATCTTTACGAGAGAAAATGGTGATGAATTGCCACCAGGAGTTAACAAGTCTGTTCGTGTATATATTGCACAGAAGAGAAAAATCTCCGTTGGTGATAAGATGGCTGGTCGTCATGGTAATAAGGGTGTTATCTCGCGTATCCTTCCAGTTGAGGATATGCCATTCCTGCCAAACGGACGTCCGCTTGATATTGTGTTGAACCCATTGGGCGTACCTTCCCGTATGAACATCGGACAGGTGCTTGAGATTCACCTGAGCCTTGCTGCAAAGGTACTTGGCTTCAACGTATCTACGCCAGTCTTCGATGGCGCAAATGAGCATGATATCATGGATGCTCTGGAGATGGCAAATGATTATGCAAACTCCGATTGGGAGACATTCTATGAGAAGTATAAGGATGATACAGAGAAAGAGGTTATGGATTATCTGTATGAGCATCGAGACCACCGTGAAGAGTGGAAGGGTGTTCCAATCAACCGTACAGGTAAGGTAAAGGTACGTGATGGTAGAACCGGAGAAGAATTTGATTCACCGGTTACAATCGGATTCATGCATTATCTGAAACTGCATCACCTGGTTGATGATAAGATCCATGCACGTTCGACAGGTCCTTACGGAATGGTTACACAGCAGCCACTTGGTGGTAAGGCGCAGTTTGGTGGACAGCGTTTTGGTGAGATGGAGGTTTGGGCTCTTGAGGCTTACGGTGCATCTCATACATTGCAGGAGATCCTGACTGTGAAGTCTGATGATGTAACAGGACGTCTGAAGACTTATGAAGCAATCATCAAGGGAGATAATATCCCGGCTCCTGGTATTCCAGAATCCTTCAAGGTATTGCTTAAGGAATTCCAGTCACTTGGTCTGGATGTTGGAGTTCTCGATGAGAACGGAGAAGAAGTAGAACTTGGTGAGTCTATGGATACCGGAAATGAGAACGTGAAGAAGTTCATGGGCGAAGATCCGGATGACTTCAATGAGGATCTTGGAGAGAACGGATACAGCGGAATTAACGAAGATAACGAATTAGAGTCTTTGAATGATGATTATCTGGACGATGATTTCGACGGTAATTTCGATGATGATGAATTTTAAGGAAGGAGATTTGTAAGAGATGTTAGCGATGAATAACGAGAAAAATCAAGAGCAGCCTATAAATTTTGATGCCATCAAAATTGGACTTGCATCTCCTGAAAAGATAAGAGAATGGTCTCATGGTGAAGTAACAAAGCCGGAGACAATCAATTATAGAACTTTGAAGCCGGAAAAAGACGGACTTTTCTGCGAGAGAATTTTTGGACCGAGCAAGGACTGGGAGTGTCATTGTGGTAAGTACAAGAAGATCCGCTTTAAGGGCGTTGTCTGTGACCGTTGTGGTGTAGAGGTTACAAAGGCTTCCGTACGTCGTGAGCGTATGGGACATATCGAACTTGCTGCACCAGTGTCACACATCTGGTACTTCAAGGGTATTCCAAGCCGTATCGGTTTGATGCTTGACATTTCTCCAAAGCTTTTGGAGAAGGTACTTTACTTTGCGTCTTACATTGTAATTGATCCGGGAGAGACGAATCTGGAATATAGACAGGTACTTTCTGAAGCAGAATACAGAAAGGCAGAAGAGGACTTCGGCGGAAAGTTCCGTGTTGGAATGGGTGCTGAGGCGATCAAGGAACTTTTGCAGGCCGTCGATCTGGACAAGGAGTCTGAGACATTGACAGAGGAATTGCAGACAGCAACCGGACAGAAGCGTGCGCGTGTAATCAAGCGTCTGGAGGTTGTAGAAGCATTCCGTAACTCACACAATAAACCTGAGTGGATGATTCTGGATGCAATTCCGGTTATCCCACCGGATATCCGTCCAATGGTACAGTTGGATGGTGGAAGATTCGCAACTTCTGATCTGAATGATCTGTATCGTCGAATCATCAACCGTAACAACCGTCTGAAGAGACTGCTGGATCTGAAGGCACCTGACATCATCGTTCGTAATGAGAAGCGTATGCTTCAGGAAGCTGTTGATGCATTGATTGATAATGGTAGAAGAGGACGTGCGGTAACTGGTCCTGGTAACCGTGCATTGAAGTCTCTTTCTGATATGTTAAAGGGTAAGCAGGGACGTTTCCGCCAGAACCTTCTTGGTAAGCGAGTTGACTATTCAGGACGTTCTGTTATCGTTGTAGGACCGGAACTGAAGATTTATCAGTGTGGTCTTCCTAAGGAAATGGCAATCGAACTGTTTAAGCCTTTCGTAATGAAAGAACTGACAGCACGTGGAATTTGCACAAACGTAAAGGCAGCAAAGAAGAAAGTTGAGTCTTTGGAGTCGGAAGTATGGGATGTTTTGGAAGATGTAATCAAAGAGCATCCGGTTATGCTGAACCGTGCCCCGACGCTTCACAGACTTGGTATTCAGGCATTTGAGCCGATTCTGGTAGAAGGTAAGGCAATCAAGCTTCATCCATTGGTATGTACTGCGTTCAACGCTGACTTCGATGGAGACCAGATGGCTGTGCACCTTCCACTTTCTGTAGAGGCACAGTCCGAGTGTAGATTCCTGCTTCTGTCACCGAACAACTTGCTGAAGCCTTCCGATGGTGGTCCGGTAGCTGTTCCTTCACAGGATATGGTACTTGGTATCTACTATCTGACTATGGAGCGTTATGCAAGTATTTCTGACGAGGAAGCTGCAAATGTAGAAATCAAGAAAGAATATCTTGCAGATGATGAGAAGGGCAATCTGGAGCAGTTGCATACAGATTGTTACGCAGGCGAGTTAGATGCAGATGATTATATCAGAGTTCGTGTCGTTGCAAAGAAGACAAAGGCAGAGACATTCTACAAGAATATTGTAGGAACAGTCAGAAACTTCATGAAGCCGAAGTTCAGCAGCGAGAACCTTGCAATGCTCGCATATGAGAACAAAGAGATTACATTACATCAGAAGATCGAAGTTGTTCGTACGGTTACAACTCCGGATGGCGAGGAGCATACAGGATTTGTAGAGTGTACACTGGGCCGTTTGATCTTCAATGAGATCATTCCGCAGGATTTAGGCTTTGTAGATCGCAGCAAGCCGGAAAATGTTCTGGAGCCAGAAATCAACTTCCATGTTGATAAGAAGCAGTTGAAGAAGATCCTTGACAAGTGTATCAATACACACGGTGTTACAAAGACCGCAGAGGTATTGGACGATATCAAGGCAATGGGTTATAAGTACTCAACAAGAGGTGCGATTTCAGTATCTATTTCCGATATGACAGTGCCTGCATCCAAGAAGGATATTCTGGAGCATGCACAGGAAATCGTAGATAAAGAGAATATGCTGTTCGGTCGTGGATATCTGACCGACGAAGAACGTTATCATGCCGTTGTCAAGACATGGCAGGATGCCGATGACAAGCTTACAAAGGCTCTGTTGGATGGACTTGACAAGTATAACAACATCTACATGATGGCAGATTCCGGTGCCCGTGGTAGTGATAAGCAGATCAAGCAGCTGGCTGGTATGCGTGGATTGATGGCAGATACATCAGGACGTACTATCGAGCTCCCAATCAAGTCAAACTTCCGTGAAGGTCTTGACGTATTGGAGTACTTTATCTCTGCACATGGTGCTCGTAAGGGACTTTCTGATACAGCCCTTCGTACAGCCGATTCCGGATACCTGACACGTCGTCTGGTTGATGTATCACAGGATCTTATCATCCGTGATGTAGATTGTAGTGTGGATCGTGATGAGAAGCCAGGCATGTATGTTGAAGTATTTATGGAAGGTGACCGTGTAGTCGAGAGCCTGAAGGATCGTATCACAGGTCGTTATGCGGCTGAAAGCATTTTCGATAAAGATGGTAACATGCTTGTGAAGGCTAACCATATGATCACTCCAAAGCGTGCAGAGAACGTTTTGAAGAATGGTGTAGATAAGGATGGTGTTCCATTCACACTTGAGGGTGAGGCAGAACCAAGAAGAGATGCGAAGATCAAGATTCGTACGATTCTCACCTGTCGTTCACACCTTGGCGTATGTTCCAAGTGTTATGGTTCAAACATGGCAACCGGACAGGCTGTTCAGGTTGGTGAGGCAGTCGGAATCATCGCTGCGCAGTCAATCGGTGAGCCTGGTACACAGCTTACAATGAGAACATTCCATACAGGTGGTGTGGCCGGTGGAGATATTACACAGGGTCTTCCTAGAGTTGAGGAGTTGTTCGAGGCAAGAAAGCCAAAGGGACTTGCAATCATCACAGAACTTGGTGGTGTGGTTGAGATCCGTGAGACAAAGAGAAAACGTGAAGTAGTTATTACAAATCAGGAGACAGGCGAAGCAAAGGCTTACCTCATTCCTTACGGCTCACGTTTGAAGGTACAGGATGGACAGGTACTTGAAGCTGGTGATGAGCTGACAGAGGGTTCTGTAAATCCACATGATATCTTGAAGATCAAGGGCGTACGTGCTGTACAGGATTACATGATCCAGGAAGTACAGAAGGTATACCGTCTGCAGGGTGTTGAGATCAACGATAAGCATATCGAGGTTATCGTGCGTCAGATGTTAAAGAAGATCCGTATTGAGGAAAGTGGAGACAGTGAGTATCTGCCGGGAATCAATGTAGATGCACTTGAATTCGCAGAGCTGAACGAGAAGCTGGAGGCAGAAGGCAAGGAGCCGGCAAAGGGAACACAGATTATGCTTGGTATCACCAAGGCATCCCTTGCTACAAATTCTTTCTTATCAGCTGCATCCTTCCAGGAGACAACAAAGGTATTGACCGATGCTGCTATCAAGGGTAAGGTTGATCCGTTGATTGGTCTGAAGGAGAACGTTCTGATTGGTAAGCTGATTCCTGCTGGTACAGGTATGAAGCGTTATCGTTCTGTAAAGCTTGATACAGGTGATGGAAACATCGATATGTCTGAGGTAACAGGCGAAGATACAGATGGTTTTGAAGATGCAGATATTACAGTAGAAGAAACTGTGAATATCGAAGAGTAATAAAAATACACACATGGTTGTTATCAGCCATGTGTGTTTTCTTATGAAATACTTTATTTTCTAAAAAATGAAATTTTTTCTTATATTTTGCGGGTTTTCCTGTTGACATCCGACGATTTCGATAATATAATAGTCAAGCATGCGTTTAAGGCATGTAATTTGTGTGCATACTTGTGTATGCATGGTGTAAAATATTTGAATGGAGGTGAAAACATGCCAACTTTTAACCAGTTAGTTAGAAAGGGAAGACAGACTGTAGAGAAGAAGTCTACTGCACCAGCGCTCTTAAGAAGTTACAACTCACTTAAGAAAAAGCCTACTGATACAGCTTCACCACAGAAGAGAGGTGTTTGTACAGCAGTTAAGACAGCTACTCCTAAGAAGCCTAACTCAGCTCTTAGAAAGATCGCCAGAGTTCGTTTGTCAAACGGAATCGAGGTTACATCTTACATCCCGGGTGAAGGTCACAACCTTCAGGAGCACAGCGTTGTTCTGATCCGTGGTGGTAGAGTAAAGGACTTACCTGGTACAAGATACCATATTATCAGAGGTACTCTTGATACAGCAGGTGTTGCTAAGAGACGTCAGGCACGTTCTAAGTACGGTGCTAAGAGACCGAAGGATGCAAAATAAGTCGGTAGATTAGTATTGTAACAGTTCGTATTTCAAGAACTAAAAAGTGCGAAAGTGGGTTATGTTTTCCATTATTTATAGAAGGAAAGATAGCAATTTCCGCACGAACACATTTCCACAATACTCAAGTACAGCAGGTAACGGTTTGCTGTATCTCTATTGAGGGGAATGTGAGTACCGTTGAATTAATTCGGATTGAATGATCCAAAAATAATTAAGGAGGGAAGAACCGTGCCACGTAAAGGACATATTGCAAAAAGAGACGTATTAGCGGATCCAATTTATAACAATAAGATCGTTACAAAGCTTATCAACAACATCATGCTTGATGGTAAGAAGGGTGTTGCTCAGAAGATCGTTTACGGTGCTTTTGATCGTATCGCAAACGAGACTGGTAAGGAGGCTTTAGAGGTTTTTGATGCTGCTATGAATAATATCATGCCATCACTCGAGGTTAAGGCCAGACGTATCGGTGGTGCAACATACCAGGTTCCAATCGAAGTAAGACCTGACAGAAGACAGGCTTTAGCACTTCGTTGGCTGACAACTTACTCACGTGCAAGAAGTGAGAAGACTATGGAAGAAAGACTTGCAAAAGAGCTTATGGATGCAGCAAACAATACAGGCGCATCTGTTAAGAGAAAAGAAGACATGCACAAGATGGCAGAGGCAAACAAGGCATTTGCTCATTACAGATTCTAGTTTTCGGGTGCATATATACTAAAATAAGGAGGAAAAAACCTTGGCTGGAAGAGAATATCCACTTGATAGAACAAGAAACATCGGTATCATGGCACATATTGATGCTGGTAAGACAACTCTTACAGAGAGAATTCTTTACTATACCGGTGTAAACTATAAGATTGGTGAGACTCATGATGGCGCTTCTACCATGGACTGGATGGAGCAGGAGAAAGAGCGTGGTATCACAATCACATCTGCTGCTACAACATGTCACTGGACATTAGAGGATCATCATAAGAAGAAGCCAGGTGCTTTAGAGCACCGTATCAACATCATCGATACTCCGGGACACGTAGACTTTACTGTTGAGGTAGAGCGTTCACTTCGTGTATTGGACGGAGCAGTTGGTGTATTTGATGCAAAGGCTGGTGTTGAGCCACAGTCAGAGAACGTATGGCGTCAGGCTGACACATACAATGTTCCACGTATGGCATTTATCAATAAGATGGATAAGATGGGTGCAGACTTCTTCATGTCTGTACAGACAATCATTGACCGTCTTGGCAAGAATGCAATTCCTGTACAGATTCCAATCGGACAGGAGGATGATTTCATCGGACTGATCGATCTGTTCGAGATGGATGCATACTATTATAAGAACGATGAGGGTACAGATATCGAGATCACAGAGGTTCCTGCAGATTTGAAGGAGCTTGCTGATAAGTGGCATGAGAATCTGGTAGAGAAGTGTTGTGAGCTTGATGATGACCTTATGATGCAGTATCTTGAGGGTGAGGAGCCATCTGTCGCTGATATGAAGGCTGCACTCCGTAAGGGTACAATCGCAAACGAGGCAGTTCCTGTATTCTGTGGTTCTGCATACAAGAACAAGGGTGTCCAGAAGATGCTTGATGGTGTCATTGAGTATATGCCTGCTCCTACAGATATCCCTGATATCACAGGTACAGACGAAGATGGTAACGAGGTAACTCGTCCTTCATCTGATGAGGCTCCATTTGCAGCACTTGCATTTAAGATTATGACAGATCCTTTCGTAGGAAAGTTAGCATTCTTCAGAGTATATTCCGGTACATTGAACTCAGGTTCTTATGTACTGAACGCAACAAAGGGTAAGAAGGAACGTGTAGGACGTATCGTTCAGATGCATGCAAATTCACGTACAGAGATTGACAAGGTTTACTCTGGTGATATCGCTGCAGCAGTTGGATTCAAGGTTACAACAACCGGTGATACAATCTGTGACGAGCAGCATCCGGTAATCCTTGAGTCTATGGAATTCCCTGAGCCGGTTATTGAGCTTGCTATCGAGCCAAAGACAAAGAATGATCAGGGTAAGATGGGTGAAGCTTTGGCAAAGCTTGCTGAAGAAGATCCTACATTCCGTGCACATACAGACAAAGAGACAGGTCAGACAATCATCGCAGGTATGGGCGAGCTTCACTTGGAAGTTATCGTTGATCGTCTTCTCCGTGAGTTTAAGGTTGAGGCAAACGTTGGTGCACCTCAGGTTGCTTACAAGGAGACATTTACAAAGGCTGTTGATGTAGATAGCAAGTATGCGAAGCAGTCTGGTGGTCGTGGTCAGTATGGTCACTGTAAGGTTAAGTTCGAGCCTATGGATCCAAACGGCGAAGAGCAGTTTATTTTCGAGTCAACTGTTGTCGGTGGTGCTATTCCTAAGGAATATATCCCAGCTGTTGGTGAAGGTATCGAGGAAGCAGCAAAGGCTGGTATTCTTGGCGGATATCCGGTACTTGGTGTTAAGGCAAACGTTTATGATGGTTCTTACCATGAAGTCGATTCTTCAGAGATGGCATTCCACATCGCTGGTTCTATGGCATTCAAGGATGCTATGGCAAAGGGTGGAGCAGTGCTTCTTGAGCCTATCATGAAGGTTGAGGTTACAATGCCTGAGGAATATCTCGGTGATGTAATCGGTAGCCTGAATGCAAAGCGTGGACAGATCCAGAGCATGGACGATATCGGTGGTGGAAAGATTGTTAAGGCATTGGTTCCACTTGCTGAGATGTTCGGTTACTCTACAGAGCTTCGTTCTTCTACACAGGGACGTGGTAACTACTCAATGTTCTTCGAGAAGTATGAGCAGTGTCCAAAGAACATTCAGGAGAAGGTTCTTGCAAACAAGAACGCATAATTTGTCTGCAAAGTATATTTGTGGTATAAATTTATAAAAATGCTTGAAAATATCGCTATATTTTAATATAATGATTTTTAGCCGAGTAAACGCCCGGAAAGGGCAATAAAATGCCCGGAGGGGCTATATTAAGGAGGAAATTATAATGGCAAAGGAAAAGTTTAACAGATCAAAGCCACATTGTAACATTGGTACAATCGGACACGTTGACCACGGTAAAACTACTTTAACAGCTGCAATTACAAAGGTATTGGCTGCTAGAGTTGCTGGTAACACAGCTACAGATTTCGAGAACATCGATAAGGCTCCAGAAGAGAGAGAAAGAGGTATCACTATCTCTACAGCTCACGTTGAGTACGAGACAGAGAAGAGACATTACGCACACGTTGACTGTCCGGGCCATGCTGACTATGTAAAGAACATGATCACTGGTGCTGCACAGATGGATGGTGCTATCCTCGTTGTTGCTGCAACTGATGGTGTTATGGCTCAGACAAAGGAGCATATCCTTCTTTCACGTCAGGTAGGTGTACCTTATATCGTAGTATTCTTGAACAAGTGCGATATGGTTGACGATGAGGAGCTTCTTGAGCTCGTTGAGATGGAAGTTACAGAGCAGCTTGAAGAGTATGATTTCACAGATTGCCCAATCGTTAAGGGTTCTGCTCTTAAGGCTCTTGAAGATCCAATGGGTCCTTGGGGCGACAAGATCATGGAACTTATGGATACAGTAGATTCTTACATTCCAGATCCTCAGAGAGATACAGATAAGGACTTCATCATGCCTGTTGAGGACGTATTCACAATCACAGGTCGTGGTACTGTTGCAACTGGTAGAGTTGAGGCTGGTGTTATTCATCTTAACGACGAAGTTGAAATCGTTGGTATCAAGCCAGAGAAGCAGAAGACAACTGTAACAGGTATCGAGATGTTCCGTAAGCTCCTTGACGAAGGTCAGGCTGGTGATAACATCGGTGCTCTTCTTCGTGGTATCAAGAGAGAGGATATCGTACGTGGACAGGTTCTTTGTAAGCCAGGTTCAATCACATGTCATACAAAGTTCACAGCTCAGGTTTACGTTCTGACAAAGGACGAGGGTGGTCGTCATACACCATTCTTCAACAACTATCGTCCACAGTTCTACTTCAGAACAACTGATGTAACTGGTGTATGTAACCTTCCAGCTGGTACAGAGATGTGCATGCCTGGTGATAACGTAGAGATGACAATCGAGCTCATCCACCCAATCGCTATGAGCCAGGGTCTTACATTCGCTATCCGTGAGGGTGGTAGAACAGTAGGTTCAGGAAGAGTTGCTACTATCATCGAGTAATCTTTGATAGCACCTCAAAAGGTTAGATTTTATGGGGCTTTCCGAGTAATCGGGAAGCCCTTTTTGTAACATGAAATAAGTGAAAAGAATAGTAAAGATAGAGTTAGCGGCGCTAATACGGTGCCAAAAATAAAAACTCCAGCGAATTTAGATATCCGTTGGAGAAAAATCTTTGACATATGAGATACATAGTGTTAATATAATGGTAGAAAAGGTGCTACCGATAGACGGTCAGCCCAAGTAAATTAGATTGACAAAAATGCCGCTTAGTTTACCAGACAGGGCGGCTATTTTTGTGTTTTATTGCTCCCGATGGCATATCCAAGTCCAAAAGCAGTCAAGCATAAGCTAATAACTGCAATCAGACCTTCAATAGTCAGCATTGGCATCCCCTCCTTTAGCAAGATTTCCGACAGACAAGCTGGGGATTTCTATGTAATCAGAGGGTCACAGTCCCTCTGTTGAAGGACTAACCGCCTACCGTTATGGTAGCACCCATGAGCCGATTGTAACAGACTAAATTCGATTTATCAATCCTTAAAATATCATTTCAGATAAAAACTCCAGTGAACACACATATTCACTGGAGCTATTTTTTACCATCCTTTAATCTGTTTTATCTGTTCTGCTCTTTCCGCATCCTTATGATACAGCAGCTTAAATTGTATCGTTTGCTTCCAAGTATCCGAGGCTTGCGGATATTTACAATAAACTGGAGAAACAGAATACTGCTATTTATGGGAGGGAGCAACAGCTTGCAAATGTGGAAAAGGAGCTTGCCGAAACAAAGAGTATATTCAATGCAAAACAGCGCAAGGAATTGCAGAAACTTTCGATCAAATGAAGTGGGTAGGGCTGATGAATAATGTGCGAAGTTCGGCAGAGAAAATTGTATTAATAGAGTTGATATATGTGTAGTTTGGGTGTGGAGTGTAAAGCTCCGCATTCTTAAATTGAGGGTGCAGAATAACATTGGCTATGATATAATCAGCTTTGATTGATAGAAAACTTTGAAGTCAATGAAATATGTCATATAAAAAAGAGGTGTCAAATGAAATATATACTTTTACATGGAATGGGGCAAAATGCTTCAAGTTGGGATGAAACAGTATCATATTTATCCAATACTGTTGAAACAATCTGTCCGGAACTAAGCGATTTTTTTACTGAAGAAAACTGTTATTACACTAAAATGTATAGTTCCTTTTGTGAATATTGTAATAATTTTTCTGGGCCATTAAACTTGTGTGGTCTTTCACTTGGAGCGGTTTTGGCATTGAATTATGCTATCGATTACCCACAAAAAGTAAAGTCACTTATACTTATTGCACCGCAGTATAATATGCCGAAATTTCTGCTCAAGGTACAGAATGTGTTATTTAAATTTATGCCTGAAAGTCAGTTCAAAGATATAGGACTAACAAAAAAGGACTTTATTACCCTTACAAATTCGATGGCTAATATGAATTTTGCAAGTGAGCTTGAAAATGTTGCTTGTCCTGTACTTGTTCTTTGTGGAGAAAAGGATAATGTTAATAAAAAGGCAGCGGTAAAGATTGCCGAAAGACTATCAAGAGCTAAATTCAGCACGATTGAAAATTCAGGACATGAGGTTAACATTGATAATCCGAAAGGACTAGCTAAGATAATAGAGAAATTAAATGTAGTTTAGGACATATTGTTGATGAAAGGTGAATTTATCAAACACAACATCTCTCCCAACCAATGGTTGAGTTTGATAATTCTACTTAGTCAAAGCTATGTTTGGCAGGTGAAAACAGCGGAACAGATAGGAGGTGTCAGGCAGCATGAGCAAGGCAACGACAAAGTTTGCAATTGCATTTGCGTTTAAGGAATTATTATTAGAAAAATCAATTGATAAAATAACAATCAATGACATTACGGAAAAATGTGGGATAAACCGGCAGACTTTTTACTATCATTTTCATGATATATATGAGTTGATTGAATGGATTTGCGAAACAGATGCAGATCATGTCCTGAAACAGAATAAAACATATGATACATGGCAGGAAGGATTTCTGGCAATATTTCATCTACTGAAAAAGGACGAACCCTTTGTTGTCAACATCTATCATAATGCTCCGCGAGGATATATTTACCGCTATTTGTATAAAGTAACGTATCAGCTGATATATGATGTACTTGAAGAAAAAGCGGAAGGTATGGTTGTGCGGGAAGAGGATAAAACATTCATTGCGGATTTTTACAAATATGGGTTTGTCGGACTGGTGTTAGAATGGATTGACAAGGGGATGAAGGAGGATCCGAAACAGATCATAGAAAGATTGAATGCATTGATTCAGGGATCTTTCGCGCATGCATTGAATAATGCAAAACTGAACAAGAACTGATTGCGACAAACCCCGTAGTTTGTCGTATATGGATGCAATGTAAGAGGATTGTCGCTTTCTATGACAGTTCTCTTTTTTTGTGCATAGTAGGAAGAAGATTTTGTGGATATACTGTGTATATGGAAACAAAGAAAAATGTCACAGTTTAAACAAAAAAGGAGTGTGTTTATTATGTATTATTCAGCAGGAACTTATGAAGCATTTGCAAGACCAGAAAAACCGGAGGGTGCTGACCGGAAATCAGCATATATCATTGGAACAGGATTGGCTGGGCTTTCTGCCGCCTTTTATCTGGTGAGGGATGGGCAGGTAAAGGGAGAGCGTATTCATCTCCTTGAGAAGCTGGATCTTGCCGGAGGCAGCTGCGATGGAAGAAAGGATGTCCGAAAAGGCTTTTACATGCGTGGCGGAAGAGAAATGGACAACCACTTTGAATGTATGTGGGATATGTTCCGGGATGTTCCTTCGATAGAGACGCCGGGCGTCTCTGTCCTGGATGAGTATTATTGGTTAAACAAGCATGATCCGAATTATTCCCTTTGCAGAGCTTCTGAGAAATGCGGGCAGGATGCACATACAGATAAGAAATTTACACTTGATAAGGATTCAGCCCTGGCATTGTCAAAGTTGTTTATGACACCGGAAAAAGATTTGGAGGATAAGAAAATCAGTGAGATATTGCCGGATTCCTTCTGGGACACGAATTTCTGGCTGTACTGGCAGACCATGTTTGCATTCCAGAGATGGTCATCTGCATTGGAAATGAAACGGTATTTATGCAGATATTGCCATCATATTGATGGACTTCCGGATTTTTCCGCACTCCGCTTTACGAAATACAATCAATACGAGAGCATGATTCTTCCGCTTGTAAAATATCTCGAAAGCCATGGCGTGTCAGTCGAGTATGGCATGGATGTCAAAAATGTTGTTATCAAAGATGAAAATGGTAAAAAAACTGCCACACAGATTGTATATGAGAAGGATGGAAAACCTGGTACAATTGATTTGATTGAGGATGATCTGGTCTTTATAACAAATGGATGCTGTACAGATACTTCCTGCTATGGAGATCAGAATACAGCGCCGGATTTGAGCCGGATTAAAAACGGTGCAGGCGAATCTTGGGATTTGTGGAAGAATATTGCTGCACAGGCAAAGAATGGCGAGTATGGTAATCCGGATAAATTCTGCGACAATTTTGAGGCAACAAACTGGATGAGTGCAACAGTGGAAACCTCGGATGAAGAGATTATCCAGAAGATTATCAGCATTTGCAAGCGGGATCCGAGAGAGGGAAAGGTAACAACCGGAGGAATTGTGACAGTGAAGGATAGTACCGACAACTGGTATCTTTCATGGACAATCAATCGTCAGCCGCAGTTTAAAGCGCAGGATAAAAATACAGTTTTGATCTGGGTATATGCACTTACAACAAATAAAGAAGGAAATTATGTGAAGAAGGCAATGCGGGATTGTACAGGTGAAGAAGTTTGCCGGGAGTGGCTGTATCACATTGGCGTGCCGACAGATCAGATTGACGATTGGGCAAAAAATCGCTGCAATACAACAACCTGCTTCATGCCATATATCAATGCGTTCTTCCAGCCAAGAAAAGAAAGTGATCGTCCGCTCGTTGTTCCGGAAGGCGCTGTCAATTTTGCATTCCTGGGACAGTTTGCGGAGACACCGAGAGATACTATTTTCACAACAGAATACTCCATCCGTACGGGTATGGAAGCAGTTTACACACTTATGAACGTAGATCGTGGTGTTCCGGAAGTGTGGGGTTCTAAGTACGATGTACGGGAATTGCTGCGGGCCGCATATTATGCAGTTGATAAAAAGCCGATTGATGAACTTCCGCTTTCTCTCAAAGAAAAGATTGTCTTAAAGAAAGTAATAAAAGCTGTGGAAGGAACCGACCTGGAGATTTTGCTAAAGGAAAGTGGATTACTTCGGTAGGAGAGATTATTCACTGATATGGATTTAAGCAAAATGTCTCAGATGACAATATAAGTAAGAGCAAGGAAAGAGGAAGCATGTGCGATGTTTCCTCTTTTTGTGCAATATGCCATTGATTCTGATTATTGATTGAAGATTATAGTTGTTATGGTACAATATATTCGTAAATTCCTATTTAACATTGAAAGAGGGGGTGCAATAAGTAATGAATCAGGTAGAGGTTTTGGATAATGGTGTAGTATTGAATGGCAATTTGCTGACATTCCCACTTTCCTATGAAGATATACGTGCATTATTCGGTGAGGCTCGGATAAATGTTCAAAGTGATAATCATTTTGAGTATTTCTATGATGAGCTGGGAATATCGTTTGAGGGGGCAACTGCATATCTTCGGAACTTAAAAAAACAGAAAGCTTATATAGATGAGACGCATAATATTACATCTATGACGATGTATGTTACAGGGAAAAAAGTATTCGCAGAATCAAAGACAGAAAAATGTTATATTGGTGGACTAAAAGTCTTAAATCAAAATATGTCACACGACAGATTATATCCATATATTTTAGGCTACGGCTATAATTCAGAAATTAAGGATGAGCAGGGGAATATGGTTCGGCAGATTCATATGGATATTGTTCTGAAGGTAGAAGATGAATTAAAGAGAAAAGATATTCCGGTCTATGATGGAGATCAAATTCTATTAGATGTATATATCGGATTCAAACCGGAACGTCCAAAGAGTGATGAGAACTATAATATCACGGTTTCGGATGAACCTTGTCTGATATTCGATACATTTAATTTTAAGCTCGCCGTGATACAGGAGCTCATGTATAATCAGGAAGTCTTGAAACCATATTTTGATATATATGATTATATGATTTTCAAAAAAGCACATTGGAATCTTGGAACAGATAAAAATGTACGCGCCGCGGTAAGCTTCTTTAAGGAATTACCGATTCCGGCAAGTCTTGCAGGGCTGGTCAAGGAAATTAATATGGATGGTTCCGACGAAATCTATATGCAGATAGCACCAGAGTGGGACGGAAGAGACGAAAGATTCGATTTCAGAAAAGTAACAAAATCGGAGATGGAGCAGTTCCCAAATCTGAAGAAAATGCTCATTTTTGGAAATGAACGTGACGCAGAAAGTCTTAGAAAAGTATGTGATCCGTTGGGGATTGCAGTGGAACCTATGGCTTGTACGTCTGTTTAGATTAGAAGAGATATATTTATATATTCTTGGCTTTTATTTATATTACTTGATTTAAAAGGTTAACCAATCCCCTTCCCAATCCGATAACATACATATAAAAGCTCAAAAGGAATTGAGTTCAAAAAACTTCAAGGATGAAGTAATAAGGTTTTCAGAGGTATAGGGGATTACTATACCTATTTCTGTATTATTTCTTTACCCTTGTAGTGGGCTTATTTCCTATGTGAAAATGCGTAATTTATAGTTGTGATAAAAAGATCGGAGCCTGTATCATGGAAACGCAGGTGAAACAGTATAAATCGGGAGGTGAGACGATGTATACAGGAACGATTCAAAGTCAGGTCAGTCTGCAAATGCTGGATCTGAAATGGCAGAAAAAGAAACAGGATATCAACAGTAAGAAGGATACAGAGGGTATGACGCAGGATGAGATCCTGTTGGACAATCTGGAACGACAGGCGCAGACGGAGAGGGAGCGTTCTGCGACCAGTGAGCTGTATACGAAGTTGAAAACCGGCGGAACCTTGACGGAAGAGGAAATCGCATATCTGAAAGAACATGATCCGGAAGCACTTGCGGAATATGAGAAAGCGCAGACGGAGAAGAAAGCGTATGAAAACGCACTGAAAAATTGCCGGACAAAGGAAGATGTACAACGACTCAAATTGAACCGCATGGGAAGCTTTGCGGCACAGGCGAAGGAAATCGCAAGCAATCCGTATATTCCGAAGGACAAGAAGGTAGTGCTTATGCAGCGGCTGAATAATGAGGTGTGCATGATCCGTGATGCACATCAGGCGTTTGAGAAGAGCCGGGCATATGAGGAGCTTCCGGAGGAACAAGAGCTGCGCAGGGAGGCAGCAGAGGAATCTGCAGAGAAAATGGAGCATCAAAAGGATACAGAGCAGGCAGAAACGACAGAAGATTCAAAAGTCGACAATAAAAATAAGGCAGATGCAGAGGCTGAGGAAGTGGATGAACCGCAATCTGATGTAAAATCGGAAATGTCTGATGTATACGAAACGGTAGAAATTGCAAATGTAGAGTCACATGAAAAAATAAAACCGCCGGAATTGCAGAAGACAGCCGGTGATGCAAGCATGGCACGCAGGCAGCAGGAAGCTGCACAGACATTTACAGAGATAACAGAGGAAATCAAACGATTTCTGCGACGCAATCACAGTGGCAGAGGAAGCTTTACAGCACAGGTATGAGGAGAAACCGATATGAACGAAGTTCATATTTAGGATCGGTTCCGACGACCAGCCGCCGAACGGATGTGAGGGGGCATTACATATTACATGAAGGGAGAGAAAGAAATGGCAAATTTATATGGAGTATCTGCGTATCAGCAGACGAACAACACGTGGAACAACACCCGCACGAATAACACGAAGACAGACCGGAAGAATGCGGAGAAAACAGATGCACAGAAAACAGAGACAGACAACGTGAAGGCAACGACCTTCAACCCAGCCGATACGACAGGTTCGCTCGTGCCGACAACGAAGAACGGATATGGGACGGTAATCGGAAATGTGGAGCTGTCTGACAAAGCGAAGGACTATTACAACAAACTGAAAGCCAAGTTTGGAAATATGGATTTTATACTTGTAAGCAAGGACATGAAATCACAGGTGCAGGCAAATGCGGCGGCATATGGAAATGCGAGCAAGCAGGTTGTTCTGATCGACGATGAGAAAATTGAGAAGATGGCAACGGATGAGTCTTTCCGGAGAAAATATGAAGGAATTATTGCGATGTCACAGGCAAAGCTGCAGGAGGCAAAAAACAGTCTGACAAGCAGCGGTGCCAGTGTAAATAACTTTGGTATGTCGGTTGACGCAAATGGAAAGGCAACTTTCTTTGCAACTGTGGAAAAGGCGGCGAAAAAGAAGGCGGAAAAGAAAGCAGCAGAGAAGAAGGCTGCACAGAAGAAAGCGGAAAAGGCGAAAGATCAGAAGCTTGCTGAGAAAAAAACAGCAGAAAAGAAGACCGATGAGAAGCGCGCGGAAGAATCCAAAAATGAGGAAACAACGATTGCAGATGAGAAGGAATACGTGCAGATCACAGCCGGTTCAATGGAAGAGCTGATTGACAAAGTTTCTTCTTATGCATATGAGAACTCCGAGCGAAATGTACTCACAGAAAGTGAAAAGAGCGTTGGACAGAAATTTGATTTCCGGGGATAGAGGTGACAGGTATGAAGATTGAAGATGCAAGAGAGCGGTACAACGTACAGATCAAAACCTATTACTCGAAGCAGAAGGAATTGTATGCGCAGAAACAGAAACTCGAAGAGAAGATAAAGACGACCGAGAATGGCGCGGAAGTTTACAAGGATGAGTCGGCGATTCTTGAGCTGCAATACAGTGCTGTCGATGAGAAGAGACAGGAATATCAGGATTACATGGACAAACTGATGGAACAGTGGCGCATGATCTCGGACAAGATAGCAAGCAAACAGCAGTCGGACGCTATGGCAGATCAGGCAAAAGAAATGAACAAGATCATGCTTGTTGCAAGGCGCATTATGCATGGGGACAAGGTTCCGGCGAAAGATGAGAAAAAGCTGATGGAATACGATCCGAAGCTTTATATGATGGCAAAAAATGCAGCGGCGATGCTGGAGATGCGAAAACGCAAAGAACATAAATCGCTGTGGGAGGATGAAGAAGAAAAGGAGCAGATAAGTGCAACCGAAGAAGCAAATAATACGGATGCATTTGCGGATGGACCAGAGGTTGTAGATGTGGAAACAACAATTAGCAATGCCACTGGGGAACTCGATACATCAGGAGAATAAAAGATACATTTATGATTCAGTGTAAGTAGTTACAGATATAGATGCAGGAATGGCTTCCCCAAAAGTGGGAAGTCTTTTTTGTTGACAAAAATATATGGCTATCGTAGTGTATAGTTAATCGGGGGACGGAGCTTTTGTCACGATACTGGGTCAAAAGAAGCGTCCAAAGGAGGAGTACAATGGGAAAACGATGGAGCAAATTGCAGAGCAGACTCTATAATCTGATGGATGAAAAAGCGGAATTTCAGATTCATTGCGCTTTGTATGAGATGAATTCAAATGATGGGAATCATGGAAATAAATTGCCACGGTATTTTATAACGATAGGCAAGGATGTGGTGTTCGATTATCCGAAACAGTTTGATGCGACGTTAAAATATGGGTGGAATTCATATCCGTGGGATTGCGATAATCGCGGATGTTGTTTGATTTGACAAACTAATACTACAGCTGTAATATATAAATATTACAAATGTAGTATTAGGAGGAAAACAGATGAAAAAACAACGCTTGATAGCTATGGTGATAAGTATGATATTCCTTTTGACAGGGTGTTTGCACAACAACGGAAAGGGAAATATCAGAATTGAAAGCGAAGAGGAGCAGACCGGTATTTTAGATGAAGGGACTCTGGATCAGTGCTTGCGTGTCTATCAATCCATTTATGATGATGCCAGCAATGATATAACGGATGTTCAAAAACAAACACAGGTTGTGCAGGGAATTGGCTCACTTGGCTATGTTGCTGTTGATGTGGAAAACAAAGTCGATATGGCATGTGCAGAACAATTGCAGGCGTTTATTCAGAGTAAAAAACAGACAAAGGATGCAGACTGTATTATATTTCGTATTGCATTGGATCAGAAGTTTTGGGTATATCGTCTTTTGTCACGTGGGGAAAAAGTGACCATTGAGCAACAGTATATACAATATCATAATCAACAAATGGAGATTTCAGATTTGCAGGAGTATGATGCAACGGAGTTTTGTTATACGCAGGAGGGGTATTTGTTTATAGAAGGGTATTGGGTTTCTGATCAGATGTCGGCGTTGCTTGCGGCACCGGAAGAGGAACATATTGCGTTTCGTGTGGAAGTATTAGATGCGGCGTATAAGGCAATGAATGAAGCTTATATAGAACCTATTTCGTATAGTTTGAATAATGTATTTCTTGTAGATTGGGATGCTGAACATTGGGGACAGCTGGATTTCTATGATATCTTTGTCAAATTTTATCAGGAATGTTATCAGAAAGAATGTCCATACAAAAGGAGCGAGGATTTGTCGGTTGGAATGGAATATCAGATTCCACAGGATGAATTCGAAAATGTAATAAGGATGCATTTCCCAATTGAAGTTGAAACATTGCGCAAACTGCTTCGGTATAATTCGGACACACAAACATATCTTTTTCGACCACGGAGTATGGATGAGATAGATTATGCGGAAATTCCGTATTCCGAGGTTGTCGGTTGTGTGCAAAATGCAGATGGTTCAATGACACTTACAGTAAACGCGGTTTTTCCTTTGAAAAATACTTCCCGGTTATTTGCACATATGGTAACAGTAAAAAATGAAAATGGTACAATTCATTATTTGCAAAATCGCATAATAAATAATTCCGAGGGAGAACATTGGTGGCATAGTGATCGTTATACGGATGAGGAATGGCAGGAACGGTATGGGATTTCGGATGAAAACAATATATTTCCAAAGCCAGAAACAGAATTGCTGACGAATGAGGAAAAAGAGCAGATAGATGCATCAATTATGGAGCATGCAGAAAGCATCTGGGATGTGTATGAACACGTAGAACTTGAAGATGGATTATTTTATACATCGAATATAAAGAATTTTACGGACGAACAGAGAAGTGAGGTGGTAAGCAGACTGGCAAATTCTGGAGTCGTGGCGGTAACTGATGGCGAAGATATGAGAAATGGTGATTTGCTAGTCGCATTTTATGAGTCGGTTCAGGAGGGCGTAGATGCAGATGTAACTGTATATAGTGTGTTGGAGGATGGGCTGCTGACAGGAATTACATTTGTACATCGTAACGGGCAATTACAAACGTATTATGTAGGTATTCGACCAGATGAAAACAAGAGACCGTCGATGATCGGAAGAAATGCATATGATGTCAAATTTATCAATTATACAGAGAAGGGATATTTTATCTATGCTTACAAATATATTCCCGTACATGCGAGTCTGTGTAATTATTGGCGTGTAAAACCACTTTCCGATACGTGTAAGGCATTGACGGAGAAATATGTATCCGGTTTGGATTATCAAAAATACAATTTGCTTTTGATAGATTGGAACACAGAGACGGCAAATGATATTCTGATGGATGGAATTTTTGAGGATTTATATCATATTGCATATGGCGAGCCATATAGAGAATCTACAGATTGCATTCCGGGCGACCTGTTTGAACGGATTATGACAACATATCTTCCGGTTACCATAGAACAGCTCCGAAATGCATATACCTATGATGCGGAAAAACATGTGTATTATCAGGATATTGTGTACAATTATCCATATTCACCTTTTGGAGAAGTGGTTGATTATCAATATAATGCAGATGGAACTTTAAGCCTGTATGTAGATGGTGTCTGGCCAGATAAAAATTCTGATTGTGCATTTGTGAATAAGCTGGTTGTACAGACTTTTTCGGATGGAACATTTCGAATCTTATCCAATCACGTAGAGGAAAAGGAGCTGGAGCTTCCTACGATTCGTCCCAGAGATGAAGCATCGACAGAACCGCCAATGTGAGTGTAGATGCGGTTTTACCGTTCGCGTAGTCAGAAGCCTGTATATTGGTTGCAAAGATATACGTGTTTGTATCTGAAATCACATATCCGATAAACCATCCGTTCGTATCTTTCTCATCTATCCGTCCGGTTCCGGTTTTTCCATATAGTTTTCCATGTGTAGATGAGGTTATGTAAAGGGAGTCCTTGACGGCATTCATCTGGTCGGTGGAAAAAGAAAGTTCATTTTTATATAGTCTGGTCAGCAGAAGTACCTGCTCGACTGGAGAAATCTTCAGAGAAGTTTCCATTCCAAATATACTGGATGTATCTTTGGGTGACTGGTTTCCATATTGTAACAGGTGCAGATAATTGCTTTGCATTTCTGTGCTGAGTCTGGACAGGATTGCGTCGAAGTACCAGTTGACAGAATATTTCATTGCAGAGGAGAGCGTTTGATCCGCTTCCCAGTTGGAAAAAGGATATGACTCATGATTCCACTCTAATTTGGAATTATCAATCGTGATGATTTGCTGATCAAGACCGAACAGGGCACAGTACGGTTTATAGGTGGAATTTGGAGCAATACGCGTGACTGCCTGATCCAGATTGTATATGCTCCATGTGTCTTCGGCAATATCATACAAAACAAAACTTCCAGAGTACAACTGATACTGATCAGATAAATCAAGTGAAGTTATGGAGACCGATTTTGTATCCCACTGGTAATGGAGTGAGTCAGAAGCATGAACGGACAGCCAGGGAGTACCACACAGGATTACAAGAAGTGACAGCAGAAAGGATAAAATGCTGCGCAGTTTCTTCTGAATAGTCAGAGGCTGGTGTTGTTTGATGTTCAAAATCCGACGTTTCATCTGCTTGGCATTTTCACTCAAATTATTTAGCAGGGAAAGGGGCGTGTTAGTTTGCTTATCAACAAAATGGAGCAGGGTTACGCCATATGAAATCTGTTCGTTTGCACCAAGGAACTGTAAGACGGAGGTGTCACAAGCAAGTTCACGCTCCGTATAAAATTCCTTTGTGATAAGCCAAATGAGTGGATGAAACCAATATAAGATTCGTATGATATTCATACAGTAATTGAAAATGGCATCTTTATAATAACAGTGCATAAGCTCGTGCAATAATATATATCGGATTTCTTGGTCTTCAAAGTTGGAGATGCAGTGTAATGGCAGAAAGATGGCAGGACGTAGAATTCCTGTGGAGACAGGTGTGTCGATTATGGATGAAGAATACAGTGGGATGGATTTGCGAAGCTGTAATTCGGAAAGACATGTCATATAGATGGCGTGTATGCGTTTGTCCTGCATAAGGTTTGCTGTGCGGCGCATATGGTGCAGTAATACAAGGGAACGCACAAAAGAAAATAGCATAATGAACATGCCGATTCCCCAGATCACACAAAAAATGGTAGAAATATAGACTGGAAACTGTGTACGCATGGAGATTGCGTAATCATATATTTGATTTGTGGATGAGAATATATATTCCGAAGTATTTGAGGTATGGACTGTGTGGCTAAAATGTGCAAGCGGGTGGAACAGATCCTGCATTTTCGTTGATAATGTAGAAAATGAAACTGGCAGAAACGGAACAAGCAGTGTAATCGTAAATGGAATCCAAAGATTAAACTGCATGCGGGGAGTGAGACAATGTTTAAATATTCTCTTCATACATAAAAGTATAAGAACGAAAAGACCGATTGTTATATTGCATAATACGAAGTGAATAAAAAAATTATCCATAGAGATTACTCCTTGTTTTCTTGTTCCAGTAGTGATTTCAGTTCATCAATTTCTGCCTTTGATAAATTTCGATGATCCAAAAAGGTTGAGACCATAGAGGAAAGATTCCCGTTGAAAAATTTGTCCAAGAAAGACTTGCTTTGCTGACTGACATAGTCCTCTTTCTTTAACAGTGGCGTATAGACAAAGACACGTCCCTGCTTCTCATAGGTAATAATATTTTTTGTTGCCAGCCGTTTAATTAAGGTCTGGATTGTACGTGGATTCCAGTTAGTTGTCTGCAATAGCTGTTCTGTAATCTCATTTGTGCTAATTGGATAATTATGCCATATTATTTGCATAACTTCGTATTCTGCTTCTGTAATCTGTGGCATTTTTTTCATGATAAAGCTCCTAAATCCTACAAGTGTAATAATATCATTATTATAATGAAGAGGGGAAGTCTTGTCAATTTTTCTTTTATTTTATATACTTGAATGATCGGGAATGTAGCTTCTGTCACAAGGAGGAAAAGCAATGATTGAAATACGCGAAGCAAATGAGGCAGATGCAGCCGCACTGCTTGCCATTTATGCACCGTATGTGCAACATACAGCCATTACATTTGAATATGAAGTACCAACGCTGGAGGAATTTACCGAGCGAATCCGACAGACAAAAACAAAGTATCCATATCTTGTTGCCAAGCAGGATGGAAAGGTGCTTGGGTATGCGTATGCCGGGCAGTTTCATGCCAGAGAAGCGTATGCGTGGGCAGTTGAGACGTCCATCTATGTAGATGAAAGCTGCAAGCATATGGGAATCGGTGGGAAGCTGCATGCGGCACTGGAAGAAGCATTGAAAGAACAGGGATTTTTGAACATGAACGCCTGTATCGCCTATGCGCCGAAGGAGGACGAATACCTGACGAACAACAGTGTGGAATTCCATGCGCATCTTGGCTATCGCATGGTCGGACAGTTCTATCAGTGCGGGTATAAGTTTGGACGCTGGTATGATATGGTCTGGATGGAGAAGCTGATTGGAGAGCATGGAGCGAATCCGAAAAGACCATTTTAATAAAATGTGAATTGACATAGCCGTACGGCTTATATTATACTAACAACAGTAAAATTAAGTCGAACGGCTTATTTTTATAAAAGAATTTTAAAATTATGCCGTACGGCAAAGAGGAATGATAAATATGAAGATAAGAAGTGTAGAAGAATTAGGCGAAGCGATTCGTACGCGAAGAAAAGAACTGCATTATACACAGGCGTTTCTTGCAGAATTTACGGGGTTCAGTGTCAGCTTTATTTCAGATGTTGAACGTGGGAAAGCGACGGCGGAGATAGGAAAGACATTACAGCTTCTGATGATATTGGGATTGGATCTGTCGGTGGAAAGGAGAGCATGAGTTGCGGAAATTAGAGGTATACATAGAAGAAGATGGGGATTTTGTGCTGGCTGGACAGATACAGGGTGAAACTTGGGAAGATGCAAGATTTATATATGAGAAGTCTTATCTGGAAAATCAAAGTCATCAACCGATTTCAATTAGTTTGCCCTTTCAGGAAGATGCTTTTTCGCCCTTTGAGACACGATGCTATTTTGAAGGGTTACTGCCAGAAGGATATACGAGAAGGTGTGTGGCAGGATGGATGCATGTTGCAGAGGAAGATTATTTGTCTGTGCTTGCGGGACTTGGAAATGAGTGTCTGGGTGCTGTTCGGATTTGTGAGCCGGGTGCAGGTGGATGTAGTCCGTCGTATAAAAAAATATCAAGGGAAGAATTGCTGGAATTTGCTAAAGAAGGGGCTTCAAAATCAGCCCAGTTTCTGGCAAAGGCACATTTATCATTGACTGGTGCGTCCGGAAAAACAGGTTTATATTATGATAATAAAGATGGATGGTATATGCCGTTTGGGACGGCACCAAGTACACATATTGTAAAGCAAAGCCATGTTCGGCTGAGCGGAATCGTTGCAAATGAACAACTATGTCTGCGTACAGCAAAGATATTGGGAATAGATGTACCGGAAAGTTTCATTATATCAGTTGGAACAGGAGAGCATATATTGTTTGCGACAAAACGTTTTGACCGGCTGATGCAGGAAGATAGCCGGGTGATAGATGGTAAAAAAGTTCCGTTCCGGTTGCAACAGGAAGATTTTGCACAGGCACTCGGTGTTCCGGCTTCTCAGAAATATGAGAAGATAGGGGACTCGTATTTAAAGCGTGTGTTTACATTATTAAGGCAGTATTCAGACAATCCGGTGGAAGATCAATTGAAATTATGGGATATATGTATCTTTAATTATTTAATCGGGAACACGGACAATCATATTAAGAATATTGGATTACTGTATGGTAAGGATCGAAGGACAATCCGACTTGCTCCGGCATATGACATTGTCTCAACGATGATTTACGAAGAGAGTACAGAACAAATGGCAATGGCAATTGATGGAGAATTGGATATTCGCAAGATTACAAAAGAATCATTTCGCGCAGAGGCAAGGCATATTGGACTCGGAGAGAAAATCGCAATGCGGAGGTTTGAACAAATGCAGAACTCTTTTGAACGTGCACTTGCACAGGCGAAGGAAGAAATACAGGATGCGGGATATCCGGGCGTTGAGGAAATCTATGAGAAGATTTTGAGGAAAAACCAACCAAATCACCACTTAAATCATCTATAAGATGAAGGGCTGTACAAAACTTATAGGCGAGAAAGGAAACATACATATGGAAAATATTCCGGATCAGGAAGAAGTCGAATATCCAATCAAAGAAGATCTCTGGAACACGGAGAGCAATATTGTACGCAACACAGTGAAAAATAATCTACATAAGAATGGATGGATGATGAATGACGCGGGCGTTGCAGAACAGCTTGACTATGAAATACAGGATGTGTATTTTACAGACAAGAACAAGATTGCTCCGAACTATGAACGAAAACCAAAAGAAGGGGACGAGGTAGTCGTGGATAATGATCAGGTGCGGATTACGTACATTAACTCCTATATCATTGACGAGCTTGACAAAAATGCATTTTCAAATAATCCATATTTCTATGTGGAAAATAGGACGGACCATGACTTAAAGATAGAAGTGGAAGGAACCGCGATACTGGATGGGAAGATTATCCGGGCGCAGACACCATTTGATGTGACATTCAAGGTGTATGATTACACGGAAAGCTATGGGGAATATATCAACGATAATGTGTATGGCGTCTCCCATAATAATTCAATAAAAGAGATTTTAGATCCAACCATGAAGCAGTACGACGCGCAGATTGTGATGAGAGATATAAATGATTAGAAAGGCGGCTCCGGCAACGCCTGACGGTAAGAAAAATTGCGTATTATTTCAATTCAAAAGTCTATTAAAGAACAAAAAATTGAGTTTAATACAATGCCAAGATGAAATGCATCAACTTAAAATTGAATTTGTTTGACATACATTTGATGATTATGGTAAAGTTTATCATAAGAAACTAGAGTTTGTTGTATGCGGGAGAGGTACAATCTATGGAGAAACGAATTCGGGCGTTAAAAGCGATTATATTAGTGGTTGTGATGATTGTAGAATTGTTTGGCGTGGATGCCGTGCGTGTAGTTGCAGAAACAATTAATGTTACGGGGGATACGACGATTTCAACGGAAGACAATCGTGACTATGTTGTGACTGGTTGCACGCTGACTGTTTCATCTGCCGGAAATATCACCGGAACGGTGTTTGGATCTGGTGGAACGATTGTCAATCGAGGATCCATCGGTAAAATTGAAGGAAACATAGAAGTTGATAATCAGGCGGGAGCCAGCATCCAGGATCTTCAAAGTTCAGTCAACATTACAAATGCCGGACATATTACATCCGCGACATATAGTTCGACATACACTTTGACAAATAGAGGAACGATAGATACCCTGAATGTTGATAATCCTGGATATTCTGACAGCGCTGCGACAGTCAACATGAATGCAGGAACGATTTCTTCTTTGAATGTAAAAAATTATACAGGGACGAATCCGGTCATTAACTATGCAGGAGGAACGATTACATCCCTGACTGCCGAAGGAACGAATGGTGCAGATCTTGTCGTATCCGGAAGCCATGAGATAAGTCAGCTAAAGGGCACCGTAAATGTATCGGGCAACGGTATGCTTACGGTATCAGGGGCATTACAGCTGGGAAAAGGCTATACAGGAGAAAAACTGGGGGTTACAAAGGATACAGCTTTAACTGTACAGGATGGAAATACTGTACAGGTAAATTATAAGGATCATGTGTACAGTATTTCGTCTGCAACAGAACAGAAAATCACGGAACTTGCAGGTAATACTGTGAGAGCTATGATGGATGATGCAGCTGCAGCTACCATGACGGTAGAGACTCCATTTACATCAGAAGCATATATGTATGGCGAGCAGGCTGTGGCAGTATATCTGGCAAAGGATGATTATTATTTTCCGGAAGATTATCAGGCGACGGTGACTGGTGGAAGCGGAACACTGGATATAACACGGGTAAATGCGAAGGAAATAAAACTTGCATATACTTTTGCGGATGAAAAAAAGGATATTCAGATTTCACTGCCTGCAGCAAATGCACGGGGAACACAGGATGCTCCTGCCGGACTTGACGGTGGGGTGAAGAAGGTAACCGGTGTAACAGAAGATATGGAATATGCTGTAAGCGAAACATCTGATACATGGACGCAGGTAACAGGAATTACGGATAGTGGAACGTTAGCTATGGAGCCTGGCACCTGGTATTTTCGTTATAAAGAAACAGATGAGAAGAAGGTCAGTGCAGCGACAAAGGTTATAGTGAAAGGGGAAGGCGTTGCAAGCGTCGAACAAGGTGATGTGAATTATGGTACAAAGCCAGATCCCAAAGCTGAAACATCGACCAACACAGAAAAGACTGCTGTGATCGAGTATAAGGAAGCGACATCCGATGATACGACATATAGCCAGACAGTTCCAACTGCAGTCGGAAACTATACAGTCCGGGCGACCTTTGCAGAGACAGAGGCGTATGGGGAAGCTGTTGCCACGACAGATTTTTCAATCAAGTATCTGGAAACACCGGAACCGCCATATACTCTGGTCGGAACAAAAGGAGAAAATGGGTATTATACTTCAAATGTAGTGGTAAAACCGGCGAAAGGATATATGATATCTACGGAGTTAAATGGTACTTATGTGGAGTCTCTGACGATTCGGAATTCCCAGTCAGAAACCGTCTTTTATCTGAGAAATGCAGATGGTGAAATGACAGATGCAATATCCATAGAGGCAATCAAGATCAAACAAGGCGCGCCAACCGTAAATCTGGAACATGGAAAAACATATTATGGAGATTCACAGAAGCTTGTGATTCAGGATGACTATTTGAGTCAGGTATATGTAAATGGAGTATTACAGAATTTAGATGGAACAGAATTTGTTCTACAGCTTGGTTCCAATAATGGAAAGAAAAAATATGAGATTACAGCAGTTGATGTAGCTGGAAATAAAAAGACAATTCTTGTAACGGTCGCAGCGGCCTGGATGAAAACAGGGATAATCCCAGAGGGAGTTCTGGTTAATCTGGAAACAGGAAATGGGTATAAGCTTGGAACCGGAAACTGGAAAGTAGCAGGAGACAGCACATCTTATAGCGGAGGAACAGAATTCTATGTGAAAAAAGATGGTTCCTATAAGTTTGGAAAGCAATAAGAATAATCAGCGGAAATTTATTTTAACGGTTTTTTGCAGATAATAAAGTAAAGGTGTCGGACACCATCAGAAAATGTTCTGAGGTGTGAGGCACCTTTTCTTTTGTCACAGCGAAAGTTGATAGGAAGTTCTTTGATCTTGTGCTTTCCATTTGCAAAACCGGCAATCATTTCTGTTGCAAATTCCATTCCGGTACACTGCAGATGCAGACCACGAATAGCATTTGTGGAAAAACCGCGTAGGCCACAATGAAAATCGTAAATAAATGTATGAAATCGTTTCCTGCCCAGATAAGAGAGCATAGGAATCCCTAGATATCGATGCAAAAAAGGCATGGCACGCTTCTCCATTGTTCCGGAAAAACGATTGCCGATGACGAAATCATATCCTTCCCGGAGGGCATCGACAAACGGCTGCAGACCAGAAAAATCATAGCTGTAATCACAATCGCCCATGATAATGTATCTGCCTCTCGCAGCGTTAATCCCACCTGACAGGGCGTTCCCGTAACCTTGTCTGGCAACAGAAATAACACGGGCTCCCATTTTTTTAGCAATTGCCGGAGAACCATCTGTGCTTCCGTTATCTGCAACCAGAATTTCAGCAGATACATCTGCATCTGAAAGAAACTTCTGGATTTCCCGTATGCATAGAGGCAGTGTCCGACGCTCATTTAAGCAGGGCAATAAAATTGTAAATTCCGGATCAAAATTAGATAATTGCTTCATATATTCTCCATATTTTTCGTGTTCTATGAGCAAAAATTATCATATACAATCAGAAAAGTCAAACAACGTAATAAAGAGCGTGAAAAATGAACTTTAATTGATAAAATCAATTAAAAATATAAATAAAGATGAGTTGCAATTGACATATATTTGGTGTTTTGTTAAAATTTTATCAGTTAAATTGTGTTTTTTTCACTTATTTTAAGTAGAATGTGGGAGAAGAGGATGGAGAAAAAGAAAAGCAGACGTTGGCTTATAATTGCTGTTGCAATCCTGGTGATCGCAGCGGCTGTTGCAATTATATTGCTGATTACAAAGAAGAAGGATTCTTATCGTGTGATTAAGATTTATGAGGTCGAAGGAGCCGCATTTGTACAGCGGGATGGCGTGGATGATCTCGAACCATATGCAAACATGCTTCTGAAATCAGGCGATACCGTACGTGTGGATGCCGGGAGCATGACACTCAAGCTGGATGAAGATAAGTACGTATATGTGGAAGAAAATACGGAATTTAAGCTGATTGCACAAGGAACGGATGAAAACAGTAAGACAGCCATCGAACTTACGAAGGGAGCAATCACGAATGAAATCCAGAATAAGCTTAGTACAGAATCTTCGTACGAGGTGAATACACCGAATGCGACGATGGCGGTGCGGGGAACCGTATTCCGGGTAGAGGTGACGTATGATGAAGCAGGTGTCTGCTATACAAAGGTTTCTACGTTGGAAGGGAAAGTGGCTTCCCGGCTTGTATATGCGGATGGTTCGGTCAGCGAACAGGAAGTGCTGATTGAACATGGATACGAGGTGATCATCTATCAGGATGATAAGAACACGGATTATATGGGAGATGTGGAACCGATTGATTTTTCTAAGTTACCGCAGGCAGTCAGTGAACGGTTTGGTGCGTTAATCGAAGAATTAAAGGAAGAACTGGGGTTGAAAGAAGAAACAACCGAAACAACGAATCAGAAGAGCGAATATACGGTAACCTTTATGTATAACGGCACGGTGTTCGGAACCCAGACCGTGAAGGCGGGCGCCTGTGCACAGGAACCATCTCTTATGCCGGAGGCAGGCGGAAGCTGGGATTATGACTTCTCAAAGCCTGTGATGGAAGATATTACAATCGAGTGGAAATAATACAGGGGGATACACATGGATATTGAACGGTTAAAAAAGGTTACAACGATACAGGAATTTTTCCAGATCACAAACAAGGGAACCATCAGCGATGGCACGAAGGCATTTTTGAACGCGATGAAGGAGGTACGGATTCCTTCCGGGCAGGATATTGTGACATATGGGCAGGAAAGCGATGATGGAATGTATATCATATTAGAAGGAAGCGCGGATGTGTACAGTTCATCGAATGCCCTGATCAATACACTCTCGGTCGGAGATTTCATCGGGGAGCTTGGGCTGATCAACGATGATATTCGTGCAGCGACTGTGCGTGCACGCGGAGAAGTTGTCTGTGCGAATATCTCCAAAAAGCTGTTTGATGAAATCGCATTTGAGAATCGTAAGGTCTATGGCACATTTATGAATATGCTCTACACAAAAACAACAAAGCTTGTTTCCGAACGGGAGCGTATCAAATCAGAGCTTGCGATTGCCACGCAGATACAGACCGGATGCCTGGAGAATGATTTTTCATGCTTTAACCGGTTAGAAGCTGTAAAATTGACGGCCAGAATGCGTCCGGCGAAAGAGGTTGGTGGAGATTTCTATGATATGTTTATGATTGATGAGACACATATGTGTTTTCTGATTGCGGATGTATCGGGGAAAGGCGTTCCGGCGGCGATGTTCATGAGTATGGCAAAGACCCATATCAAGAACTATGCTACACTGGGACTTCCGCTTGCAGAGGTCGCAATCCGGGCCAATAACCAGTTATGCTATAAGAATGAAGCAATGATGTTTGTAACCGCGTTTATCTGTGTGCTGGATCTTGAAACAAACCGGGTTACATTTATCAATGCAGGACATAATCTTCCGTTTGTGCAGAAGGCAGATGGGGAGTTTCAGATGATAACGGCGAAGGCGAATATGGTGCTTGGGATGATGGAGGATGTTCCATACCGGGAGCAGTATCTGGAGCTTTCAAAGGGGGATTGTATATATCTGTATACGGATGGTGTGACAGAGGCGTTAAACCCGAAACAGGAGCTGCTTGGAGACGCAAATCTGACAAGCATGTTAAACCGTCACAGAGAAATGGCCGGTGATGCAGATGCATTTGTCGATGCCATGTATGACGAAGTAGATGCATTTGCGGACGGGGAGATGCAGGCGGACGATATTACGATGGTGTATTTAAGCAGGAAATAAGAAAGTACATAAGAGGGGTTTATGAAGAGTATTATTCGGGATTTATTGGAAGCGGTGATTGTGTGGCTGCTTGTGCTTCTGATGACAATCAGCAATTTGATTTCACCACTTGATTATATTGTGAAAGATGCACTATACCAGAGACCGCGGGGCGTGTCAGGAGATATCAAGATCATCGGAATCGACGAGCGCACCTTAGAGGAGCTTGGACCGATTGGAACATGGTCCAGACAGTACTATGCAGATTTGCTGGAACTATTGAATGCAGACGAAGCTTCAAAGCCGGCAGTTGTCGGATTCGATATCATTTTCTCCGGAAATGTGGATGAAGCAGGGGATGAAGCGTTTGCAAATGCAGCAAAAAAGAGTGGAAATGTAGTTGTGGCATCCCAGCTGATCTACAAGGAAAAGCCTGAGTTTGATGCAGATGGTGTGAAGTATTATCCGATCGATACGATTATCTATCCATACGAAGCACTCCGGGCGGAAGTGACATGCGCTTATACAAATGTATCGCAAGATTCGGATCGTACAGTCCGGCGTGTATTGATGAAAGAAAGCTATGCAGGACAGGAACAGACGATGTTCCCACAGGCAATCTATGAGCGTTACTGTGAGAAGACAGGACAGACAATCAATACAATTGCATCGGACAAGACCGGACGTACCTTGATTAATTATTCCGGCAAGCCGGGTGATTATGAGTGTATCTCTCTTGTAGATGTGTTACAGGGAAAGATTGATACCCGCGTATTCAAAGACAGCATTGTTTTAGTCGGTGCATATGCGGCAGGTATGCAGGATAACTTCAACGTGCCAAACGGTGGCAATCAGCAGATGTACGGAGTAGAAATCCATGCGAATATCCTGCAGGCATTTATGCAGAACCGGTTTTCCGTGAATGGAAATCCGTTCTTATTCGGTTTGTTGACCGGGTTTGTCTGTGCGATTCTGCATTTTATGTTCAAACGGACGAAGATCTGGCTGTCAACAATATTGCTGATTGCAGGGGTGGCAGCAAACCTGATTGCAGGTGTAATACTTAATAACAATGGAATTGCCATCAGTCTGATTTATGCACCGCTTGTGCTGATTGTCTCCTACATATATTGCCTGGCAATCGGTTATATTCTGGAGAAGCTGAAGCAGAAGAGGGTATTAAAAGCATTCAAGAAATATGTCGCACCGGAGATTGTGGATGAAATCTCGAAGAAAGGGGATTTTCATATCAAGCTTGGCGGTGAGAACCGGGATATTGCAGTACTGTTTGTGGACATCCGGGGATTTACAACGATGTCGGAGGTGTTGGAACCGGAGCAGGTTGTTGAGATCCTGAACAGTTATCTGGCACTTACGACAGAAGCTATCTTCAAAAACAAGGGTACGCTCGATAAGTTTGTCGGCGATGCAACGATGGCGGTGTTTAATTCTCCGTTTGATCTGGATGACTATGAGTTCCGTGCAGTATGCGCGGCATGGGATATCGTACAGGGTGGAATTGCATTAGAGGGAGAGTTAATGGAACGATTTGGCAGAAGTGTCGGATTTGGAGTCGGCGTCAATTGCGGTCCTGCAGTTGTTGGAAATATCGGCTGTGATTTCCGTATGGATTTTACGGCAATCGGAGATACCGTAAATACAGCAGCGCGGTTAGAGGCGAACGCGAAGAAAGGGCAGGTCCTGATCAGCGATGTTCTGTATGAGAGAGTGAAAGAACGTGTGGAAGTGGAAGAAGTCGGAGCGATTCCTTTGAAGGGCAAGTCGAACGAAGTATTTGTCTATGCAGTAACCGGTATAAAGGGGGAGCGTGCAACATGAGATGTAAGAAAATACTGATCATCCCGGATCGAGCGGAGCTTTCTTCGTATACAAAGCTCGCAGACCGGATGGATCTTGGATTTGAATACAATGATTTTTTTATCCCGAAGCTGCTGGATGATACAGAACAACTGGACACAGTGATAGCAGGGTATGAACAGATGTCCGGAATGCCCGGTTATTGTACCTTGCATGGAGCTTTCCTGGATGTGACGGTGTTTTCCGATGATTCGCTGATTGCACGGGCATCGGACTATCGCGTGGAACAGAGTCTGACGATAGCGAAGCGCCTTGGTGCAAAGGGTGTTGTATTTCATACGAATTATATTGCTAATTTTAAGACAGACAGTTATCGGGACAGTTTTGTGAAGAAGAATGCCGCATATTGGAGTGAGAAGCTGTTAAAATATCCGGACATACAGATTTACATGGAAAATATGTTTGATGATACACCGGAACTGCTTGCGGGACTTGCAGAGGAACTAAAAGGATATAAGAATTTCGGTGTCTGCTTTGATTATGCCCATGCCCATGTGTTTGGAAATCCGGATGAGATTGGATTGTGGGTGCGGACATTGGCACCATATGTAAAGCATCTTCATATCAACGACAACGATTTCAGACAGGACCTGCATCTGGCTGTGGGAGATGGGAAGATCGACTGGAAGCTGTTTAAGAATTATTATGAAAACTATTTTCCGGATGCAACCGTATTAATTGAGGTAAACAGCATGGAAAAGATCCGGAAATCACTGGATTTTCTGGAAAGTCTGTGATGGAGGGCGTGGCGATTGGAAAATAAAAAGATAATTACAGTAGAAGCGTCAATGGAAAATCTGGATAAGGTCACTTCGTTTGTCGAAGCGTTCCTGGATGATTATGCGTGTCCGATGAAGATTGTAATGAAGATTCTGCTCTGCGTGGAAGAGCTGTATGCCAACGTTGTAAATTACGCATATGGTTCACGGGGTGGAAACTGCACGATTGAATTAGAAGGAAAAGCATATGAAACAGAAAATGAAGTCTGCATCTGTATGCGGGATCAGGGCGTGCCGTTTGATCCGTTTGCGAAGGAAGACCCGGATATCACGCTATCTGCGGATGAAAGAGAAATCGGCGGACTTGGTATTTACATGGTGAAAACTATCATGGATATCGTGTCCTATGAATATAAGCAACAAGAAAATATAGTTACAATGATTAAAAAATGGCAGATATAAGCTGCCGGAGTAGGAGGATATTATGGAACTGAAAAAGGAACAAGAAGGAAATAAGCTTATTGTAAGTGTGTCCGGACGTCTGGATACGAATGCTGCACCAATCATGATGAAGGAGCTTGAGGAGCTGCTCGTAGATCCGGTGAAAGAATTTGAACTTGACATGGGGGCTTGCGATTATGTAGCAAGTTCCGGACTTCGTGCGATTCTTTGGGCACAGAAGAAGATGAATGGATTAGGCGGATCTATGGTTGTAAAAAATGTGATTGGTGATGTAATGGAAGTATTTGAGATGACAGGTTTTGCAGATATTCTGACATTTGCATAGCAGAGTCTGAAACGTGGATGTATAGCAAAAAGGGAGGTTACTATGGATTTCAAAGAAGAAATTGTACAGTTTATGACTGACAAAGTAGGAGGAATTACAATTGTTGCAGAGGGGTCTGCAGAGATTGTATATGCGGATTCTTATTTCCGGAAAAAGTACGGAGATGCTGTCGTTGGCATGGATGCAGAAGAGATTTTTGTATGGAATGACGATTGCCCGGCATTGGAAATTGACGGGGATGCTGTTGAATGGGAATATATTGATACAAACACAAAAAAATATTTCAAATTCAATTCCGGACTTTTTCAAAAAGAAGGAAAAAAATATAAGATACACCAGATTACCGACATCACGGAATATATGGGGTTGAATCGTGATATCACAAAATATATGGGATTTTTCCGAAAGCTGTCAAAGTTCCAGACTACGGTTTTAGAGAAGCTGTCAGAGACGTATTATGAGCTGCTTCCGATGCTTGCGGATTATTTTAATACAAGCAAAGCTTATTTTATGATTCAAAGAGATGCGGTCATGGATGTCATCACTTATAATAAGATGGGAAATGTGTACAGTAATGACCGGATCGGCTATGATGCGGGTGTGGCAGAGCTGTTTGAGAGTAGCTGCGAAGATGATGTGTTGTTTGGAAGTTTTGATGAGAAGGTTCAGGAGATTCTTCGGTTAAATGGGGCGAAGGATGACAGTACATACCGGATGCTCGTAAGTGGTGAGGTTTCCGGACAGCGATATGCGCTTTACCTTGGAGTATGGCCGAATATGGATTGGGAGTCCATGAATGAATCAACATTAAAAAGCGTAATCAGTCTGTATATTGAAAATGGAGTTATGCGCGAGAAATTGGTATATGCAAGTGAGCATGATGGATTAACCGGACTTTATAACAAGGCAAAATATCTGGAGATGGCTGAAAAAGAGTTCCAATCCCTGGATTCTATTGCAATCTTTAACTTTGATGTAAACAATTTAAAGAAGATGAATGACCAGTTCGGTCATGAGGCAGGAGATAAGCTGATTATCAAGGCGGCAAACAGTTTCCGAAAGGTAACAAGCAACCGCGTACATGCATTCCGTATGGGTGGCGATGAGTTCCTTCTTGTTGCAGAAAATATATCTAAGACGGAGACGGATAAAATCAGGCAACGCTGGGAAGAAGAACTCGCAAGATTGAATATGGCAGACGATGGTATTGACTGTGTTGTTGCGGTTGGTGTCGCATATGGTGAAAAAGAGTATGATTATGCAGCACTTTTGAAGCTCGCAGATGAGAGAATGTACGAGGACAAGAAGGCAAAGAAAAAACCGGGAGAAGAAATCCGGTAAAAGCATTTGAAAAAGCACTGAAAAATGGAGGGTGAAAAATGGGAATGACATTTCGCAAACTGATTGATTATGCAAAAAAAGAAGAAGCGTCTGATGTACATGTGACAGTTGGTACAAATATTGCGCTTCGCCGGTTTGGAAACCTGGAGATCATGGAGCCGGCACCATCGGCAGAGGAAGCGACGGAACTTATCTTCAGCGAACTTAACGAGGAACAGATTGCACAGGTAAAGGCGGGCGAGGATCTGGATTTTGCTCTGATGACAAAAGATGGTACAAGACTGCGTGCCAATATCTACCATCAGAGAAATAATATCGCAGCGACATATCGTATCCTGCGTTCGAAGATTCCGACATTTCAGGAATTACATGTTCCGGATGCAATACGGAAACTGATTTTGGAACCGCGCGGACTGATACTTATCACAGGACCAACCGGCAGCGGTAAGACAACCACGCTTGCATCTATGATTGATTATGTAAATCAGAAACAGGCAAAACATGTTATGACGATTGAAGATCCGATCGAGTATGTGTATTATCATGCAAAATCCATGATACATCAAAGAGAGGTCGGAAGAGATGTCGATTCGTTCGCAAAGGCACTCCGTTCGTCTCTGCGTGAGGATCCGGATATTATCCTGGTAGGCGAGATGCGTGATTATGAGACAATCAGTGCGGCAATTACGGCTGCAGAAACAGGACATCTTGTGCTTTCTACATTACATACAACGAGTGCGGCACAGACGATTGAACGTATTATCGATGCATATCCGGCACATGGACAGTCACAGGCACGTACCCAGCTTGCGAATGTACTCCGGGGTATCGTAACACAGCAGCTGATTCCAATGGAGGATGGGACCGGAATGGCAATGGCAACGGAGATCTTGATCAATACCGATGCGATTGCAAACCAGATTCGTGAGAATAAGACACATCAGATCGTATCTTCTATGCAGGGTGGTGCGGCGCTTGGTATGCATACACTGAATGCAGATTTGAAACGTCTGGTTCGTGAACAGAAGATTACAGAAGAAATGGCAAGAAAATATAGCACGAACGTGAAGGACTTTGAGACGCAAAGATAGATGCGGTCTCAGAGATGAAGCTATATGAATATTCGGGTTTGTTATGATTTCCTTGTGTTAGTACGATGGCGTTTGCGGGGCTTTAAGAATTTTTTAGACACAAGCTTCCAGTCCACTCCGTAATAGGAGATCATGCAGAGACAGAAGATACTTGCAAATTGCGCCCGGTAAGTGAAGAAATAATGCAAAAAGGCGTGGTTTGCAAGTGTCAGAAACCGGATATACGGAATACAGTATAAAACTGTGAATAACCATGGCATATAATTCTTTTTTTCGTTCTTTCGGAACAGATAATACACCATTAACAATAATAAAAAAACACCGATTGCGGCGATATATCCGTATCCTTTCATGAAATTAAACGGGAATATACATGCGATATTCCGTAGAAATGCATTTATAGAAAGCGCCGGTCCATGCAGGCTGCCGGCATCTCCGTTTACCCGTGTGGAGGCGGATGATAAAGCCTGTGCAAAGATATTTCTGTTCAGAGCAATCGATGTAATGCTCCATTTGGCAATCCAGGAAGCCAGATAGCCGATGCCCCAGCAGACAGAACGCGACAGAATGATTTTAAAACCGGTTTTTGCATCGCATAACCGGTTATTTTTCTGCATCAGGACAAGTAACAATGCAAGCGGAAAAAGGAGTGTAATTGTCTCGGTTGACAAGAAATCAAAATATGCGGTGATATTCCCGACAAGCAGGAAGAACAGCCCAGATACCTCCTGTTTCTTTTGGTAAGAGAATATCGTAAGGATGCTTGCAATAAACATGATCAGAAAGCACCAGATGTATTCGAGACTCATAGGTATAAACCAGAACGATACCGACAAAAGCGCAACGGACATAGCCAGGGCACAGAATATGTGTCCGGATTTCGTCAGTTGCGTAAATAAAACAACAAATAGTATTGCCAGTGTAATGGCAAAAAAGATATAGATCTGCCGGATGTTTAATATCGTTAGCAATGGACGTATGAAAATAGTTGAACCATGCCAATACCGGAAATAATCGTAGGTAGGTGTTACGTTGGAGGTTACTGCTGTATAGAGATTCTCATTTTCGTTGTGCGTTTCTGTATAATAATAAGAAGCGGTAAGCGGTGAGGTAACCGGATGAGCCGAATCAAAGTGATATAGGATATTCAGAAGGATCGCATCCGCATAGTGGTCGATGTTAGAGGCAGGATCCTGTTTTACTACACGGTAAAAGACCGGCTTTTCCAGTAGATATTCCGCTGACTCCTGCGTATGCTTCCGGATGGCAGAACGCGGAATCAGGGAAACAGCGGAAAGTAAAAAAACTTCCAGAAACGTGAGAACAAGAAAAGAAACGATTCCGATGAGAATCGTTTGGCTTCGTTTCCTGTTTGAATTCAAACTGCTGTTTTGATTGAAAGAATGTTTCATATCGCCTCTCCGTGAACTTTGATCAGTATGTGTCAAACGGTTGTGATAGGTGCCGGTTAACGGTTGGGAAGATGTGTGGCAGGAAGCGCCTTGTTCAGGTCATCCACCGGCGTCAGAAGACAGGCACAAAACCCTTCGAGTGGCTGAAAACAGCGCACAAAAATCTCTTTGTTTATTTCCGGGCTATAATCGCGGATGTAACGGCTGCTGCCATTGACTGCGACATCGGTATATGCAACCAGCCATTTTTTGTCAGCATTTGGAAATACTGAGAAGAAAGAATGATTCATCATTTCTTCGAGGGTTTTTCCTTCGATAACTGCCATCTCATTGTTGCAATAACGGAATACAAAATCAATCCCATGTCCGTTGTTGTTGAATATAAGCTCAATCACACAAAAGGCAATCGGCATATTGTCCAGAATCGAAAACCGGTTTCGGATATCGACCACTGTCTCGATGCTGTCTGCAATGCTTTGGTGTAAGGTCGCATTCAGCTTTTTGTGTGCAGCGGCCGTGCGTTTCCTTCCGTGGAATTCGGCACCATCGAGCATATGATAGATGCCATCCGCAATATAATTAATCTGATTTTTGGCAACGACAATCCCTTTGTTTACACAGATAAAATCATGCAGTTCCAATGATTCAAAAAAGTCTTTGATTGTTATATAAGTAAGGAATGTCTGATCATCCATCGTGTGAATACACGTTTTACCATCAACACGTGTCAGATATTTGATATCTTCAATCTGAATATGGTTTTTCTTGAAATATTTTAATATTTTGCTGTCCATTGCAAAACTCCTCAAATTACTTTAATATCTATGATGTGAGTTTAGCAAAGAAAAATGTAGAAGTCAACGAAAGACCCATAAAACGATGGATTTCAAGAAATTTTGAAAAAACCCAACCGAAGGTGCGCATATAACGTCTATATAGTATAATAAGGAAGAAAGGAATAAACATATGGAACAAATTCAGAAATTGATAACCCGTGTTATAAACGGAGACACGCAGGCGTTTGAGGAGATTTATCAGGCAACATACCGGCAGGTGTATTATACGGCGTTCAGCTTTTTGAAGAACGAACAAAATACGCTGGATGTGATGCAGGATACATACATCACGGCACTCACGCATCTGCAACAGCTTGAAAACCCGGAGCGGATTGTGGCATGGTTAAACCAGATTGCCGTGAACAAATGCAAGGATTTTCTGATGAAGAAGATCCCGGAGCCGATAGAAGAAAACAGTATCGATACAGAATTGCTGGAGGAAAATGACAATTTCCTGCCGGAAAGCTATGTGCTGAATGCCGAAAAACGAAAGATCATTTTGACGATTATGCAGGAAGAGCTGTCAGCAGTGCAGTACCAGACGATTATTTTATATTATTTTGACGGGATGAGCGTACCGGAGATCGCGGCATGTATGGAGTGCCCGGAAGGCACGGTAAAATATCGTCTGTCCGCAGCGCGAGGCAAGATCAAGCAGGGCGTGCAGGATTATGAGAATACGAGCGGCATCAAGCTGTACTCATCTGGAAGTGTGGCATTGCTTACTGCAATTTTTGTTGCAGAATCACAGTCACTTGTGATTCCGAACGTGCTTGCCAATATATTTGCCGGGGCAGCGGGACTTGCGGGTACAGCGGCAGGTGTAGCAGGTGCTGTTGCATCGACGAGTACCGCATCGGCAATCGGTGGAAGTGCAGCGGGAGCGGCTACGGGGACTGCCACTGGTACAGGAACAGCAGTTGCAGCCACGAAGGCAGCGGGTGTAGCAGGAAAAGCAGGAATAAAAGGCCTCTTTCAGACGTTAAAGGCAAAGGTGATTGCAGGTGTGACAGCGGCTGCACTTGTTGCCGGAGGTGTGACAGCCGGTATCCTTACACACAACAAAAAACCGGATACAGGCAACCATTACCGTCCGGTAGAGATAACCGTCTGCGATGATGAGTATATAACATTGACAATCAAACGTGTATATGAACAGGGCTATGTTCCAAGCGAGGAAGAAATGCCGATGTATCAGTTGGATCCGGAAGCATGGACGGGGGAAGACTGTCTCATTTATTATACGGTGACAAATAAGACGGATAAACTGGTTTATTATGACCTGCAAATCCGGAGTGTAAACGATGAATGTATGGATTATGACTGGGAAGCAACAAACTGGTGGTACTTAGATCCGGGACGGGAAAATATGGAAATCTGTGCAAATAACTGCAATGGAATCATGCCATACAAGGCAGGCAGAGATCCGATGACCCGGGCAAAAATCGAGCTCGCGGTCTATACAGAAGGAGAACTGGCAGAGCCGGTCCTGCAGGATCATAGCGTGCAGGAGATTGATTTTACAGAGGATAAAGAGACGCAGGCGAAGGCTTATACACGGACACCGGCGGAAACGGATCAGGTACTTGTTGACAACGACGAATTGCGTATTACTTATATAGGAGCCGAAGTGCATAATGCACCGGAGAGAAGCTCATTTAATGCTTATCCAATCTTTTATGTTGAAAATAAGACTGATCATGATCTGCTTGTGACAATGAATGGGACATATGCACATTATACAGGACAATTTGCTTTGTTTGCGGGATGCAGCGGCTATATGACAAGAACGAATATAAATGATTGGGATATATCGGATTCGGATGACACGGGAGCGGAGTATCAGGAATTTGCGCAAATGTATCAGGACAAGGCATCATTTGATGTAACGTTTGAAGTATATGATTATACGGCAAGTGGCATGGATTATATTGCTGGTGATATGTATTCGGCAAAGACCGGGCATACAGCCAATCTGCAGGATGCCTTGGCAGCTTCAAAAAAAGAATATCCGGCGAGCTTTGTGCTTGTGGATTATTCAACGCAGCAATAAAACTCCCGGAATAATGAAATAGGTGTAAAATGTCTATATGATGATTTAAAATTAAAGACAAAAATGAGAGAAAATATGGACAAAAATCAAAAATAAGTGAACGGAAGAGTCAGCAGGAGAAAAAAACAGAAGGAAAATAAAAGAGAAGATGTAGAATTATCTCTTGCTATATTGTTGAAAAGTGTATAAAATACAAAATATCAAAATACTAAACCAAAAAGGATATATGGAAGATTATGAAGAAAGTTGTAAAATTCGGTGGTAGTTCATTGGCAAGTGCGGAACAGTTCAAGAAGGTTGGAGCAATCATTTCAGCCGATGAGAGTCGTGTCTATGTTGTTCCTTCTGCACCGGGAAAGAGATTTCCGGAAGATACGAAGGTAACAGATATGCTTCTCCATGTGTATGAGACAGCAAAAGCAGGGGAAGATATTACGGAAGAGATGAAGGCAATCAAGGCAAGATATGATGAGATTATCACAGGGCTTGCGCTGAAGGATTTCTCGTTGGATAAGGATTTTGAAGAGATCACAAAGAAGCTGATCGAGAATCCACAGGTTGATTATGCAGCGTCCAGAGGAGAATTTTTGAATGGTAAGATTATGGCTGCATATCTTGGTGTTGAATTTATTGATGCCGCAGAGGTGATCTTCTTCAATGCAGAAGGAAATCTCAACAGCTATAAGACAGAGAAGGTTCTTAGTGAGAGACTGTCGAAGGCACCACGTGCCGTTGTTCCCGGATTTTACGGACTTGGCAAAGATGGGAATGTCAAGACATTTTCCCGTGGCGGTTCGGATGTGACAGGATCTATCGTTGCACAGGCAAGTCAGGCAGATGTGTACGAGAACTGGACAGATGTGTCCGGTTTCCTTGTAGCTGACCCACGTATCGTTCCGAATCCAAAGCCGATTAAATATATTACTTACAGAGAGCTTCGTGAGCTTTCTTATATGGGAGCATCCGTCCTTCATGAAGATGCGATTTTCCCTGTCCGTAACTGTGGTATACCAATCAACATCCGTAATACAAATGCACCGGAAGATCCGGGTACATGGATTGTTGAGAGTACATGCCAGAAGCAGGATTATGTAGTGACAGGTATCGCAGGTAAGAAGGATTTCTGTACAATTTTTATCTCCAAGGCAATGATGAATTCCGAGATAGGATTTGGAAGAAAAGTACTTCAGGCTTTTGAAGAAAATGAGATTTCGTTTGAGCATATGCCATCCGGTATCGATACCATGACAATTGTTGTTCATGAGGATGAATTCATGCACAAGGAGCAGCGGGTGGTATCTGCAATCCATCGTCTCGCAAAACCGGATTCAGTTGAAATCGAGTCAGGACTTGCGCTGATCGCAGTCGTTGGACGAGGCATGAAGTCTGCAAGTGGTACTGCCGGTAAGTTATTCAGTGCACTTGCCAAGGATGGAATCAACATCAAGATGATCGATCAGGGGTCTTCTGAGCTGAATATTATTATCGGTGTTAAAAATAAAGACTTCGAGCCGGCAATCAGGGCAATTTATGATACATTTATTGTAGATAAAAAGAAGAACTAATTCTATAAATGCAATTGATTAGGCCGGCAGGCGGATGATATTGACAGTAAATCGGGCAGGAGGTATTCTGCCCGATTTTTTCATGGTTTCTGTCAGGAGACAGCGTCGGATCGTGTAAACAGAGGAACATCCAGATATAGACGGTTCCTTTTATTTATGGTACAGTTTATACAGCATATAAATGGGGAGACAAAAGATATGACGGAGTTACAGCGAAGATTGTTTGAATTGCAGGATAAAAAGTATCAGGCATTTCACTCAAAATTGATACCGAATATTGAACCGGCGCATGTGATCGGAATCCGGACACCGGTGTTGCGGAACTTTGCGAAGGCGTTTGCGAAAGAGGATGGTGCGGAAGTATTTCTGCAGGAGCTGCCACATACCTACTATGAAGAAAATAATCTGCACATGATGCTGATCGGTGGCATCAAGGACTATGCGCAGTGCTTATATGAGGTAAAGCGCATGCTGCCATATGTTGACAACTGGGCGACATGCGATTTCCCGGTTCCGAAATGTTTTGCGAAGCATAAGGAGGAACTGCTTCCGGAGATCCGGACATTTCTTGCATCCGGGGAGACCTACACGATCCGCTATGGCGTAGGGCTTTTGATGCGGTTATACTTGGATGACGATTTTCGACCGGAATATCCGGCGATGGTCGCGTCAGTCACATCAGAGGAATATTATGTGAATATGATGATCGCGTGGTATTTTGCTACCGCACTTGCCAAGCAGTGGGAGACGTGCATCCCATATATTGAAGAGCGGAGATTATCACCGTGGGTACATAGAAAGACGATTCAGAAGGCGGTGGAGAGCTACCGGATCACGGATGAGCAAAAGGCGTACTTGAAGGCATTCCGGTAAGAGTGTACTATAATAAAAAGAATGGAGGCAGAGAAGATGCGGACAAGAGAAGAAGCCATAGCGTTTGCGCTGTCGTTTCCGGATACATATCAGGATGCCCCGTTTCATGATGATAACTGGCAGCTGGTACGTGTGAAGGGTAGCAGGAAAGCGTTTTTGTGGACGTATGAACGGAATGGATATATGAATCTGAATGTCAAGGTAGACCCGGAGTGGCGTGATTACTGGCGGGACGCCTTTGAGTCGGTTCTACCGGGCTGGCATCAGAACCGGGAGCATTGGAACACGATTATCTTAGATGGAAGTATGCCGGACGATGCGGTGCGGGAAATGATCGCAGAGAGCTACCGGCTTGTCACTGACAGTCCGTCGAAGCGGATCTATGAGGCAGTGAAGAAGATTCCGCGTGGAAAGGTGGCAACATACGGGCAGGTCGCAGAGCTTGCCGGCGATAAGAAGATGGCGCGTGCGGTTGGAAATGCATTGCACAGGAACCCGGACCCGGAGCATATCCCATGTTATCGCGTGGTGAATGCGAAGGGCGAGCTTGCCGGAGCGTTCGCATTCGGCGGTGCGAATGTACAGGAGCAACTGCTTGCAGCAGATGGAATTATGGTCGTGGACGGACGCGTGGATCTTGAAACGTATGGAATGAAACTACCGGAGAATTAAAGAATGAAGGGGTTTGAGGGGCAATACCAAGAAAGGAGTGGAACAGTTTGAAGAATAAGATAAAGAAGATAGCAGCGGCGTTGTTGGCATTTACCGTCGGTTGCGTAAGTCTGACCGGCTGTAATGTGCGGCAGGATACGATCCGGTTCGGTGCGGCAGGTGTCGGTGGCGGATATTATGCATTTGCGACTGCATATACACAGCTTGCAAATGCAGAGGATGCGGAAATGAAATTCAACATAAAATCAACGGCCGGTTCGATGGCGAACTTGCGGCTGCTGTCCGAAGGATATGTAGATGTGGCAATTGCACAGGCCGATCTTGCCACAGCCGCGTATTATGGAACGGATGAAAAAGGGGAATCCTATCAGGGATACCGGGTACTGGCAGGCCTATATACCGAGGCGTGCCAGATCGTTGTGCGCAAGGATTCCGGAATCAAAAGCTTAGATGATCTGCAGGGAAAGACGGTAAGTATCGGTGAAGCAGAATCCGGAACTGAGCGGAACGCATCGCAGATCTTGCAGGTGAGCGGACTTGGTTCACCGGTTACAGAGACAGTTAACCTGACGTATATTGAGGCGGCAGAGAAGTTAAAAACCGGCGAGATCGACGCGATGTTTTACACAGGCGGTGTGCAGACCAATGTGATTGCGGAGCTTGCAGATAGCTGTGAGATTGCGCTTGTTCCGGTTGATGCGAAGACCGTGGATAAGCTGAAGCTTGCATATTCATCGTATGAAACGTGTGAGATTCCGGCGAACACTTACAATGGACAGACGGAGCAGGTTGCAACGGTCGGCGTCAAGGCACTGCTGCTTGCGAGTGAGAAGATGTCCGATGAGACAGCCGAAGAACTTACAAGGCAGCTTTTTGCGCATGCAACAGAAATCGAGTATGCAACTTCATTAAAGGAAATAGCGGATGTAAATGCGGCTGTGGATGGGGTGCAGATTCCATTCCATCCGGGCGCAAAAGCATATTACACGTCACAGGGCATCACGGTAGATGCACAAGAAAATTAACAGATAGGAGAACCGTTTTACATGGAAATACAAATTGATATGTATCAGACATTGGCACTTTCAGTTGTGGTGCTGATGCTTGGACAATTCTTAAAACAGAAAATAAATTTCCTGGAAAAATTCTGTATTCCATCTCCGGTGGTTGGCGGTTTGATCTTCTCGGTACTGACCTGTATTTTATATAGCACAGGGGTGGTGGAATTTACATTTGATGATACGCTTCGGGAAGTCTGTATGGTATTCTTCTTTACATCGGTGGGATTCCAGGCGAATCTGAAGGTGCTAAAGAGTGGAGGAAAGGCACTTGCGATCTTCCTTGGATTAGTCATTGCCCTGATTTTTATGCAGAACTTACTGGCAGTCGGCGTGTCACATCTGATTGGGCTTGACTCGTTAGTCGGACTTTGTACCGGTTCGATTCCGATGGTCGGCGGACACGGAACAGCAGGCGCATTTGGCCCGGTGCTTGAGGATTTTAATGTGCAGGGGGCAACGACAATCTGTACGGCAGCGGCAACCTTCGGTCTGGTGGCAGGAAGCCTGATTGGCGGACCGATCGGGAAACGTCTGATTGAGAAGAAGCATTTGCTCGATACGATCGTGACAGAGGATGACAGCCTGCTGGTCGAGGAAGAAAAGAAGCATGAGAGACATTCGAATATGTATGCTGCGGCTGTATTTCAGCTGATTCTGGCAGTCGGACTCGGCACGATCATCTCTGAACTCCTGACGAAGACGGGGCTTACATTTCCGATCTATATCGGAGCCATGATTGTCGCGGCAATCATTCGAAATGTCGGCGAGTATTCCGGGAAATTTGACATCTATATGGGCGAGATCAACAACCTGGGTGGTATCTGTCTGTCACTTTTCCTTGGAATTGCGATGATCACATTGAAGCTGTGGCAGCTCGCGGAGCTTGCATTACCGCTTATGATATTGCTTGGGGCGCAGCTTCTGCTTATATTCCTGTACACATATTTTGTAGTATTCCGTGTGATGGGAAAGGATTACGACGCGGCAGTGCTTGCGGCCGGAACATGCGGATTCGGTATGGGTGCGACACCGAATGCAATGGCGAATATGCAGGTGCTTTGTGACCGCTATGCGCCATCGGTCAAGGCGTATCTGCTTGTACCGTTGATCGGAAGTTTGTTTGCGGACTTCATTAACAGTCTGGTGATTACGTTGTTCATCAATATTATATAGTGTAGTGAGACGAATATTTGGAAGGAATCCTTATCTTGAAATGGAGATACAGGTTGGAGGAATCGCATGAAGGACAAGAAAGAGAAGAAAAAAACGAAATTTAATCTCGCATTTGATAATCTGGCAATTCCGGAAGTGCATATTGGAGGAACTGTGCATGGTCAAGGAAATGTGGAACATAAGCATCCGGATGCGGACGGAGAGCCGGAGGATGAAGTTGTAATATTTGCGGATGTTGCAATTCCGGAGGTCCATATCACAAGATATAAAGAGCTTTCTGATATGATTCACAGTCTGCGGAAGAAGCTCCACGAGAATCCGGAGCCTTCCATGCAGGAAGAAAAGACCCGGCATATATTGCAGGAATTTATAAAACGCCATACAACGTTTGAGGTTGTGGATAAAGGCGTGTGGTTTTATGCCGTGAAGAAAGCGGAGAAGGAAAGCGGGAAAGCACCGATTGCGTTCCGGGCGGATATGGATGCGGTATGTGGAAAGGATGGAAAACCGGGACACTACTGCGGACATGATGGGCATAGCAGTATTCTGTGTGGCGTAGCACTGTATCTTTCAAAGCGGGAAGAATTGCCAGACCGTGATGTATATCTGATCTTCCAGCCGGGCGAGGAGATTGGCGCGGGCGCGAAGATCTGCAAGGAACTGCTGGCGGAAAAGCAGATCGGAGAGATCTATGGTTTGCACAATATTCCCGGCTATCCGAAGAATCAGGTATTGCTTCGCAAGGGAACATTTGCATGTGCATCGACCGGGCTTTCGATTCGAATGACCGGAACACCAAGCCATGCGGCATACCCGGAAGCAGGCAGGAATCCGGCTATTCCGATGGCAAAGCTTCTGCTTGAGATCGAGCGGATTACGAAGGAGATGCAGGCGAGGGGCGATTTCGTGCGTATGACAGTGATCGGGGCGGATGTTGGCAGTACAAACTATGGCGTATCAGCGTTTGAAGGCACGTTGCGGCTCACGGTGCGTGCAGAGAAAGAAGATGCATTTGACGCGTATGTGAATGAGATCAAATCTCTGGCTGCGACACTTGCAGAAGAAAATCAGCTTACTATAGCCATAGAGGAGATTGAGCGGTTTCCTGCAACGGAGAATCACGATGCAAATGTAGATAAGCTGCGCGCGTGTGCAGAAAAATTACAATTCCCTGTGACAGAGCTTGCACAGCCGATGCGTTGGTCGGAGGATTTTGGATATTATCTGCAGGAAGTACCGGGGGCATTCTTCGGTGTGGGCGATGGCGAAGACCATGCACAGCTTCATACAGCGGAGTATGAATTCCCGGATGAGATTATGAAGACCGCGGTTGCAATGCTTGTGGGACTGATATAGGAACAGTTGATAATTGAAGATATAAAATAAAGAGATTTACTTTGTATGACAACGCAGGTCAAATGATTGTCGAAGATAAATTCTAATGAAAGAAGAATAAAACCATGAATATCGAAGTAAGAGCATATACAGACGATGACATCGAGGCAATGGTGACGATTTGGAACCAGGTTGTCGAAGATGGCGTGGCATTTCCGCAGGAGGAATGTCTGACACCGGAGTCAGGAACAGCATTTTTCGCAGAGCAGACATATTGCGGAGTCGCGGAGGATATGGACACAGGCAGAATCTACGGCATGTATATCCTGCATCCAAACAATGTAGGACGATGCGGACACATCTGCAATGCCAGCTATGCGGTCGACCGGGAATCGAGAGGATTGCATATCGGCGAGAAGCTGGTGTCTGACTGTCTGGCGCAGGGCAAGACACATGGTTACCGTGTCTTACAGTTCAATGCGGTTGTCGCAAGTAATGTGCATGCACGACACCTGTATGAGCGGCTTGGATTTAAACAGCTTGGCACGATACCGGGTGGCTTCCGCATGAATGATGGGAGTTATGAAGATATCTGCCCATATTATCATGAACTGTAAAATTGTTAAAAGCTTGTAAACTTGGTTGACGAACCAGGGAAAATGGGATAGACTACATCACAGGTCGAGTAGAATCATGACGAAATATGGTTTAGGCAGATCTGGCAGTGATAAAACTGCGAATAGAATAAAAATTATGGAGGTGAGACTATGGACGGTTGCGATAGTACGAGTCGAGCGATACGCGGTGGAAGACATATGGATATACGAACGCAGTTGGGATATAGTCTCATTTTATTTATGACGATATAACTGCGTTTAGTTTTCTGTTGTCTGAACCACCGTATGAAAGACGGTGGTATTTTTATGCCCCGGAACAAGGAGGTAGAAGACAATGAAGAAATGGATGAAAAGAAAGAATTACACAGCGCAGTCAAAGAAGCATTTGCGGGATAAGAATCTGCAGGAGGCAGCAAAGGTACTCTCCCTGATGGAGGTCGATGATGCGGTCGATGTCCTAGACGAGGTCGATGATGCAACGAAAAAGCAGGTTGTGGATATGCTCCCGGAGGATGCCGGAAATGATATCCAGATGATCCTCTCCTACGAGGAAGACGAGATGGGTAGTCGTATGACGACGAACTATATTGCCATCCACAGAGGCATAGATATCCGGCAGGCAATGCGCGAGCTGGTTTCACAGGCAGGTGAAAATGATAATATCGGAACGGTCTATGTATTAGACGAATCCGATAAATACTATGGCGCGATTGACCTGAAGGATCTGATCGTCGCCAGAGAAAATGATACACTGGAATCTATCATCAATACGACGTATCCATTTGTGACCGATCATGAGAAAATCGAGGATTGTATTGACGAACTGGTGGATTACGCAGAGGATTCCATCCCGGTTTTATCTAAGACAAAGGAATTGCTCGGTGTTATCACCGCACAGGATGTTGTAGAGGCTGTCGATGATGAGATGGGCGAGGATTACGCAAAACTCGCTGGTTTGACAGACGAGGAGGATTTGAGAGAAACTACAAAGGAAAGCATGAAGAAACGATTGCCATGGCTGATCATCTTATTGTTCCTTGGCATGGGTGTGTCTTCCGTTGTAGGAGCTTTTGAAGCGGTTGTTGCTGTGCTTCCGATCGTGATGTGCTTCCAGTCGTTGATTCTGGACATGGCAGGGAATGTTGGAACACAGTCGCTGGCGGTTACGATTCGTGTATTGATGGATGAGAACCTGACTGGTAAGCAGAAGCTGCATCTCGTATGGAAGGAGATGAAGGTCGGTTTTGTAAATGGCTTGCTGCTCGGCTCTCTGGCATTTGTATTTATCGGCATCTATATCGCCTGCTTCAAGCACAATGCATGGCTGCACGCATTCCTGATTTCCGGTTGCGTAGGAGTATCATTGATGGTTGCCATGGTGATTTCGAGTCTGGTCGGAACCTTGATCCCGATTTTCTTCCACAAGATCAAGATTGATCCGGCAGTTGCATCCGGACCACTGATCACAACGGTCAATGACCTTGTAGCAGTCGTAACGTACTATGGACTGGCATGGTTGTTCTTGATCCAGATCATGCAGATCGTTTCGTAGGGAAGCTGTGAGGGAACTGGATTTGGGAGTTTGTATGCTTTTATTACAAGACGTCAAATAGTCAAATAAATGAAAAAAATAAAAAGTGAATTGCTTGAAATATATTTCATGCATGTTAAAATATAGTTCGGTTGTGAATTGTTTGGTTGCGAACAATTTATAACCGGACTTTTTTATCTAATAAAATGAGGATGATAGGGATATCATTTGAAAATGAAATTAGAGATTATATAGATCTGTTATATGCGGATTAAACAGGCTGTATGGCGCGGACAATCTGTTACAATACAGAGCGATGGGAAGATACTACTAAAGGAGGGAATTTATGGACGATTGGAAACATGATCATCCGGGAAACCAGATTATCATATTATCAAATCAGGTGAAGCATTATCTGCATCAGGCAGCGGAAGTGGAAGGCATCAGTGGTTCGCAGAGCCGGATCCTGCATTACATTTCCGAGTTCAGTAAGAAGACGGAAGTATATCAGAAGGATGTGGAAGAATTCTTCTATCTGCGTCGGTCTACCGTTACCCAGACGTTACAGACGATGGAGAAGAATGGACTCATTAAGCGTTCCAGCGTTGCCAGAGATGCACGTCTGAAGAAACTGGAACTGACCGGAGCGGGGCAGGCACTCGAAGCAAAAATCCATACACGTGTGATGCAGATGGAGCAGCGTTTGAGCGACTGCTTATCTGAGGAAGAGATCACACAGTTTTTATCAATTACAGATAAGCTTGGAGCCGAATTGACAAGACTTGGAGCACCAGAAATCAAGCAAGCCTGTAAGTAACCACAAGGTCACTTGGCTTGCTTTCCTATGATATATTTGCAAAACGAGACATTGTGTAGATAGAGTTGTACATAAATAACATTTCATATGCAGACCATTGGAGCACATCAGCACTTAACGGACAGACAGCAATTCGCAGAATTGATGTTCTGTGAGTTTAGTGTCTGCTATGTGCGGAAGTGAGCGAGAGCGCGTCTGCATAGAAATGTATATTTTGTACAACTCGTTATAGAAATCTACACGTTTTGCACAGAAGCATAAGAAAGGAGACAACATGTTAAAGACGTTAGGAAAACAAATCAAAGAATTCAAAGCCGCGTCCATCGCAACCCCACTGTTCATGCTGTTGGAAGTTCTGATGGAAACACTCGTCCCATTCCTGATGGCATCCATCATTGACGATGGTGTCAACGTGCCGGGCGGTGACATTCATCATATCTGCGTAGTCGGTGCATGGATGATCGTGGCAGCGGCAGTCGGACTGTTTGCGGGACTTATGGGAGGTCGTTATGGTGCGTATGCATCTGCCGGGTTCGCGAAGAATCTGCGGCAGGCGATGTATTATAATATCCAGACATTCTCATTTACAAACATTGACAAGTACAGCACCGCCGGACTGGTGACTCGTATGACGACCGATGTGACGAATGTGCAGAACTCCTACATGATGCTCCTGCGTATGGGTATGCGCGCTCCGGCGAGCATGATCTGCGCGATGGTAGCCGCATTTTTGATCAATGCAAGAATCGCAAGCATTTACCTGGTTGCAGTTATTTTGCTGGCACTCGTATTACAGTTCATTATCCGCAAGGCAAATAAATATTTCAATATTGTATTTGAAAAGTACGATGACTTAAATGCCAGCGTGCAGGAGAATGTATCTGCAATCCGAGTCGTTAAGGCATATGTCCGCGAGGAGTATGAGACAAATAAATTCGCACAGGCAAGCGCGAAGCTTTACAACATGTTTGTGCGGGCAGAGAGCATCATCGCCTGCAATATGCCGGTCATGATGTTCACGGTGTATAGCTGCATCCTGTTGATCAGCTGGGTCGGTGCGCATATGATCGTGAGTGATATGCTTACCACAGGCAACTTGATGAGTCTGCTTGCATACTGCATGAATATCCTGATGAGCCTGATGATGCTTTCGATGGTATTCGTTATGATCAGTATGAGTATGGCGAGCGCGAGACGTATCGCAGAGGTTATCAACGAGGATACGACCTTGAAGAATCCGGAGCAGCCGGATATGGAAGTAGCGGACGGAAGCGTGGAGTTCGATCATGTATATTTCCGTTACAAGGAGTCGGCGAAGGATTTCGTATTGAAGGATATCAATGTAGCGATTAAATCGGGTGAGACGATCGGCATCATCGGTGGAACCGGTAGCGCGAAGACGAGCCTTGTCAGCCTGATCAGCCGTCTGTATGATGTGTCGAAGGGCAGTGTCAGAGTTGGCGGCAAAGATGTCCGGGAATACGACATGGAGACACTTCGAAATGAAGTTGCCGTTGTATTGCAGAAGAATACATTGTTTAGTGGAACAATCTACGAGAACCTCCGATGGGGTGACAAGGATGCCACCGACGAGATGTGCAAACGTGCGTGTGAGCTTGCCTGCGCCGATGAATTCATCGAGAAGATGCCGGATGGCTACAATACATATATCGAGCAGGGTGGTTCGAATGTGTCCGGTGGACAGAAGCAGCGTCTGTGTATTGCGCGTGCGCTATTGAAGAATCCGAAGATCCTGATCTTAGATGATTCGACAAGTGCGGTTGATACGGCGACGGATGCGAAGATCCGTGCGGCATTCGCAACCGAGATTCCAACCACAACGAAGATTATCATTGCACAGCGTATCTCCAGTGTGGAGCATGCCGACCGGATCATCGTCATGAACGAGGGTGAAATCAACGGTATTGGAACGCATGAAGAGCTGCTTGCCGGAAATGATATTTACCGCGAGGTATATGAGTCACAAAACGGTGCCGGCGCCAATGCTGATTTTGATGATGAGGCGCCTGTTGCGACGAAGGAGGTGAATCAGCATGCGTAATCAAAGAGGAAAAGGACCGGAGAATCCGGGCAAGCTTCTCAAGAGATTGATGGGAATGCTGATGAAGCATTATGGCGCAGCGATTATTATCGTTGCAATCTGTATCATCATCAACGTTCTTGCAAATGTACAGGGAACGATGTTCATGCAGCGGTTGATCGACGACTATATCACACCGCTGTTAAAGAGTGAGACGAAGAATTACACACCATTGCTCCATGCAATCGGACGTGTCGCATGCTTCTATGGGATCGGAATTATTGCTTCGTATTCCTATAACCGAATCATGGTTAATGTCACACAGGGAATGCTGAAAACATTCCGTGATGCGATGTTCACGAAGATGGAGCAGCTTCCAATCAAATATTTCGACACCCATGCGCACGGCGATATCATGTCCATGTATACAAATGATACCGATACGTTGCGACAGATGATCAGCCAGTCGATGCCACAGCTTTTCAATAGTGCGATTACGATTATCAGTACGACCGTCTGTATGTTTATGCTGAATATTCCGCTTACGGCACTGACATTTTTCATGGTTGGCATCATGCTGGTGCTGACAAGAAAAATCGGTGGTCTATCCGCGAAGCATTTCATTGCACAGCAGAAAGATATCGGTACGGTCAATGGTTATATCGAGGAGATGATGCAGGGACAGCGCGTAGTCAAGGTGTTCTGTCACGAAGAGGAGAGCAAGGAAGCATTTGACAAGCTGAACAATGCTTTGTGCGAGAGCTCCTACAAGGCGAATAACTATTCGAATATTTTAGGACCGATCAATGCACAGCTTGGAAATATCAGCTATGTGCTCTGTGCGATTGTCGGTGGTATGCTGGCGATTGGAAATGTAGGCGGATTCACGTTGGGCGGACTGGCGAGTTTCCTGACCTTCAACAAGAACTTCAACATGCCGATCAACCAGATCAGTATGCAGATTAATGCAATCGTAATGGCACTTGCCGGAGCGGAGCGAATCTTCAATCTACTGGATGAGGAGCCGGAAGTGGACGAGGGCTATGTCGAGCTGGTCAATGCAAAGCGTGAAAATGGACAGCTTGTACCAAGTGAGAAGCGTACCGGACTCTGGGCGTGGGCGCACAAGCATACAAATGGCGATCCAACCACATATGTGAAGCTGAAAGGTGACGTCGTATTTGACGACGTGGACTTCGGATATACCGATGATAAGATTGTGCTGCACAATGTTTCGATGTTTGCACAGCCGGGACAAAAGCTTGCGTTCGTCGGTTCGACCGGTGCCGGAAAGACAACGATCACGAATCTGATCAATCGGTTCTACGATATTCAGGATGGAAAGATCCGGTATGATGGCATTAATATTAACAAAATCAAGAAGGCCGATCTGCGAAGATCGCTCGGTATCGTATTGCAGGATACGCATCTGTTCAGCATGAGCGTGCGGGAGAATATCCGTTATGGACGGCTTGATGCGACAGACGAAGAGGTCGAGGCAGCTGCAAAGCTTGCAAATGCCGATGGATTTATCCGTCGTCTGCCACAGGGTTATGATACCATTCTGACTGGCGACGGCGCAAACTTAAGTCAGGGACAGCGGCAGCTTCTCGCCATTGCGCGGGCGGCAATCGCCGATCCACCGGCGCTTATCTTAGATGAAGCGACAAGCTCGATCGATACACGAACCGAGCGTCTGGTACAGGATGGTATGGACAAGCTGATGCATGGAAGAACGACATTTGTAATTGCACATCGGTTGTCCACGATCCAAAACAGCGACTGTATCATGGTACTCGAACAGGGACGAATCATTGAACGTGGAACGCACGAAGAACTGCTTGAAAAGAAGGGCAGATATTACCAGTTGTATACCGGAAATGCAGTGCTGGCGTAGGAATATTAACAGTCATGGGCTTTGTGCTCATGGCTGTTTTTTGAGCATTGTTTTTAGTGATGTGTTAACTTATAGAATCGCATACAATCCCATCAATCCAGCCAGAAACACCATATTGACAATCGTAAACCACAGAAAATATTTCCCCTTTTTGCCCGGATATTCCCGGGCAATTTGCTTGTAGGAGATCAGGCTTGCCATGGATGCGATGAGCGTGCCAAGTCCGCCAAGGTTGGTACCGATGATTAGTGCCTTGTAATTCGTTGTAAATCCCGACAGCAAAAGGGCAGTTGGCACGTTGCTGATGATCTGGCTGGCACCGATTGCAATGTATGTTTCCCGTCCGGTAATGATGCTTTCAAGGAAGGACTGGAAAGCAGGCACGCGCTCCATATTTCCGATGAATACGAAAAATCCAATAAATGTGCCGAGCAGTGCGTAGTCCACGTGAAGCAGAGTTTTTCGCGATACAAGCAGGAACAGTACAAGAATAATCGCGAACAGGATGCGGATGTCCAGAAGTTTGGCGACATTCAACAGGCACAGCACAAATGCGATGCTGTAAAGGATGATTTGCCTTTTCGGAAGTTTAACTGCATGGTCGTTCCGATCGATTACAATGGCATGCTGTTTGATGAAGAACATGGAAATCAGGATTCCAAGCAGCGAAGCAATCGTGTAAGGGAGCATAATTTCCACGAATGTACCGAGGGACATGCCGGATTTCGCATATAGATACAAGTTCTGTGGATTCCCCATCGGCATAAGCATACTTCCGAGGTTTGCAGCGATTGTCTGCATCACAACGACCGGGATGATCAGATGTTCCTTCTCCGACATGGAAAGCACAATGATTGCAAACGGCACAAAGGTGATCAGTGAGACATCGTTTGTGATAAACATGCTGAACACAAATGGAAGCAACACCAGTACAAGAAATAATTGTCTTGTTGTATGAACGTGTGCAAGCAGTGCATTTCCGATCGTGCGGAACAGACCGGTTTCCTTGAATCCAGCCATAACAGCCATTAGGCAGAACAGGAGTGTGATGGAATGCCAGTCGATGTAGGAGATGTATTTTCTGTCCGGATGGACGAGGAACATGGAGAGGATGGCGAGCACGAGGCTTACCATTAGGATGGTTTCTCTTTTTATAAATACAAGTATTTTCTTCATAATGTATCTCGATTCTATAAGTTTATGGTCATTATAATCTGTCACCACGCGGAAGCGTGATGACCTGCGCACGCATCAGCGTGCTACATTATATCACGTAGTCGTGAAAATTAAAGAGAAAGTAGAAAGAAAAAGTACATTAATGAATATAAAATCAATATAAAATCATGTTGAGCATTTTTAAAAAAGTCCTTGACATGTTGAGTTCGATTATGCTAGGCTACTACCAAATCATAAGTTTCATATAGTAGCTTTTAGACAGTTGCTTTCTACGAATAGTCAAATTATTGATTCTTGAACATTCATGCTTTTAAATTCAATTCATTTAATTTAAGATGCAGGGGTATTCAGGGAAGGTAGTTTAAGTCTGTGTTTGCCGATGGATTTCTCCTGCGCAAGCCAAAGGAGGACGAAATATGGCAAACAGAGAGTACAAAAGTGATGTGTTTAGTATGTTGTTGGAGGACAGAGCGCGAGCGTTGGATGTCTACAATGCGATGGCGGGAACGGCGTACACGGATCCGGAGATTATTGAGGTTCATACGCTGGAAAGCGGTGTATCACTGACCGTGCACAATGATGCATCGTTTGTGGTGAGCATGGATTCGGTGCTGAATATCTACGAGCACCAGTCGACGTATAACCCGAACATGCCACTTCAGAAACTGATTTATTTTGTGACAATCATCAAGAAGCTGGTCGAAAACAGATATCTGCTCAGTCACAAGTTGGTGAAGATACCGACACCGAAGTTCGCAGTGTTCTACAATGGAGAAAAAACGAGACCGGAACGAGAAGTGCTGAAATTGTCCGATGCATATGAAAACCAGTCGGACGAACCGCAGTTAGAGCTGATATGTACCGTGTATAACATCAATCCGGGAAATAATGAGGATTTGAAGAAGCGGAGCCAGACACTGCGGGAGTATATGATATTTGTTGGATATGTAAATGAGAATCTTGCAAAGGCAAAAAAGGGCGACAAGGATTATGCGACCGCAATCAAAGATGCGGTGAGCCGCTGTATTGCAGAAGATATCCTGAAGGATTTTTTGCTGGAACGCGGAGAGGATGTGCAGAAAATTATGATGTTTGATCTGACATACGAAAAACAGATGGAGAATGCGAAACGGGAATGGTACAATGATGGTGCGAAAGAAGGTGCAATTCATCAATTAGCTTCTTTCATTGTAAAAAAGGTGAAGAAAAATAAAACGCTTGAGGAAATCGCTGATGAGCTCGAAGAATCAATCGAAACTATCCAGCCAATATATGATATTGTGAACAAACATGCACCGAAATACGATGTAGATGCGATTACTGCAGAGGTATTAGAAGTACGGAATAAATAGCTATGAATAAGTGAGGACAGGATAGTTGATCAAAGGTCAACTGTCCTGTTTTTGCAAATGTGAAGATATGCATAGAAAAAACACCTTGACACCACAAAATCCATTTGATAAAATGAGCAATGTGGCGGCTGTGCTTGCACAAGCCGGCATATTGCGAAAACACACATGGAGCCGTTAGGCGACATGATATAATCCACACTCGGAAAAGAAAATAGAAGGTAAATATTGGAAACGCACATTCTCTTTGGAATGATAACGAACAACACAGTCTGTTAAAAATTATCATTTTAAGGAGGTTTTTTTATGCCAAAAACAAAGTTTCAAGAGGTTATTTTCACGATTATGATGGTGTTCGTCATGGTGTATGCGATGATCTGCTACAACATTGCACTGAACATCGGAGGAATGAGCAGCGAAGTGTTCCTGTCCGCATTCCATGAGCTTGTCATCATGGGACCGATTGCATTTGTGCTTGATTTCTTTTTTGTCGGTACAATTGCGAAGAAGAAAGCGTTGAAGATCGTGAACCCGGAGAAGGAAAATCCGTTCCATCTCGTTCTTGCAATCTCATTTATCTCAGTCGCATTTATGTGTCCGCTTATGAGTCTGGCAGCAACCATTTTATTTAAGCATGCGGGAAATCAGTTTATTGCCGTCTGGTTACAGACATGTGCATTTAATTTCCCGATGGCACTGTGCTGGCAGATATTTTATGCGGGACCACTTGTACGTTTCCTGTTCCGCCTGATCTTCCGCGAGAAGCAGAAAGAGGGAAATATGCAGAAAGCATTTGAATAACGAATGATAGAATACAGAAAAAGGCTGCGTCAGGCAGCCTTTTTTTCGCTTATGATTCCATAAAAATCCTTTTGATTTCTTGTTGCAAAATCTCCCCTGCTCGTGCATAATAGAATACAAATAAATTCTCTTAACGATGAGAGAGGGAAAGAGGTAAAAACTATGAGCGACACAAATGATGGAGCAGTCAGAGACGCGAAAAAGCTTGGATTACCGAAGGTTTTGATCTTGGGATTACAGCATATGTTTGCAATGTTTGGTGCAACTATTCTGGTCCCAATTTTAGTGTCCGGGTATTTTGCAGATGCATGTGGAGAGCCGTTGACCAGAGGACTTACCGTATCGGTAACACTGTTCTGCGCGGGATTTGGTACATTGCTTTTCCATGTATGTTCGAAGTTTAAGGTACCGGCATTTCTTGGATCTTCCTTTGCATTCTTAGGTGGATTTTCTACCGTAGCCAATCTGGATACCGGCAAATTCGCCGATATGGCAGCAAATGACAAGGTAGCTTATGCCTGTGGTGGCGTTGTGGTAGCCGGTGCACTATATTTGGTTATGGCTTTGATTATCAAGCTGGTTGGCGTAAACCGCGTGATGCGTTTCCTTCCACCAGTTGTAACCGGGCCGATCATTATCTGTATCGGACTTTCACTTGCACCGTCAGCCATCTCCAATGCCAGCACAAACTGGTGGCTTGCACTGATTGCGTTAGCGGTTATCATCATCTTCAATATTTGGGGTAAGGGTATGTTCAAGATTATCCCGATTCTGATGGGTGTTGTGATTTCTTACGTGGTAGCCGTGATCATGAATGCGGCAGGACTTACGAATCCAGATGGTAGTGCGATTATCGCATTTGAGTCGGTGAAATCAGCAAGCTTTTTCGGTGTACCACAGTTCCAGTTCGCGAAATTTGATCTCACAACGATTCTGGTTATGGCACCAATCGCGATCGCAGCGATGATGGAGCATGTAGGAGATATGTCAGCCATCTCAGCAACCGTTGGTAAGAACTTTATTCAGGATCCAGGTCTGCATCGTACATTGGTTGGTGATGGTCTTGCAACTGCATTCGCAGGTGCAATCGGTGGACCAGCGAATACAACATATGGCGAGAACACGGGGGTATTGGAGCTTTCCAAGGTGTACGATCCAATGGTTGTCCGTCTGGCAGCCGTATTTGCGATTATCCTGTCCTTCATTCCGAAGTTTGCAGCCGTGATCTCTACGATGCCATCCGCAATCATCGGTGGTGTATCCTTCATGTTATATGGTATGATTTCAGCCATCGGTGTGCGTAATGTCGTTGAGAACAGAGTAGATCTGACACGTTCCAGAAACCTGATTATCGCAGGTGTTATCTTTGTCTGCGGACTTGGTTTCTCAAATGGTATTACATTTACAATTGGGGAGACATCTATCACACTGACAGCACTTGCTATTGCAGCGATTGCTGGAATTCTGTTAAATGCGATTCTGCCGGGAAATGATTATCAGTTTGGTGCAAACCCAGATGGTGACCAGAGTCGTGGTGTCTTTGTAAAGTCTAAGGAATAAATATAATAACAAAAGCAAAAAACTAGAAAAAAGGAGATTACAAAATGGATTTTAAAAACGAAAAAAATATTACGATTTTTGAGCATCCGTTGATTCAGCATAAGATTTCGATTCTGCGTGACAAGAATACAGGAACCAATGAGTTCCGGAAGCTCGTAGAGGAGATTGCGATGCTTGAAGGATTTGAAGCACTTGGTGACCTGCCATTGCAGGATGTGGAGATTGAGACTCCGATCGAGAAATGTATGACTCCGATGATTTCCGGCCGTAAGCTCGCTATCGTTCCAATTCTTCGTGCAGGTCTTGGTATGGTGCCGGGCGTGCTTGCTCTTGTACCATCTGCAAAGGTTGGACATATCGGTATGTACCGGGATGAGGAGTCGCACATTCCACATGAGTATTACTGTAAGCTTCCGAATCCGATTGATGAGAGAATTATCGTGGTAACCGATCCGATGCTTGCAACTGGTGGCTCCGCCGTGGATGCGATCACACAGATTAAGGAACATGGTGGGAAGAAGATTAAGTTCATGTGTATCATTGCAGCACCGGAAGGTGTACAGAAGCTGCATGAGGCACATCCGGATGTGCAGATCTATGTGGGTCATCTGGATCGTGAGTTGAATGAGAATGCCTACATCTGTCCTGGGCTTGGCGATGCGGGCGACCGTATCTTCGGTACAAAATAACGGTAAAAACTGACTATAAGGTCATATAAGGTCAGATGTGTAAAACTAATTAAAAACAGTTCAAACTGACATTGTTAAAAGCATAGAGACTGGGTATTTCAATATATCCAGTTTCTGTGCTTTAATTATATCCGTAGTTTTCTTGTATGTATAATTTCAGATGTATATCTGCAAGAATATCAGGAAATTATGAAATAAAAGAGCAATCAGGAGGAACAATGATGAGCGAGAACAGATATGAATTGAATAAGAACCTTGCACAGATGTTAAAGGGTGGCGTTATCATGGACGTTACAACACCGGAGCAGGCAAGAATTGCACAGGAAGCAGGTGCATGTGCAGTTATGGCATTGGAGAGAATTCCGGCAGATATCCGTGCAGCCGGAGGTGTATCCCGTATGAGCGATCCGAAGATGATCAAGGGAATTCAGGAAGCCGTTACAATTCCGGTTATGGCAAAATGCCGTATCGGACATTTTGTAGAGGCACAGATCCTCGAAGCAATCGAGATTGACTATATCGATGAGAGTGAAGTTTTATCACCGGCTGATGATATTTACCATATTGATAAGACGAAGTTCAAGGTACCGTTTGTGTGTGGTGCACGTGATCTTGGCGAAGCACTTCGTCGTATCGAGGAAGGTGCATCTATGATCCGCACAAAGGGTGAGCCGGGAACCGGTGATGTTGTACAGGCCGTTCGTCATATGCGTGCGATGAACTCTGAGATCCGTCGTATCGTTGGTATGGCAGAGGATGAGATCTACGAAGCAGCAAAGCAGCTTCAGGTACCGGTTGAGCTTGTGCGTTACGTCCATGAGAACGGTAAGCTTCCGGTTGTTAACTTCGCAGCTGGCGGTGTTGCAACACCGGCCGATGCAGCACTTATGATGCAGCTTGGTGCAGAAGGTGTATTCGTTGGATCCGGTATCTTCAAGTCCGGAAATCCTGCAAAGCGTGCAGCTGCTATCGTTAAGGCTGTTACAAACTACCAGGATGCAAAGCTGATTGCAGAGCTCTCAGAAGATCTTGGCGAGGCTATGGTTGGAATCAATGAGTCCGAGATCGAGATTCTTATGGCAGAAAGAGGAAAGTAAGATGAAGATAGGAATATTGGCATTGCAGGGTGCATTTGCAGAGCATGAAGCATCCCTGGATAAATTACATATTCCACACTTCGAGATCCGTCAGGCAGACGACCTGCAGGACGATATGGATGGATTAATCATTCCGGGCGGTGAAAGTACAGTTATGGGAAAGCTTCTGAAGGAGCTTTCCCTGTATGAGCCACTCAAGGTGAAGATCGAAGCAGGTCTGCCGGTATTCGGTACCTGCGCCGGTTTGTTGCTTCTGGCAAAGGATATTGACGGCGAGGATGCACTTGGCTTCCGGACGATGAACATCGTAGCCCGCAGAAATGCTTACGGCAGACAGCTTGGCAGCTTCTTCGCAGAAGAAGAGTTCAAGGGAATCGGAACCGTCGGCATGACATTTATCCGCGCACCATATATCGAGCGTGTCGGTGACGGTGTTGACGTCTTAGCAACCTGCGACGGCAAGATCGTAGCTGCCCGTCAGGGAAAACAGCTTGTAACGGCATTCCATCCGGAACTCACCGAAGAGGTAAAGATTCATCAATATTTTGTGGATATGATTTCGGAAAACTAAGCAAAAATACGAAAGAACCCTCGAAACAAGGGTTCTTTTTTTGCCCACTATCTTTAATTGTAATTCCGCTTAACATCTAGTATAATTAAGTGATTTTGGATAAAAAAACGATTTATTTATATAAATTAGTTTTATTCAATGAGATTGCAAAACAATTATGATAGAGTATATTGAGTTATTCATAATTACCAATTCGTACGCAGACCATTGGAACACGTCGGCACTTAATGAACGGCAAACTTGTTTGACGTGAATTTAGTGTCCGCTACGTGTGGAAGTGAGCGAGAGCGCGTCTGCGTAGAATTGTGTATTATGGATAACTCATAGACAATTGTTTTGCAATCGGGTTAAATATATTACAATATTATACAAGGGGGCAAATATGAGCAAAAGAGAAGACATTAAAAAAGTTCTGATTATCGGTTCCGGTCCAATCATCATCGGTCAGGCATGTGAGTTTGACTATTCCGGCACGCAGGCATGCAAAGCTTTAAGACAGCTCGGCTACGAGATTATTCTGGTGAATTCCAATCCTGCAACAATTATGACAGATCCCGGTATTGCGGATGTGACATATATTGAGCCGTTAAATGTGACAAGACTGGAGCAGATTATTGCCAAGGAACGTCCGGACGCGATATTACCGAACCTCGGTGGTCAGTCGGGTCTTAATTTGTGTTCCGAGCTTGCTGCTGCAGGTGTACTTGACAAATATAATGTAAAGGTCATCGGCGTTCAGGTAGATGCAATCGAACGTGGCGAGGATCGAATTGAATTTAAGAAAACTATGAATAAACTGGGAATTGAGATGGCACGCAGTGAGGTTGCCTATTCTGTGGAAGAAGCACTTGCGATTGCAGATAAGCTTGGTTACCCAGTTGTTTTGCGTCCGGCCTATACAATGGGTGGTGCCGGTGGCGGACTTGTCTACAATGTAGAAGAATTAAAGACCGTCTGTGCGAGAGGCCTGCAGGCAAGTCTGGTAGGACAGGTGCTGGTTGAGGAGTCAATCCTTGGCTGGGAAGAGCTGGAGCTCGAGGTTGTCCGTGATGCAAAGGGTAACATGATTACGGTCTGCTTCATCGAGAATATTGACCCACTCGGTGTGCATACCGGAGATTCTTTCTGTTCGGCACCAATGCTTACAATCTCTGAGGAATGTCAGAAGCGTCTGCAGGAGCAGGCTTATAAGATTGTAGATGAAGTACAGGTTATCGGTGGAACAAACGTACAGTTTGCACATGATCCGGTGACAGACCGTATCATCGTAATTGAGATCAACCCTAGAACATCCCGTTCTTCTGCGCTTGCTTCCAAGGCGACAGGATTCCCGATTGCGCTTGTATCAGCGATGCTTGCAGCAGGGCTTACATTGGATGAGATTCCTTGTGGTGTACATGGAACCCTCGACAAGTATGTTCCGGGTGGCGATTATGTCGTAATCAAGTTCGCAAGATGGGCATTTGAGAAGTTCAAGGACGCACAGGATAAGCTTGGTACCCAGATGCGCGCTGTGGGCGAAGTCATGAGTATCGGTAAGAATTATAAAGAAGCATTCCAGAAGGCAATCCGAAGCTTGGAGATCGGCCGTTACGGACTCGGTTTTGCGAAGGATTTCCATGATAAGACAAAGGAAGAACTGCTTGTGATGCTGCGTGAGCCAACAAGCGAGAGACAGTTTATCATGTACGAGGCACTCCGGAAGGGTGCTACGGTTGAGGAATTATACAACCTGACGAAGATCAAGCATTACTTCATCGAGCAGATGAAGGAGCTTGTGGAAGAGGAAGAAGCTCTGCTTGAAAAGAAGGGTGAGACACTCGATAAGGAGACTATGGAGCAGGCGAAGAAGGATGGCTTCTCAGACCGTTACTTAAGCAAGCTGCTCGAAGTTCCGGAGGACGATATCCGCAATACGCGTCTTAGCTATGGTATTACCGAGAGCTGGGAGCCGGTACATGTAAGCGGAACCGAAGACCGCGCATATTATTATTCTACCTACAATGCACCGGATCATACGACAATTTCAAACAACAAGAAGATTATGATTCTTGGCGGTGGACCAAACCGTATCGGACAGGGTATCGAATTTGATTATTGTTGTGTACATGCAGCACTTGCACTAAAAGAGCTAGGATTTGAGACAATCATTGTAAACTGTAACCCGGAGACGGTTTCTACAGATTATGATACATCTGATAAATTGTATTTTGAGCCATTGACACTCGAAGATGTACTTTCTATCTACGAGAAGGAGCAGCCGGTGGGCGTGATCGCACAGTTCGGCGGACAGACACCACTGAATCTGGCAGCAGATTTAAAGAAGAATGGTGTGCGTATCCTTGGTACATCACCGGAAGTCATCGATATGGCAGAGGATCGTGATCTCTTCCGCGCAATGATGGAGAAGCTGGATATTCCGATGCCGGAAGCCGGTATGGCAACGAATGTTGAGGAAGCACTGGCAGTTGCGGAGAAGATCGGTTATCCGGTTATGGTTCGTCCTTCTTATGTCCTTGGTGGACGTGGCATGGAGGTTGTCAGCGAGCCGGAATCTTTGAAGAAATATATGGCAGCTGCAGTCGGTGTGACACCGGACCGTCCAATCCTGATTGACCGTTTCCTGCGTCATGCAACCGAGTGTGAGGCAGATGCGATTGCAGATGGTAAGCATGCATTTGTACCGGCAGTTATGGAACATATCGAGCTTGCAGGTGTTCATTCCGGTGATTCGGCATGTATTCTTCCATCCAGAGGAATTCCGCAGAAGCTCGTGGAGACGATTAAGGATTACACAAGAAAGATCGCAGAGGAAATGGGTGTCTGCGGTTTGATGAATATGCAGTACGCAATCGAGAACGACAAGGTGTATGTACTCGAGGCGAATCCGCGTGCATCCCGTACCGTACCATTGGTATCCAAGGTATGTGGCGTATCTATGGTGAAGATTGCAACGCAGATTATGACAAGTGAGCTGACTGGCAAGCCATCTCCGCTTCCGCAGATGAAGGAAGTAAAGCCGAAATACTATGGCGTGAAGGAAGCCGTGTTCCCATTCAACATGTTCCAGGAGGTTGACCCGGTATTAGGACCTGAGATGCGTTCGACCGGCGAGGTACTTGGGCTTTCCACGAATGTCGGCGAGGCATTCTACAAGGCACAGGAAGCAACCCAGACAAGACTTCCGAAGGAAGGCACGGTGCTTTTCTCTGTCAGCCGCAAGGATAAGCCGGAAGTTGTAGATATCGCGAAGACATTTGAAAAATGCGGATTCCATATCGTGGCAACAGGTACTACTTATGAGCTTCTGATCGCAAATGGCATCAAGGCAGACCGTATCAACAAGATGCAGGAGGGCAGACCGAACATCGTGGATGCTGTGATGAACGGCAAGATCCAGCTCATCATCAACACACCGGCAACACAGGAAGAGAAGGTGTTTGATGACAGTTATGTCCGCAAGACCGCGATCCGTGCAAAGGTTCCATATATGACCACGATGGCAGCTGCACGTGCAACCGCAGAGGGTATCGAAGCAGTCTTGAAATATGGTGAGATCGGTGTTATGTCATTGCAGGAGATTCATAAGGCAATCCAATAATCGACAAAAAAATGCGGTAAAATTCAAATAAAAAATGTATACTTGTATACATGAAAAAAGGAGGGTGTAAATTTAGATTTACATCTTCCTTTTTTGATGCGTCTGTATTATAATAGCATTTGTTCACTAAATGTAGTGTACAAATCGAATTAAATACACTATATTTAGTACAATAAGAAAACATAATATACATTCTGGTTATATCCATAGTATTCACGTTATACATTGTAAATAATTTAGAAATTGCTGCGTATGGTAGGAAAAGATTATGTCTGAGAAACATCATTCGCATTGTTTGGATGCAATGGAGATAAATGATTTACAATGCATCGTGCGAGTACGGAGTATATTGTATAGAAACATAAAAGAGGGAGTTATTATGGATGCAGTACACACAAATGTAATTAAGAGAAATGGCGAGGAAGTAAATTTTGATCTGGACAAAATCGTCAATGCAATCAATGCTGCAAACAAAGAGGTAGACCGGTTGCATCAGTTGAACGATTATCAGGTGCAGGCAATCGCCGATAACATTGCAAAACAGATCGAGATCATGACACATGCGATTCACGTAGAAGATATTCAGGATATGGTGGAGACGGGAATTATGGAGATGCGTGGATACGAGGTTGCCCAGAAGTATGTGCGTTACCGGTATAAGCGGGAACTTGCCAGAAAATCAAATACGACCGATAACGGAATCCTGGCTCTGATTGATCATATGAATGAGGAAGTCAATCAGGAGAATTCAAATAAGAATCCGGTCATTAATTCAACCCAGCGTGATTATATGGCAGGCGAGGTCAGCAAAGATTTGACGAAGCGTATGTTGCTTCCGAAAGAAATTGTGGAAGCACATGAGCAGGGAATCATCCATTTTCATGATTCGGATTATTTCGCACAGCGGGAACATAACTGCGACCTCGTGAATCTGGAGGATATGCTGCAGAACGGAACCGTTATCAGCGAGACAATGATTGAGAAGCCGCATAGCTTCTTCACTGCATGTAATGTCACAACACAGATCGTGGCGCAGGTAGCAAGTAACCAGTATGGCGGACAGTCCTTTACACTTTCCCATATCGCACCGTTTGTTGATGTGAGCCGGAAGAAGATCCGCGAGCAGGTAATCGAGGAGCGGAAGATGTGTGGCGAAGCACTTGACGAGGAAGTAATCAGCAAGATTACAGAGAGCCGTCTGCGTGCGGAGGTAAAAAGCGGAATCCAGACAATCCAGTACCAGCTTATTACCCTTATGACCTGTAACGGGCAGGCGCCGTTCGTTACAATGTTCATGTATCTTGATGAAGTCCCGGAAGGGCAGACGCGGGATGATCTTGCAATGATCATCGAGGAAGTGCTGCAGCAAAGAATCCAGGGTGTCAAGAACGAGAAGGGCATTTGGATTACACCTGCATTTCCGAAGCTTATTTATGTGCTTGACAAAGATAATATCACCGAGGATTCCAAGTATTGGTATCTGACCGAACTTGCTGCGAAATGCACCGCAAAGCGTATGGTGCCGGATTATATTTCTGCAAAGGTGATGCGCGAACTGAAGAATGGCGATGTCTATCCATGCATGGGCTGCCGGTCATTCCCGACATCCGAGGACAGCCAGCGGAATCCGGATGGTACAAGAAAATATTACGGACGATTCAATCAGGGTGTTGTCACGATTAACTTGGTTGATGTTGCTTGTTCCGCAGAGGGACACATGGATCGGTTCTGGGAGATTCTCGAATCCCGTCTGGAACTGTGTCACCGGGCACTTCGATGCAGACATGAGCGTCTGCTCGGAACGGTATCCGATGTGGCACCAATCCTGTGGCAACATGGTGCACTTGCGCGACTCAAGAAGGGTGAGACCATCGATAAATTACTGTTCAATGGATATTCAACAATCTCACTTGGCTATGCAGGACTTTGCGAGATGTGCGTGCGTATGACAGGCAAGACACATACTTCCCTGGAAGGCAAGAAGCTTGCACTCGAAGTGATGCAGAAATTAAATGATAAGTGTAAAGAGTGGAAGGAAGCAGAGAACATCAGCTATTCCGTCTATGGTACGCCGATGGAATCTACAACTTACAAATTCGCCAAGTGCTTACAGAAGCGGTTTGGAATCATCAAGGGTGTTACTGATAAAAACTACATTACGAACAGCTACCATATCCATGTAACCGAACCGGTCAATGCATTCGACAAGCTGAAATTCGAATCCGAGTTCCAGAAGCTTTCCCCGGGTGGTGCGATCAGCTACGTGGAAGTACCGAACCTGCAGGATAATGTGGAGGCGGTTATCTCCGTGATGAAATTTATCTATGATAACATTTTGTATGCGGAGTTAAATACGAAGAGCGACTACTGCGAGATCTGCGGTTATGACGGCGAGATCAAGATTGTGACCGACGAGAACGGCAAGCTTATCTGGGAGTGCCCGAATTGTGGCAACCGTGACCAGAACAACCTGTTTGTTGCCCGAAGAACCTGCGGCTACATCGGAACACAGTTCTGGAATCAGGGACGGACGCAGGAGATCAAAGACCGCGTACTTCACCTGTAAAAGAATATGAATAAACAAAGGCAGGCGCAGACGATTTCTTATGTTCCTGCCTTGCTTTTTGCAAAATAGCTCTTGCCTAAGCATCGCCAAGGTGCTAGTATGTATGAGTAATTGTCGAATAACAAAACACATAAATAGGTAATTGTGAATTGTTCGATGTGTATAACATATATTTCGTTTTGTTTCATGAAGATATACGATATGTTTGAAGCTTAGAAGTTCTTGATGTTCTGTAAATAGTAGTAGCCATGTTTGAACACGATGTTCAAACAAGCCGCCGCTGAGACATGGACGTCGAATCGGCGGCGGTGGCGTATAAAATTAAAATGTAAATCAGAACATTTAGAACTACTTAGCTTCAATACATTGTATATAGAATGAAATAAAATGAAATATATGTTGAACACAGTGGATGTTTGACAATTACCTAGAATGAAGAAAAAAGGAGATAAGAACATGAAGCCGATCAAAGAAGGAAAAGTTCGCGAGATCTACGACAACGGAGACAGCCTGATCATGGTTGCAACAGACCGTATCAGCTGCTTTGATGTAATCCTGAACAATCAGGTAACAAAGAAGGGTACTGTACTGACACAGATGTCAAAATTCTGGTTTGATATGACAGAGGACATCCTTCCAAACCATATGATTTCCGTAGATGTAAAGGATATGCCGGAGTTCTTCCAGCAGCCACAGTTTGATGGAAACAGCATGCTCTGCCGGAAATTGAATATGCTTCCAATCGAGTGTATCGTAAGAGGTTATATCACAGGTAGTGGCTGGGCAAGCTACAAGGAAAACGGCACCGTCTGTGGCATCAAGCTTCCTGAAGGTTTGAAGGAGAGCGACAAGCTGCCTGAGCCAATTTACACACCATCTACCAAGGCTGAGATTGGTGATCATGACGAGAACATCTCTTACGAGCAGAGCGTAGCGCATCTTGAGAAGTATTTCCCAGGCAAGGGAGAAGAATATGCAGCAAAGCTTCGCGATTATACAATTGCCCTGTACAAGAAATGTGCAGAGTACGCACTTTCACGCGGTATCATCATTGCAGATACAAAGTTTGAGTTCGGTCTGGACGAGGAAGGCAATATCGTACTTGGTGATGAGATGCTGACACCGGACAGCTCCAGATTCTGGCCGGCAGAAGGCTATGAGCCGGGACATGGCCAGCCATCCTTTGACAAGCAGTTTGCACGTGACTGGTTAAAGGCAAACGAAGGTCATAACTGGACATTGCCACAGGATATCGTAGATAAGACCATCGACAAATATCTGCAGGCATATAAGCTGTTGACAGGAAAAGATTTATAAGACCCAATAATGAGGCGGCAGGATGAACAGTCTTGCCGCTTTTTTCAGTATAATACATAGACGTATGGTTGGTGAATTCGTACAATCGAAAAATCATCCATAAAAAATAAAACCGGAAACGTATAATATATAGCAGGGGTTAGGATGTGTCAAGTTTTCCATGAAAACTTGACATGCAGCGTCAGCCCTCGCCGCAGGCGATTTTAAATGGGCTGATGTTCCCGGAGGGGACAGGTTATATGACAGAACATGAATTTTATACTGCCATAAAAGGTCTTGCAAAAGGAAATAAGGACATGCTCCACGCCATCTACGACGCATATGGACGGCTGATCTATACGATCGTTTATGACATCTTAAAGAACCGGGAGGACGCGGAGGATGTGACATCGGAATTCTTCATCAAGCTGATCCGGGTAGCAGGAACTTATCAGAAGAAGACATCACATCGGGCATGGCTGATCCGGATTGCAAGAAATATGGCGATTGATCTGTTGCGGAAGCGAGGACATGAATATCTGTTGTACGAGACAGAAGATGCGCCGCAGGATAAATTAGAAGAAGGTGGGACGGCTGAGACAGCGTCCACCGTAGAAGAACATGTGATACTGGCAGAGGATATGCGGCAGGCGATGCAGACGCTTTCCGACCGCGAGCGGGAAGTGCTGGATCTGAAGCTTGCAGGGGAACTGAAATTCCGGGATATCGCGGAAGCCTTAGGACAGCCACTCGGCACAGTGACGTGGCTATACAATCAGGGAATCAAGAAATTAAGGAGGTGTCTGAAAGACTATGGAACAGAAGAATAAATTAACCGAAGAAGAAAAAGCATATCAGGCACTTCGCACACAGGATATGCAGGACATGCCGAATCTGTGGAGACGGATCGATGCAGGTTTTGAGGAGGAAGTAACAAAGCAGAAAACAGCTCGGAAAAAGAGAAGAACCAGACAGTTTGTACTGGTGGCAGCAGCAATTCTGATCGTGATCATTGCGGTGCCGGTAGGTATCAATTCGATGCGTAAATCGAATAGGAAGGAAATGAAAACAGAAACGGCAGCAGATATGCATGTGACAGAGGCTGGCATGGATGAAATGGCAGATGAGGCAGCGGCGTCAGATAGTGCACTGCCGAACATTGCAGATCAGACAGTGCAGGCAGACAGCGAAATTCAGGAAAGCGCAGATGCGAGCGTGAACCATATGGGTGGCAATGGAGTGACGGAGGCACAGACAGATGCGGCAATAGCTGCAAATCAATCCGGAAACCAGGCTTCCGAAGAAAGTAATGATGGAAATAATCAGATGAGCTATCAGACAATCACACAGGTGATTCTCACGCAGTATGATGCACAGGGAAAAATTGTTCAGCAGTTTGACAGCGCAGACATAGATGAAACAATCGATAAGGTGCAGTTTCTGTTAGAAGCGTATCAGGTACTGGACTGGAAACCGGTGGATATGATAAAATCAGACATGCCATATTACCTGATGGAACTGAAACTGCAGGATGGATCGAGTGTTGCAAATGTTTATTATGAAGCAGAAAATACGGAAGGAAAGACCGTTGCAGATCTTATGACTGAATTACAGAAAATGAATGAAATAAAAAAATGATGAATTTCATGCAACCTTTTTACCGGATATAGAGTGTTATATATGGAGCAAAATAGTTCCCGCCGGGTAAAACTATGTCCGGTGCGGGGAGATAATTAAGGAGGACAGAGAATGGACAACAATCAGAACCAACAACCAAATGGCTATGGAATGCCACAGCCGAATATGCAGGCAGGAATGCCGGGACAGACCCCACAGCAGGGCTATGGAATGCCGGGGCAGGGAGTGCAGCCGGGCATGCAGGCGGGAATGCCGGGACAGACACTACAGCCTGGCTATGGTATGCCGGGACAGAGCGTGCAGCCGGGATACGGCATGCCACAGCAGCCAGCCGGTGGGAATCAGCCGCCAAAGAAAAAGAAAACCGGACTGATCGTCGGCTTGATCATTTTAGCGGTAGTATTGATCGGTGGCGTCATCTTCGCATTTATGAAGTTTGGCAAGAAGGATGGAAAAGAAAGCAGTAAGGATGCAGAAGCGGCGAAGCAGACAGTTGTGGATTTCTGCGAAGGTATGAAGAACCGGGATATGGATGCAATCGTAGATGCATATTATCCGGATCTCCAGTCCAGTGTAGCGGACAATTTCTACACATCGAATGGTGTATCATCCGAAGATGAATTCTGGAATCACTATGATACCGTATTTGGCGGATACTCATTTGCATATACAGCATCTGACGCAGAGAAGGTATCAGATTCCAAGAGACAGAGCACGCTGGATATCGTCAATGCAGCATATAGTTTATCCCTGGATGCGGACACCATGTATGAAGTGGACACAGAGGAGACATACTCTGGTTCCAACGGGAAGATGGTACTGGCTGAGCAGATTTACCTGATTGAAGAAGATGGTAAGTGGTATGTGATCTACGCAGAGTCTACACAGAAGGAAAACACACTTGTAGCGGCTGCACCGGAAGATACAGAGGAAGATACGGAAGAGACAACCGAGGCAGAGGAAGAGACGACCGAAGCAACAACCGAGAGCGCTGCAAGCACAACACCGGTAAATGCAGATGGCTTTGACTGGGCAAATATGCAGTTTACAATGCTTGGAAAACCTTATAACCTTGCGACACTTACCTATGACGATATCTTAGCAATGGGTTATTCCATTGAAGATGATTACCTCGAGGAGGAACTCGAAGACAATCAGTATTCGATGAGTGCCCGTGCAGAGGCTGCCGATGAGTCAGATATGTATATCCGTTTCAAGAACTTTACCGGTGGCGGAACAAAGAAGGTTCCGGAGTGTGAAATTCTTGGAATCGAGCTTAGCCGTGATGATTTTGATAACAAGTATGATGCAGCACTTGGAAATGGCATCACATTTGGCATGACACCGGATGAGGTAAAGGCGGTCATGGGCGAGCCGACCGATAGTTATACGAGCGATACGAGTGATTACATGACACTGACATACGAAGAAAATGATGATGCATACGCAAGCAGCGTGGAATTCACATTCCAGGATGGTGTGCTTACAAAGTTCGATATGGAGAATTACAATTAAAATCATTTCATGGAGGAATCAAGTTGGAAGACCATGCAGGGATTGCACAACTTGTTGAGATGTATGCATCGATGATCTACCGCATCGCATATACGCGGATGCAGAATGTCGCCGATGCAGAGGATATCACCCAGGAGGTTTTGCTCAAATATCTGAAGACGGGCAAAACCTTCCGGGATGAAGAACATCGAAAGATGTGGCTGATCAGAGTGACAGTAAATACAATTAAATCAAGTTTGACAAGTGCATGGCGAAGACATACGGTTGCCTTAGATGATGTAACAGAACCTTCGTACGAGGCAGCAGATCTGCCTGTATTAAAAGAGAAGGTAGAGAAGCTTCCGGAGCGCTATCGACTGCCAATGTATCTTTATTATTATGAAGAGCTATCGGTAAAGGAGATTGCGCATGTAATAAAAAGTACGGAGGGAACAGTGAAATCGCTTTTGAGCAGGGGAGAAAGATGCTCAAGGACGAATTGAAGGAGGATGGCTATGTCTGAGAACATGAAGAAGATATATCAAGCGTATGCGGATTCGATTGCACCCGCACCGGACATGCAGGCACGCCTGAAAAGGCAGCTGTATGTGCAGATGCAGGAGGAACATCCCGGAAACCGAAGAAACGGAATGATACATTTCAACCGGTGGCTGGTTGTAGCATGTATGCTGTTCCTTATGAGCAGCGGTTATCTTACCTATGCGGTAATGCAAACTTCCGGACAGACTGGGAGGGCAGACGGCCGCTGGATGATCGGAGCTGACACAGGCGGAACGCGTCTGCTGGGAGAAAAGAATGTGGCAGATACCGATATCGAACGGTACCCGGAAGAAGAAAAGCCATGGATTCTGCAGGAGATGCTTGAACTCGATTCCGTCATAGTACTCTGTACCACGGAAGATGAAAGTGGCGTAGGAAAACAGATGCGCATGTCGGAGGATGCTCTCCGTTCATTATGTGAATCACTGCAAGGTGTAACAATTTGTGAGGATGTAACGCCCGGCACGATAGCAGTAGAATCAGCAGTCCGCTATCAGGTACTGATACAGTATAAGCCATTTATCAGTTTTACGGTTTATGACGGCACATATTTACAAATCGGGAACGGAACTACGATTTATAAAATAAAAAATTAAAAAGTACCATAAAAAAGGAATCCTCCTTCGTATCTTATATAGAGGCTTTTGAAAACAAAGATGTATATAAGATCGAAGGAGGATTTTTTATGAGAAAACGAATTTTAGCAATGGCGTTAAGCATCTGTATGGCGGTGGCTGTATGTGGATGCGGAAACAAAAAAGAAGCAGATGAAACGCAGACAGGAAGGACAGAAGCAACGGTTCCTTCCGGTGATGTGGCAGAGGAAGATAATGAAATGCAGGTGGACGGAATTATGCAGGAATCTGCAGCCAGTATGGCGTCAGCAGATTGCGAATCTGGTTTTTATGATGACTATCTGCAATGTCCGGATACGGAAGAATGGAATACAAACGAATATTCCTACACAGAGGAAAATCCATGGATGAATGTGCAGACGTCACCGCTATCAACCTTCGCTGCAGATGTGGATACAGCAAGCTATACACAGATCCGGAGTGCAATCGAGAATGGCTACGAGATTGATCCGTCGATGGTGCGCATCGAGGAAATGCTTAACTATTTCCATTATAATTATCCGCTCCCGAAAGGTAATGAAAAATTCGCCGTGTATACCGAGTATGCGGATTGCCCGTGGAATAAGGATACAACGCTTGCCTTAGTTGCCATGAATACGCAGGCAATTGATTTTGCGGATGCACCTGCATCGAATCTCGTATTTCTGATCGATGTGTCCGGTTCGATGTTTGACGATAACAAGCTTCCGCTTGTGCAGCAGTCGCTCACGATGCTGGCAGAGAATCTGACCGAGAAGGATCGCGTGTCGATTGTTACATATGCGGGTTCGGACGAAGTGGTTTTACAGGGCGTAAGTGGCGACAACTATCATGAGATTTCTTCTGCAATAGAAGGACTCGAAGCATATGGAAGTACGAATGGCAGTGCAGGAATCGAGACCGCGTATATCCTTGCACAGAAATACTTCATCAAGGGTGGAAACAACCGTGTGATTCTCTGTACCGATGGAGATCTGAACGTCGGACTGACCAGTGAAGGACAATTAGAGAAGCTGATCACGGAAAAGAAGGATAGCGGAGTGTTCTTAAGCACCTTTGGTGTCGGCTATGGCAATTACAAGGACAACAAGCTGGAGCTGCTGGCGGACAAAGGAAACGGAAACTACGCGTATATCGACTCAATGTTTGAGGCAAAGAAAGCACTGGTCGATGAGCTTGGTGCCAATATGGTGACTGTTGCGAAAGATGTTAAATTACAGGTGGAATTTAACCCGGAGCAGGTGAAGGGCTACCGGTTGATCGGATATGAAAACCGTGTGATGGCGGCTGAGGATTTCGCGGATGACACAAAAGACGGCGGAGAGATGGGAGCCGGACACAGTGTGACTGCACTTTACGAGATCATCCCGGCTGATTCGGAGATGGAACTGCCGGAGACAGATTTGAAATACGGCGAAACTGCGCAGGTTCTAACCTGTGGAACCGAAGATTACACCGATGAATTATTTACCGTCAATATCCGCTACAAAGAACCGGATGGAGATGAGAGCAAGCTGGAATCCTATCCGTGTAAGACAGAAAACTACAACCGGGATGGCTCCGACAACCTGCGTTTTGCAGCCAGCGTCGCCGCCTTCGGAATGCTCTTAAAAGACAGCGAATATTCCGGCAGTGCCGACCTTGGCATGGTGTACACGCTTGCCAGTTATGCAGCCGGGACGGATGAGTACAAGAAGGAATATCTTGGTTTGGTGAGAAACTATGGAGAGAAGCAACATGGATTCTCCGAGGATATAGTAGAATAATTGACGGTTTCAAATCATATAGAGAAAGATATTACAAACATAATTATATCAACACAGGTGGGAAATAATTAAATAGATGCTTTGGGATACATTACTAACATAATAATCATATCAACACCCAGCAGGCATATCGGACAAATGGATTCCAAGAAGGGGCATTTGCGACCGCCGGTACTTAATGAGCACGAAGTGCGAATTTAGTACCGATGCGCGGAGCAACTAAGCGGAAGCGGCCCCGGATTGGAACCATTGTCCAATATGCCTGCGTCCGTCAAGAAATAACTTTACGTAATCCAAACCATTTGTTATAATACTTTAAAATGTTAAAGTATTGCGGAGGTAGAAACTCATGGGTATGAATGGAACTATGATGCAGTATTTTCAGTGGGATCTTCCTGCAGATGCATCCCTTTGGAAAGCACTGGCAGAGGATGCGGCAAAATTAAAGACCGCAGGGGTGACGGCAGTCTGGTTACCGCCGGCATATAAAGGCGCACAGGGAAAAGAAGATGTCGGATACGGTGTCTATGACCTGTATGACCTGGGTGAGTTTAATCAGAAGGGATCCGTCCCGACAAAGTATGGTACGAAAGCAGAATACTTGGCAGCGATCAAAGCACTGCATGATAAGAAAATCCAGGTATATGCAGATATCGTATTGAATCATAGAATTGGTGCAGATGAGGTGGAGCAGGTATCTGCCGAAGAGTTCAATGCGAACAGCCGGAATCAGATGGTAGGCGATTCCAAGACGATTGGGGCGTGGACGAAGTTTACATTTCCGGGAAGAAAAGGAAAATATTCCGATTTTACATGGAACTGGACACATTTTGATGGCATCGACTGGGATCAGGACAGAGCAGTCAAATCCATCTTCAAGTTTGCGGGAAAAGACTGGGACAAGGAAGTGGATTCCGAGCTTGGAAACTATGATTATCTGATGGGTGCGGATCTGGATTTTAACAATCCGGAGGTAACGGAGGAGCTTACCCGCTGGGGCAAGTGGTATACCGAGCAGACCGGCATTGACGGATACCGGCTGGATGCAGTGAAGCATATCAACAAATATTTCTATAAGGACTGGCTGCGTGCCATGAAAGAAGACGTCGAAAAGGATTTGTTTGCAGTTGGCGAGTACTGGCACTGGGATGTCAATGTATTACAGGATTACATAAATGCGAACGAGAGCGAGTTAAGTCTCTTCGATGTGCCGCTTCATTTCAACTTCCATAATTGCTCGAAGGCACATGGCAATTACGATCTGCGCACGATCTTAGACGGTACGCTTACGAAGGTAAATCCGATGAAGGCAGTAACCTTTGTCGATAACCATGACAGCCAGCCGGGACAGTCATTAGAGTCGTGGGTAGAGGATTGGTTCAAGCCGATGGCATATGCGATCATCCTGCTTCGCCAGGAAGGCTATCCATGTGTATTCTATGGCGATTACAAGGGAATCCCGACGGCGAAGATCAAGTCGAAGAAGCGGGAGCTTGACAAGCTGATGAAGCTTCGTAAGAATCAGGCATATGGCACACAGCACGATTATTTCGATGATCCAAACTGCATTGGCTGGACACGCGAAGGCGATGAGGAACATAAGAATTCCGGTATGGCGGTTGTGATCTCCGATGGAACCGGAGGCACGAAGCATATGTATATCGGCAGGCAGTTTGCGGGATGTCATTTCGCGGATGCGATGGGAAATGCAAAATACAACATCAAGATTGACGAGGAAGGCTTCGGTGATTTCTACGTAAACCGTGATGCTGTGGCAGTCTGGGTGCACAAAGAGAATAAATAGGATAGCTCAATATGAGTAGGTGATAACATGGAAAAGACAATACGGACACAATTTGTAAAAGAATTTCTCGAAGCTGTACTCACGCTCGAATCGGTAGATGAATGTATGGATTTTTTTGAGGATGTCTGTACGGTGAAGGAAGTACAGTCAATTGCGCAGCGGTTTGCGGTTGCGAAGCTCCTGAAGGATGGAAAGACTTATGCGGAGGTTGCGAACGAAACCGGTGCTTCAACTGCGACGATCAGCCGTGTAAACCGGTCCTTAAATTACGGAAATGCAAGTTACGATAAAGTATTTGCAAGACTCGAAGAGAAAAATAAGGCATAAAAAATTGCTGTCTGGACACATCGTGGTTCAGACAGCATTTCTTTTTTAAACGTCTGCACAAGCTCTTCCGTACAGACTGATCATGTAGAGTCCGGAAAGACCGACCAAAGCATAGATGACACGTGTAAATGCGGTTGCATCGCCGAAGATTCCGGATACGAGATTGAAATCAAAGAAGCCAATCAGCCCCCAGTTGATTGCACCGATGATGGCGATTGTAAGAGCCACACAGTTTAATATTTTCATAACAAACCTCCATATACGTTAAAATACAGAAATACACTTTCTTACATCTATCATTTCCCACTTCTGCAAAAATATACATTCGATTTTAAAAAAGTGTTTCAAAACCGCAATATTGTTGTTATAATGTTATGTGGTAAAAATATGTTCAAAAATAAAAAGCATATAGGGAAAGGCCACGAAAGTGGAAAGGTACAGTCATGGGCGGTTTTTTTGGAGTTGCGTCAAAAGAGGATTGTGTATTTGATTTGTTTTTTGGGACAGATTATCATTCCCATCTTGGAACAAGACGTGCAGGTATGGCAGTGTATAGTGAGGAGCATGGGTTTGAGAAGGCAATCCATAAGATTGACAATGCACCATTTCGGACAAAGTTTGATAAAGAAGCAAATACCATGAAAGGTAACTTCGGAATCGGATGTATTTCAGACTATGAGGCACAGCCGATCTTAGTGCGTTCGCATCACGGTACGTTTGCAATTACAACCGTTGGTAAGATCAACAATGCACAGGAAATTATAGATACGATTTTGCAGGGAAGAACACATTTCTTCGAGATGAGCAATGGTGAGATCAATGCAACAGAGCTTGTGGCTGCGATCATCGACCAGAAGGATAATTTCATCGATGGTATCCGCTACGCACAGGAGATTATCGAGGGCTCGATGTCCATGCTGATCCTGACACCGAAGGGAATCTACCTTGCAAGAGATAAATATGGCAGAACACCGATTATTGTCGGCAAGAAGGATGGCGCATTCTGTGCGACCTTCGAGAGCTTTGCGTTCTTGAATCTCGGTTATTCAACCTACCGGGAGCTTGGACCGGGCGAGGTTGCTGTCATGACGAGCGACGCGTTAAAGACACTGGTCCTGCCGGGGAAAGAGATGAAGATCTGTACCTTCCTCTGGATCTACTACGGTTATCCGTCTTCCACTTATGAAGGTGTGAATGTCGAGGAGATGCGGTATCGCTGCGGACAGCTTCTTGCAAGACGGGATAATGTCAAGCCGGATATCGTTGCAGGTGTCCCAGATTCGGGAACGGCACATGCGGTTGGATATGCAAATGAGTCCGGCATTCCATTTTCCAGACCGTTTATCAAATATACACCGACATGGCCACGGTCATTTATGCCGACGATTCAGAGTAAACGTAATCTGATCGCGAAGATGAAGCTGATCCCGATTGAAGAGCTGATCCGGGATAAGAGCCTGCTGCTGATCGATGATTCCATCGTGCGTGGTACACAGCTTCGTGAGACGACAGAATATTTGTTTGAGAGTGGGGCAAAGGAAGTGCATATTCGTCCGGCGTGCCCACCGCTTGTATATGGATGTAAATACTTGAACTTCTCCCGTTCAAACTCTGAGATGGAGCTGATCACAAGAAATGTTATCGCAGAGTTAGAAGGCGGGGATGTCAGCGATGAAGTATTGCAGGAGTACGCCGACTACACGTCTGAGAAATACCAGAAGATGGTTGACAAGATCTGCGAGAAACTGAAATTCACATCGCTTCGGTTCCACCGCTTAGATGATATGCTTGAGGCTGTTGGAATCGAGCCGGAGAAGCTTTGTACATATTGTTGGAATGGAAAGGAATAAGACGATGTTAGGTGATATCGAATCAAAGCCATGGGATTACAGAACGCTGCCGAACAAGATGCTGGAGCTCGTCAAGAATGTGGGCGATATGCAGCAGGAAGGTACCGGGTATTTTACAGATAGTGAATCCGAGATGTTGACAATCCTGAATTACCTGAATTACGGGGAGAAAACGAATATCACGGATTCCATGATCGAACAGATTGATGTGGCGATCAAGACAATGGAAGGACGTAAGCTTGCAAATCGTGACGACGATAGTTTCATCAAGCTTGATTTCTGATGAGGACAGAGGAACAGGTGCTTATTGCCATGTTTGAGGCACTCATCCCGTGGTATGAAGCACATAAACGTGAACTTCCGTGGAGACAGGATAAGGAGCCGTACCATGTGTGGCTGTCAGAGATCATGCTGCAGCAGACACGTGTGGAGGCAGTCAAGGAATATTACCGGCGATTTCTTACGGCACTTCCGACGATTGCAGATCTGGCGGAGGCACCGGAGGAACAAATCTTAAAGCTCTGGGAAGGACTTGGATATTATAACCGTGTGCGCAATCTGCAGAAGGCGGCACAGACAATCTGTGCGGATTATACAGGTGTTTTTCCGTCGGAATATGCGCAGATCCGGAGTTTATCCGGCATCGGCGATTACACGGCAGGCGCAATTGCGTCGATCTGCTTTGATGCACCGACACCGGCGGTGGATGGAAATGTATTGCGCGTGTATAGCAGGCTTCTGGCAGATGATGCAAACATTGATCTGCAGACAACGAAGAAGCGCATCACGCGAAAACTGCAGGAGACGTATCCGCAGAAGAATCCGGGAATCGCGACGCAGGCACTGATGGAGCTTGGCGCGACTGTCTGTGTGCCAAATGGTGCACCGCGGTGTAACGTATGCCCGGTAGCGGAGATCTGTCAGGCACGAAAGCATGACACATGGAGAAATCTGCCCGTCCGCAGTGAGAAGAAGAAACGCAAGATTGTGGATAAGACGGTATTTGTCCTGCTTACGGAGGATACCGTGGCACTGCATAAGCGCAGCGCAAGCGGACTTCTGGCAGGCATGTGGGAATTCCCAAATGTGGATGCAAAGCTTGACAAGCAGGCGGCGGTAACACGGGTAACCGGCTGGCAGGCAGAACCGGTGGACCTTCTGATGCAGACAAGCTACACACATATATTCAGCCATGTGGAATGGCATATGACAGCGTATTATATCCGCTGTCGGAAAACAAATAAAAAATGGAAGTGGGTAACAAAGGAGAGTCTGGACGAGACGTATGCATTACCATCTGCGTTTCGTCCGTTTCGGGAACAGATCGAGAACTTGTAGGTAAAATTAAAAATTAGGAGGAAACATCATGAACGGAGTGAATGATTTAGGATGTTTCCGACGACCTGCCGCCGAACGAATGTGAGGGGGCGATACATATTATAGCAGGAGGATTGCGAATGGAAAAAATCAGGAAAGTATGTGGCATGCTCAGTATCAAGAACTTTTTGCTCCTGACAGTTGCGGGAATCGTCAATGCGTTTGGCGTTGTTATATTTTTAGCTCCTGTCAAACTGTATGATAGCGGTATCTCGGGAACTGCTATGCTGGTGTCCCAGCTCACACCGAAATGGATCAGTCTTTCCCTGGTTTTGATTCTCTTAAATATTCCAATCTTCTTACTTGGGTTAAAGCGCGAGGGCGTGGTATTTACAATTTATGCGATTTATGCGGTTTTGATCTATTCCATTGTTGCGTGGATCATCACAGATATTCTGCCGGTCGATGTGACGATCGTATCCCCGCTTGCCGGAAGTGATTTGTTTTTATGCGCAATCTTCGGAGGTATTATCTCCGGCTGCGGAAGCGGACTTGCGGTACGGTTTGGCGGTGCAATGGATGGTATCGACATCATAGGCGTTATGTTCGCGAAGAAGCTTGGGTTAAGTCTCGGCTCGTTCGTAATGGCGTACAATGTAATCTTGTACATCATATGTGGAATCGTGCTTGACAGCTGGATTCTGCCGCTTTACTCGGTTGTGACCTATGCGGCGGCATCGAAAACGATTGACTTCTTTGTGGAGGGCTTCGATCGTTCCAAGGCAGCCTTTATCGTGACAGAACATCCAAAGCATGTGTGCGAGGCACTTTCCGCCGCATTTGAAAACGGTATCACAACGATTGATGCGAAAGGATATTATTCGAATACCGACCGCACGCTGGTGTATTTCATTGTGAACCGGTTTCAGGTCGGCAAGATGCGAAATCTGGTACATAGCATTGATCCGTATGCGTATATCGCAATCAATGATGTGGCAGATATCTTCCCGGCGACAAACCTGAACGACCTGAAGGGTGAAAATAAATTGGATGATACAGGAGATTCCGATGATGCAGAATAAGGAATCCCGTGAAAGAGATAGATGTAAAGGAGTAAAGTCAGCATATGTATTATGTACCGGAAGGAACAACCCGTTGTGGGTATTATGAATGTGAAAGCTGTGGAGAGAAATTCCTGTCTCTGCAGACGATGGAGCATATCAACTGTCCATACTGTGAGGCGGAATTTGATCCGGAGATCGGACCGGATGAGACTATGCAGGTGGCTGAAGACACCGCAAAGCTGATACAGGTATTGGAGGGCGAGGATGTCGAGAAGATGGACGCATTACTCAGTCTTGCCATTACCGGTGGAAATTTCGAGTGGATATAATGCGTGCACAGATGAAGCAATCAGCTGGATTTGCAAGTGAATCAGCAGATAGGAAATGCACGTTCGGGAGGAGACATCTACATGATAGCAGTATTAGGACCGAAAGGGACATTTTGCGATAAGTCCTATGAAGAATATAATAAGAAATATGAGGCAGTACACGGCGAATCATTAGAACCGCTTTATTGTCCGACGATTGACGATGTGTTCGAACAGCTCTGTACGAACGAGGCGTGTGAGTATGCAGTTGTTCCGGTAGAAAATATGCTGGATGGTTATGTGCAGCGGACACTTGACCTGTTGCTGGAGAAAAACGTCTATATCGTCGATGAAAATCAGGTGGCAGTCCAGTTTTCACTGCTTGCCAATACAGAGAAGATTGAGGATATCCGGAAGATCTATGTGCAGTTCAAGACGAACGGGCAGTGCAGACAGTTCCTGCATACCCTGCATGATGCAGAGATTGTAACGACGAACAGCAACATGGAATCTTATTACAAGATACAGGATGAACCGGGTGCAGCGGCAATCGTACCACATCATGTGATACAGGCAGATGATGTGCGCGTGCTTGCAGAAGATGTGACAGATGCAAAGGGCAATCATACCCGTTTTATCATCCTGCGCAAGGGTGTATTAGACGTGGAGAATCCGGACCTCGAAAAGCAGTTAGAAGAGCTTGTAAGTAACGAGAAAGGGTTGGAGGCAGATGCGGATGGCACAGAGAAAACCGCGGAGCTTACACGGGAGAAAGTACGAATCCCGGTCTATATCATGCCTGCCACCGACCGGCCTGGAATCTTGTTCGATATCCTGCGCCGGTTCTATGACAAACGCATCAACTTGATCTCCATCATGTCCCGTCCGACAAAACAATCGATGGGAACCTACAACTTCTACATTGAGATCGACTGCCTGACCGAGCGGCTCGAAGTTGTCGTGGAAACACTGCGGCAGATACAGGTATATAACGATATTAAGATACTTGGAGCATACAAGGAACATTAGATAAGCCAGGCATCATATAAGATGAGTGTTTATGGAATCATGGCAACCTTCTGATACAATATTATAGGTATGAGCGATGAGATAATTTTTGTATATATATGTCAGGATTGAGTTTCCATAATATATATATGTTTGGAACTTAGAAGTTCTTGATGTTCTGCGTGACATCAGCAATGTTTGAACACGATGTTCAAACAAGCCGTCATTGAGCCATGGATGGCGAGCGGAGGGCGCATATGAATCGTAGATTCATATTTAGGATGCGCCCGACAATCTGCCGACGAGCGAAGCGAGGGGGCGATACCCGTAAGGCGGTTGCGTGCAGATGTACTGTGTAAATCAGAACATCTAGTACTTCTTAGTTTCAATACATTGTATATTATGGAAACTCATCCAGACGTATATACAAAATTATCTCATAGCGGATGTAGCTTCTCAGAAGAATAATCAGGTTTGCCATGATTCGGAAACAGAGTAAAAAGGAGGCGAGGCGTACCGGACATACGGTGCGGCAACGATGAATAAGGATTTAACAGTAGGGAAACCGGAGCGTGTATTGTGGAGGTATTGCATTCCGTTACTTGGAAGCGTCATTTTCCAGCAGCTATATAATATTGCAGACAGTCTGGTCGCAGGAAAATATGTTGGTAAAAATGCACTTGCAGCCGTGGGAAATTCTTATGAGATTACATTGATTTATATGGCGTTTGCATTTGGCTGCAATATGGGGTGTTCCGTCATTGCGGCGCAGTTTTTCGGGGCGAAGAATTACCGGAAGATGAAGACGACCGTCTATACGACATTTATATATTCGGCGGTGCTGTGTCTGATTCTGACACTGACCGGACTTTTTGCAGGCGGCGCATTGCTGCATCTGATACACACGCCGGCAGATATATTTGCAGATTCCAAGCTGTATCTGGACGTGTATACCGGAGGACTTGTATTTTTGTTCTTCTATAATATTGCAACCGGTATTTTCTCGGCACTCGGAGATTCGAAAACACCGTTTATATTCTTAGCTTTTTCATCGGTATCGAACGTGTTTGTAGATATCCTGTTTGTAAAAAGCTTTCATATGGGCGTGGCAGGTGTCGCGTGGGCGACATTTATCTGCCAGGGCGTAAGCTGTATCCTGTCCGTGATCGTTGTGTTGCTCCGGCTGCGTAAGATCAAGGATGAACACGAAGGACATCAGAAGGTGCCGGTATTTTCCGGAGAGATTTTCGGCAAGATGCTGAAGATCGCAATACCGAGTACTCTGCAGCAGGGCTTCGTGTCGATTGGAAATATCATCATCCAGAGTATCATCAACAGCTTCGGCTCGGATGTGATCGCGGGATATGCGGCAGCCGTGAAGCTCAATAACATGGTCATCACGACATTTACGATGCTTGGAAATGGTGTCTCGAATTTTGCAGCACAGAATCTCGGTGCACAGAAGATCGAGCGGATCAGTCAGGGCTGCAAGGCAGCATTGAAGCTGATTTTTCTTACCTGCGTGCCGGTTGTAATATTGTATCTTACGTGCAGCGGCAGTCTGGTGCAGCTTTTCATGGATGCAAACAGTGCCGGGGCGAAGAAGGTTGGCGTTGAATTTTTACATATTTTAGCACCATTTTATTTTGTGGTGTCGATCAAGTTGATTACAGATGGCGTTCTGCGGGGCGTCGGTGCGATGAAACAGTTTATGGTTACAACATTTCTGGATCTGTTCCTGCGCGTGATCTTAGCCGCGCTTTTCTCGAAGGAATGGGGCAGTACCGGAATCTGGCTCGCATGGCCGGTCGGGTGGACGATCGGAACGAGTGCATCAATCGTCTTGTATCGGATTGTTGTTAGAGGATTAAAAAGGAAGAAGATGGAAGAGGTGACAGAATGAACGATCAGGAACCAATCGGACAGGTGGCAAGCAGTAAGGAAGAGATTCTTGCGTCACTCAAGGAACATGGATATCGTCTGACAGAGCAGCGCAAGCTGATCGTCGATATTATTGCGAACGAAGAATATACCTGCTGTAAGGAAGTTTATTTTCTGGCGCATAAGCGGGACAACAGCATTGGAATTGCGACCGTGTACCGCATGATCAATACGCTCGAAGAAATCGGCGCGATCAGCCGGAAAAATATACAGAAGAATAATTGTAGTGGCAGATGCTGTGATATGAAGGGCGGCTGTACGGTTGTCACAGAGGAGAGCAAGCAGATTATTCTGACAGAGGAGGATATACAGGAGGCTTTGAAGTATATCATGGAGAAAAACGGATATGCGAATGTGGACGAGATCAAAGCCGTTCTGGTAAATCAGCAATGAGTAAACGAAGAAATTATGATGAGGGGACACATGGGAATCAGCTGCGCGGTGTGTTGTGTGTATTGGTTGGCGCAATCTCGTGGGGATTTTCGGGTGCCTGCGGACAGTTTTTGTTTTCGCACTACAACATCAACACGGCATGGCTTTCGTGCATGCGCATGCTTGTGACAGGTGTAATCCTTACAATTGCATATATTATCCGCGAACGGAAAGCGGCATTTGATATATTCAAGTCCACCCGGGATTTCTTCGGGATTATCCTGTTTGCGATATTCGGTGTGGGCTTGTGCCAGTATGCATATCTCGAAGCCATTCATCATACGAATGCCGGGATTGCAACGGCATTGCAGTATCTGGCACCTGTGATGGTACTGATCATCTCCTGTGTGCGCAGACTGCGTCCACCGAAGTTCCGGGAGATTGTGGCGGTGCTTCTGGCGGTTGGCGGTACATTTCTCATTGCAACGCATGGGAATATCCATCAGATGAGTATCTCGAAAGAGGGACTGAAGTGGGGATTGCTTGCGGCGTTTGGGTTCTGTATGTACACTCTGCTTCCGGAGCGGATGCTCAAGAAATGGGGCAGCCAGCCGGTTGTCGGCTACGGTATGCTGATCTGTGGCGTGGCATATAGCTGTATCGTCAAGGTATGGACGATTCCGGTGCATCTTGATTTTCATGGAGTATTAGCAGTTGCGGCGATGGTTCTGATCGGAACGATGATGTCGTTCTTGTTATTCCTGCAGGGAGTACATGATATCGGCCCGGTACGTGCCAGCATGATCTCCAGTGTGGAGCCGGTTTCGGCAACACTTTTTTCCGTGTTGTGGCTTGGAACGGTCATGACGACGATGGATCTGGTGGGTATGGCATGTATTTTAGTGATGGTAATTATATTGTCCGTAAAGGAGTAACGAAAGCGTATATAAATTTCCAAAATGTATAGATAAAAAAACATTTACAATCACGAGGGGAATAGGGTATTATAAAATTAATGTATTGGTTCGGGATCTACTCATAGAGAGAAAGGAAAAAATATGATATATACAGTAACATTTAACCCGTCGCTGGATTATATTCTGGATTTGACGGAATTCGAACGCAACCAGGTGAATCGTACGACAGGTGAGAAGATTCTGCCGGGCGGCAAGGGCATCAACGTATCCATTGTACTGCAGAATCTCGGTATCGATAACCGTGCAATCTGTTTTACATCGGGATTTACCGGAGAAGCTTTGAAAGCGTTGCTGATGCAGCGGGATATGAACGCGGATTTTATCGATATTGCAAATGGACTGACCCGTATCAATGTCAAGATGCGCTGTGGCGATGAAACAGAGGTCAACGGACAGGGACCGGAGATCAAGAGCGAGGATATCGCAGAGCTCTATGAGAAGCTTGGCTATCTGGATCAGGATGATTATCTGGTACTTGCGGGCAGCCTGCCGGACTGCATGTCCAAGACAACGTATATGGATATCATGCAGATGCTGCAATACAATAACAACAAGATTATCGTGGATGCGACCGGAGAACTGCTCACGAATGTTCTTCCGTATCACCCATTTTTAATCAAGCCAAACCGTACCGAGCTTGGAAATCTGTTCGGTGTGGAAGTAACGACGATGGATCAGGCAGAGATGTATGCGAAGCAGCTGCAGGAACGTGGCGCGAGAAATGTGCTCGTCTCCATGTCGTATCAGGGTGCAGTCCTCGTGACAGAGGATGGCAGAGTGATCCGTGCAGCCGCCCCGAAAGGACAGGTGAAGAACTCTGTCGGTGCCGGTGATTCGATGCTTGCCGGATTCCTTGCTGGTTATATCGAGCGTGACGATTATGAGTATGCGTTGAAGCTTGGTATCTGTGCCGGAAGTGCCAGTGCATTCTCCGAGGAGCTTGCAACGAAAGAAGAGATCGATACGCTGTTTCAGACACAGATGGCGGAATAATATAGTATGAATATAGTGTGAAATGGGTGCAGGATAGTTGATTTACAGTCAGCTGTCCTGTTTTTTATGCCGGTAATTTGGGCATATTACATGGTATGTGACTTTTGACGGAATTTGACTGAAAATGTAACTGAAAAATGAAGAAAAATGAAAGAAAATGATTGACAATGACTGAAGCTGGCGTTATTATATAGAAAAGTTGAACGAAATTGAAACAAAATGAACGATTTTGACGGAAAGGAGAAAACATGTTAGGAGAAGAAAGACAGCAGGCGATACTTGCAGCGGTAGAACAAAGACACAGCGTTTCCGTACAGGAACTGATGCAGCTTCTTGATATTTCCGAGTCCACGATCAGACGGGATCTGAACGCACTGGATAAGGAAGGCAGACTGGTGAAGGTACATGGTGGTGCGATGGCAATCGGTGGAAGCTTCCATGTGAAGGATGATGCGGTGGAATACCGGAAGGAGATCAACCGGGAAGAAAAGATTGAGATTGCCAGATATGCGGCGGCATTGATCGAGGATCAGGATGTGGTGTATATGGATGCCGGAACGACAACCGAGCTGATGATCGACTATATCACAGCGAAGAATGTGATATTCGTCACAAACTCATTTGCACATGCAAAGCATTTGTCGCAGAAGGGCTATACGACATATATCCTTGGCGGTGAGTTTAAGCCGGTCACAGAAGCAATCGTTGGAGAAGAAGCAATTATTTCTCTGGATAAATATAACTTCACGAAAGGCTTCTGGGGTGCGAACGGTGTGACGAAGGGCAACGGATTTACAACACCGGATGTCAAAGAAGCAATGGTGAAGAAGAAATCCATGCAGAAGACGAAGGAGCGCTATGTGCTGTGTGACAGCAGCAAATTCGGCGAGATTTGTTCGATAAGTTTTGCGGAATTCAAGTCTGCAAGGATAATTACAACGAAGATTGAAAATAATGAGTACAGAGGAATGAAGAATATCACGGAGGTGAGCGTATGATTTATACTGTTTCATTTAATCCATCTCTCGACTATGTGCAGGATCTGGATTGTGTGAACCTTGGATATGTCAACCGTACCAGTGGCGAGAAGATTCTGCCGGGTGGAAAAGGAATCAATGTATCCATGGTATTGAAGAATCTTGGATTTGAGAATCAGGCACTTGGATTTACGGCCGGATTTACCGGAGAGGTTTTGAAATCCATGCTGAAGGCAAAAGGTGTGGAAAGCGATTTTATTGAATTAGATGCAGGCATGACACGAATCAATGTCAAGATCCGCGCGAAGGAGGAAACCGAGATCAACGGACAGGGACCGAAGATTTCCGCAGATGCATTGGAGTTGTTATATCAGAAGTTAGAGACCTTGCAGGAGGGCGATATCCTTGTTCTTGCAGGTTCGATTCCGGAGAGCATGCCGCAGTCCGCGTATATGGATATCATGAAGCGTCTGCAGGACAGGAAGTTGAAGATCGTCGTAGATGCGACAAGAGATCTTCTGGTAAATGTGCTTCCATATAAGCCGTTTATGATCAAACCGAATAATTTCGAACTTGGCGAGATCTTCGGTGTGGAGATCAAAGACAAAGACGATGTATGCAAATATGCGAAGAAGCTGCAGGAACAGGGCGCGCGGAATGTGCTCGTATCCATGGCGGGTGACGGCGCGGTATTACTTACAGAGGACGGAAGTGAGTACCGGGCAGAGGCTCCAAAGGGTACAGTGAAAAATTCCGTAGGTGCCGGAGATTCGATGGTAGCCGGATTTATTGCCGGATATCTGATTACAGATGGCGGAGCAGATGCGTATAAAAATGCATTTGAAATGGGTGTATGTACCGGAAGTGCGAGTGCATTTTCGGAAGAGCTTGCAACAAAAGAAGAAGTCGAGGGTTTGTATATAAAAACTTTCGGCAAAAAATGATAAAGGAGGGGTTGCGTATGCGAATTACAGATTTGTTAGACAAGAAGAGCATTTACCTTGGTGCTAAGGTAAACTCAAAGAAAGAGACACTGGATCGTGCAGTTGCTTTGATGGCAGAAAGCGGCAAGATTGCCGACGTGGAAACATACAAGAAAGGTGTGTATGCGCGAGAGGAAGAAGGAACAACCGGAATCGGAGAAGGAATCGCGATTCCACATTGTAAGTCAGCAGCCGTGAAGCAGGCAGGGCTTGCAGCGATGGTAATCCCGGATGGCGTGGATTTCGACTCGTTAGACGGCGAACCGGTACATCTGCTGTTCCTGATTGCGGCACCGGATACCGCAGACAATGTCCATCTCGATGTACTGAGCAAGTTATCCGTGCTTCTTATGGACGAGGATTTCACGAATGCATTGAAATCCGCGAAGACGGTAGATGAATTCTTAAGTATCATTGACAAGGCGGAAAATGGTGATGCCAAGCAGGAAGAGATTCCGACTATCTCAGAAGCAACAAAGAAGATTTTAGCAGTGACGGGATGCCCGACCGGAATCGCACATACGTACATGGCGGCTGAGGCGTTGGAGAAGAAAGCGAAGGAACTCGGCTATGCGATCAAGGTGGAGACCAGAGGTTCCGGTGGAGCCAAGAATGTATTGACTGCAGAGGAAATCAAGGAAGCCGATGCAATCATCGTCGCTGCCGATACACAGGTGCCGATGGATCGTTTCCATGGCAAGAAGGTGATCATCTGCAAAGTGGCAGATGGTATCAATAAGGCAGAACAATTACTGACACGTGCAGCCGAAGGCAAAGCATCTGTCTATGAAGCAGGCGGTGATGCAGCCGAAAGCAGAGAGACCGAGGGCAAAGAAAGCGTCGGACACCAGATTTATAAGCATCTGATGAACGGTGTATCGCATATGTTACCATTTGTCGTTGGCGGAGGTATTTTGATCGCACTTGCATTCCTGATTGACGGATTGCTCGTTGACTTAAACCACGTTCCGCAGTATCTGATTGACAAGTATGGTTCTGTGGCAGATGTAAAGAGTAACTTCGGTACATTGACACCGGTTGCTTATTTCTTAAAGGCTCAGGTTGGTGGTGTGGCATTTAGTTTTATGCTGCCGATCCTCGCCGGATTTATCGCGATGAGTATTGCAGATCGTCCGGGACTTGCACTTGGCTTCTTAGGTGGTGCCATTGCAGCAAATGGAAAGTCCGGATTCCTCGGCGCACTGGCGGCCGGATTTATAGCAGGCTATGTTGTATTATTGCTGAAGAAGATTTTCTCGAAGCTTCCTTCTGCACTGGAAGGAATGGTGCCGATCCTATTGATCCCGGTGTTTGGATTGCTGATTACCGGAGCGGGTATGGTGTATGTGATCGAACCGGTTGTCGGGTTTATCAATACAGCCTTGAACAATGGCTTGAAGAACATGAGTGGCGCAAATATTATCCTGCTTGGAGCATTGCTCGGCGCGATGATGGCAGTCGATATGGGTGGCCCGGTCAACAAGGCAGCGTATGTATTCGGTACCGCGCAGATTGCAGCCGGAAATTATGATATCATGGCAGCAGTTATGATCGGAGGTATGGTTCCGCCAATCGCAATTGCGATTGCATCCTTATTGTTCAAGAATAAGTTCACAGAGCAGGAACGCAAGGCAGGCCCTACAAACTTCGTTATGGGACTTTCCTTCATCACAGAGGGAGCAATCCCATTCGCCGCAGCGGATCCGTTACATGTCATCCCGGCATGTGTGGTCGGTGCAGGTGTCGCAGGTGGACTTTCCGCAGCATTTAACTGTACACTGATGGCTCCTCACGGTGGAATCTTCGTATTCCCGGTTGTCGGACACGCCGCCATGTATCTTGTCGCACTGGTAGTCGGAAGTATCATTTCCGCACTCCTGCTCGGAGTATTAAAGAAGAAAGTAGTCGCATAATACAAGGTCATACGATTGAAGAATTTTATATCATATAATTGTTATATAGGATTGTGGAATCAAATATTGTAGATAGAGTTGCGTGTCACTACACAATTCTAAAGCAGACCATTGGAACACGCCGGCACTTAATGAACGGCAAACGTGTTTGTCGTGAATTTAGTGTCCGCTGCGTGTGGAAGTGAGCGAGAGCGTGTCTGCGTAGAATGTGTAGTGTACGCAACTCAGAAAGAAAACATAGATGTTGGAATAACTATAAAAGAAAAGGAGAATAAAATTATGAGAGAGTTTAGTTATGTAATCACAGATGCACAGGGAATCCACGCAAGACCGGCCGGACAGCTTGTAAAGCTTGCAGCCGCATATCCATGCAAGGTAACAATCGCAAAGGACGGAAGAAGCGTTGATGCAAAGCGTATCATGGGTGTCATGAGCCTTGGTGCTAAGCAGGGACAGGAAGTGATCCTGCAGGCAGACGGTGAGCAGGAGGATGAGGCAATCGCAGCACTCTCCGCATTCATGAACGAGAACCTGTAATTGATGTACGAAGAAAGGGAAGGTCTTATACAGCCGGGTGAGAGTATGCAGGAATTAAAAGGAAAAAGTGTATTTGGCGGAATTGCAATCGGTCGGATCTCCGTATATAACAAGGATGAAAGTACTGTCAAACGTGTAAAGATCGAGGACACTGCCGCAGAAGTAAAACGATTCGAAGAGGCAAAGGAAACTGCGAAGGAACAGTTACAGGCACTGTACGAGAAAGCACTGGTGGAAGTCGGAGAAGTCAATGCGATGATATTCGACGTACACCAGATGATGTTGGATGATCTTGATTATGTGGAAGCAATCACACATATGATCGAGAATCAGGGAATCAATGCCGAGTATGCGGTTGCGGCGACAGGAGATAATTTTTCGAACATGTTCGCGGCGATGGACGATGATTATATGAAGGCGCGCGCCGCAGATGTGAAAGATATTTCCAACCGCGTTGTGAAGATTCTGCAGGGAAAGAAAGATAGTGTATTAGATGGTGATGAACCGGTGATTCTATTAGCAGACGATCTGGCGCCGAGTGAGACGGTACAGCTTGACAAGTCGAAGGTGCTTGCGTTTGTAACAAGACATGGTTCAACGAATTCCCATACAGCGATTCTGGCGCGGACGATGAATATTCCGGCACTGATCGGTGTGAAATTCGAGGAAAATGTCGACGGCAAATTCGCAATTGTCGATGGTTACAATGGCAGAGTCTATGTAGAGCCAACCGATGATGTTGTGAAAGAATACGAGAGTAAGAAGCAGGAAGCCGAAGAGAAGAAACGCTTGCTGCAGGAACTGAAGGGCAAGGAAAATATCACACTCGATGGAAAGAAAATCAAGCTGTATGCGAATATCGGCGGTGTTGCGGATGTGGCTGCTGCTCTGCAGAATGATGCAGAGGGCATCGGGCTTTTCCGAAGCGAGTTCCTGTATTTAGAGAGCAATACATTTCCAACAGAAGAAGAACAGTTTCAGGCATATAAAACAGTTGCGGAGAATATGGCAGGCAAGAAAGTCATTATCCGTACACTGGATATCGGTGCCGACAAACAGGTGGATTATTTCAATCTCGATAAAGAAGATAATCCGGCGATGGGCTATCGTGCAATCCGCATCTGCCTGACACAGCCGGAGATATTCAAGACACAGCTTCGCGCAATCTTCCGTGCAAGCTATTACGGAAATATCGGCATCATGTATCCGATGATTATTTCCGTATCAGAGGTGCAGCGGATTCATGCGATCGTTGACGAAGTGAAAGCAGAGTTAGATGCGCAGGGACTTCCGTACGGAGATGTCGAGCAGGGTATCATGATTGAGACGCCGGCCGCTGTGATGATGAGTGCAGAGCTTGCGAAAGAAGTTGATTTCTTCAGTATCGGAACGAACGATCTGACACAGTATACGCTTGCAATCGACCGTCAGAATCCGAAGCTGGATGATTTTTACGATTCCCATCATCCTGCAATCTTACGCATGATTCAGATGGTAATCGAAAATGGACATAAGGAAGGCTGCTGGGTCGGAATCTGCGGCGAGCTTGGTGCCGATACAACTCTCACAGAAACCTTCCTGAAGATGGGAATTGATGAGCTTTCGGTATCGCCATCCATGATATTCCCGGTAAGGGATAAGATCCGTAGCACGGATACAACCAAATAAAAAGCAATTGTACATTTTAGGGCAATCAACGTAAACGATATCTTTTGACTCAGAAGCTCATTGCCTGCAAATATTGATAAAATCGCAAGGTGTAAGGACTGATCCTTATATGCCTTGCGATTTTTCGTTTGTACAAGTGTAGGTATCTGTGGTAGAATGGGCGTGGCAATGTAAATGAATAAAGCGTGCGTAAACCATCACGCTTCGTGTGGCAACATTAAATATGACAAGAAGGTTATAACATGTCAGAAACAGACAGATTACAGGAAAAACAAAGACTCCCAATCGGATTTATGGATTCGGGGCTTGGCGGATTAAGCGTCCTGCGCGAAGCCATAAAATTGATGCCGAAGGAAGATTTTATATATTATGGAGATTCCCTGCATGCACCCTATGGTGTAAAGCCACAGGCAGAAATCCGGGATTTGACATTTGCAGTGGTGGAAAAACTGCTGGATATGGGAATCAAAGGATTGGCAGTTGCCTGCAACACAGCGACAAGTGCAGCTGTGCGGCTGTTGCGAAATACATATCCGGAGCTTCCAATCGTCGGAATCGAACCAGCCGTGAAACCGGCCGTGACCGAAAGCCATGGCGGAAGAATCCTGGTGATGGCAACTCCAATGACACTCAAACAGGAGAAATTCCAGAACCTCTTAGCAAAGTACCGGGAACAGGCAGACATCGTTCCCGTCCAATGCGATGGACTGATGGAATTTGTTGAGCATGGCAATCTGGACGGACAGGAACTAGACGACTATTTCGCGGAGAAGCTATCCCCTGTCCTGACCGACGACACAGAATCCATCGTTCTTGGCTGTACACATTACCCATTCCTGAAGAAAGAACTACGCCATTTCCTTGTCGACCGTGACATCCATCTGATCGATGGCAGCCTTGGAACCTCCCGCGAACTCATGCGCCGCCTCAAAGTACAAGGACTGCTGCGCACTGACGACCACAAAGGCAAGGTACAGATTATGAATTCATCCGGAAGGCAGGAACTAATAGACTTGAGTCTAAAGTTACTGAATTTGCCTGACTACGAATGAGATTATATAGGGATAAGGTCGTAGATATCCCATCAAAAATGTATATGGATTTGGACACGATTGCCAATTCTTAAGCAGACCGTTGAAGCACGCTGGTACTTAATGAACGGCAAACTTGTTTGTCGTGAATTTAGTACCACTGCGTGATGAACCGAGCGGAAGCGTGTCTGCGAAGAATGGCAATCGCGTCCAAATCTGGATAGATGATAGGAGCATTCAAAATGAACATCGTAACAGTAGATGAAATCACAAAAGCATATGGCGAGCGCAAACTTTTTGATAAAGCGTCCTTCTTTTTACAGGAAGGTGAAAAAGCAGGAATCATCGGAATCAATGGCACGGGCAAATCAACCCTTCTGAAGATCATTGCAGGCATAGAGAAACCGGATTCCGGAAACGTGATACTGGCAAATCATTATACAGTACAATATCTGCCACAGACACCGGAATTTGAACCGACAGATACCGTGCTGCAGGCAGTGGTGCGGGGACATGCCACAGAGGAAAACCACTGGACGGTCGAGAGCGAAGCCAAAACGATGATGACGAAGCTTGGCATTACGGATTTTGAAGAGACATGCGGACACTTATCCGGTGGACAGCGCAAACGTCTGGCACTCGTATCGGCATTACTAGCAAAAGCAGATATATTACTCTTGGATGAGCCGACAAACCATCTGGATAGCGAGATGTCAACCTGGTTAGAGGGCGAGCTGCGTGCATACAAAGGATCAATCATCATGGTAACCCATGACCGGTATTTTCTGGATAGTGTGGCGAACCGAATCATCGAAGTGGATAAAGGACAGATCTATTCGTACGCGACAAACTATTCCGGATTTCTGGAGGGAAAGACACTCCGTGAGGATATTCTGAATGCACAGGAACGGAAGAGACAGTCGATTCTCCGTGTAGAACTTGAATGGGTAAAGCGTGGCGCCAGAGCCAGATCAACAAAACAGAAGGCGAGACTGGAACGCTATGAGGAGATGAAAGGCAAATCCGCTCCGGTGAAAGACGCACAGGTGGAGATTGGCTCTGTTTCTTCACGGCTTGGACGGACGACCGTGGAGCTTAACCATATCGAAAAAAGCTTTGGCGGCCAGACAATCATCCATGACTTTACATATCATTTTCTAAAAGATGACCGGATTGGAATCGTCGGTCGTAATGGTTGCGGCAAAAGTACGCTACTTAAGATCATGCAGGGAATGTTAGAGCCGGACAGCGGAAGCGTTGTGATTGGTCCGACAGTGAAGATTGGATATTTTGCGCAGGAGATCCAGCTTGGTAAGGACATGGATCCGAACCAACGCGTAATCGATTATATCCGCGATGTGGCGGAATACGTAGAGACAGACGAGGGTAAGATTACTGCGGCAAGACTGTTGGAACGGTTTTTGTTCTGTGGTGAAGATCAGTATGGTCTGATCGGAAAATTATCGGGCGGTGAACGCAGGCGATTGTATCTGTGTAAGGTACTGATGTCGGCACCGAATGTTCTTATATTGGATGAACCGACGAATGACCTGGACATCACGACACTCACGATATTGGAAGATTATTTGGATTCGTTCCAGGGGATCGTTGTTGCAGTCAGCCATGACCGCTATTTCTTAGATCGTGTAGTACGCCGCATCTTCGCATTCCGCCCGGACGGAACACTCTGGCAGAGTGAGGGTGGGTATACCGATTATGAGACACGGGTTCTGTATGAACAGCAGGCAACAGAGAAGTCTGCGGGAATGAAAACAGAAGCCGCCGAACCGAGGGCAGGAAAGTCAGATAACTGGAAGGAGAAGCCGCGTACGAAGAAACTGAAGCTTTCCTATCAGGAACAGCGGGAATATGATACAATCGAAGATGATATCGCTGCGTTGGAGCAGAAAATTGAAGACAATAAATCTGCGATGGAAAAAAATGCCAGCAATTCCTCCGAACTGCAACGGCTCTTTGAAGAGCAGGGGCAGCTCGAACAGACGCTGGCAGAGAAGATGGACCGATGGATGTATCTGGAAGATCTGGTAAATCAGATTCAAAACCAGAATTAACAGGAATCCGGTTAGATTATTTACGATTTATTTCGTCAGAGTTATAATCCGGGGACTCGCAGTTTGTATGCAGATCCCGGTAACGCTTTGGCGTAAGCCCATACAACTCCTGGAAGGAACTCGTGAAATGACTCTGTGACGAGAAATTCAGGTATTCAGAAATCTCAGAGATTGAGTAATTCGAGTATTCCAACAGGTAAGCTGCACTTTTTAATCGTTCATGCTTGATGTAAGCGGAGATGGAAATATTCATTTCTTTCTTGAACAGGCGTGACAGGTAGGTTGGGTTCATATTCAGGTATTCTGCAATCGTTTCGAGCCGCAGTTCCTGTTGCAGATTGGCGTGAATATAATCTACACATTTTACAATCTGCTTGGAATAGATTCCTTTGCTGCGGTTTTCCTGCATGGCCTTGGTATAACTCATAATCATCTCTGTCTGCAGAGCATCGATTTCTTCAAGCTTTTTACATACGTCAACACGCTGAATAAAAATATCACTCATGCTATAGGCAACTTCTCGCGGAAGTCCGTATTGCGCGCAGAAACGGCTGACCATAGCTGCAAGAATGACATAGTGGTATTTTGCATTCTGGACAGGATCCGCAGAGAGAACTCCGTTGCGGTTATTTCCTTCGGAGTAACGCTTTTGATCTTCGTAGTCCTTGTGGCGCAGTTTTACCTCTTCCATATTGCCTTGGGCGATCGCTTTGTATATACCAAATTCCTTTTCATAATCTAAATGTCTGCTTTGTTCCTGCTGTTGCATGAACAATTGCATGTTCACTTCTTTATCAATATTCATGGTGTTCTCCTTTAATTTCTCTATTAATTCTATCAGTTTCACAAGTATATCATATCTTTGAAAAAAAAGACATATATTTGATAGATTTTTACAAAAAAAATCAGTATTATACAAGCATAGACTTCAAGAGATACATTTCTACAAATGATAACTCGTGTAGAGACGAATCGACAAAAGATGAAAGAAGTCTTATGAGATTGGTATAAAGCATGAGAGTGCTTTATATATATAGAATCCCCCCAAGATTCATATTAGTGTCACAAGACACACATTTCTCCTTCGCGTTATTTGATAACGCAGCTGGCGGTCAACTATCCCCAAGTTGGCCGCTTTTGCATTTCTAAGAATTCTATTTACTGACATTCCTTAGAGATTTCATCTGCAATTTTACTGATGATAGAGACAACACGATCTTGGTCGATGGTTGAATACTGTTCATAGGCATGATAGCAGCCTTGTACCAGAATGGTGATAAGAATATTGGCACGCAGATCAGTACGGTATTTTGGACATTTTTCATATAATGCATTTTTGAGGGATGCTTCCAGTCCCTCGGTAAGTGCACTGACACGGGAACCAGAAAAGACGACCCGGAAATTATGCCCCTGATTGATTGCTTTCTGAAATAACTGCTTAGTGACCTCGCCTGTATGAGTAAGAATATTTTCAGGATATGGAAGCTCATTTAACATTTCCTGAATCATGGATTGTTCAATACATTCTGATAAATCATACATATCCCGGTAGTGAAGGTAGAAGGTCTGTTTACTGATCTGGGCATGTTCTGTCAGTTCCTTGACGGTAATCTTCTCCAAAGGATATTTTTCCCGAAGCTTAATGAATGCCTGAAAAATATTTTGTCTTGTTTTTTGTATGCGTAAATCCATGTCTGATTCCTCCGGTTATATTTTATCAGTTGTTTGACAATATAGAAAGATATGTCAATTACTTTACTTGATTATAATATTATACAAAAGTAAAATTAGATACGTCAAGATATAAAAATCCGGGATAAAACGCATTAGAAAAAGGTTTTCATTTTGCATGAAATTTGATATGATAAAAAGGATAAAATAATGGAGAAACTATGCAATGACAAAGAAACAACGAGCCGCTATAATTATAGAACGTTTGCGGGAAGCGTACCCGGATGCTTCGTGTACACTCGAGTACGATGAGGCGTGGAAGCTGTTGGTCGAAGTAAGGCTGGCTGCGCAGTGTACAGATGCCAGAGTGAATGTAGTCGTGCAGGATTTGTATGCAAAATATCCGACAGTAGCAGCACTGGCACAAGCAAATCCTGAGGATGTGGAGGCGATCGTGCGCCCGTGCGGACTCGGAAGAAGCAAGGCGAAGGATATCTGCGCCTGCATGAAAGTATTGCATGAGAAATATCAGGATAATGTCCCGGATGATTTTGATGCACTGCTGGCACTTCCGGGGGTTGGAAGAAAGAGTGCAAACCTCATCATGGGAGATGTATTCGGTAAGCCGGCGATCGTGACAGACACACATTGTATCCGGTTAGTAAACCGGATGGGACTTGTGGATGGCGTGAAGGATCCGAAGAAAGTTGAGATGGCATTATGGAAGATCATACCACCGGAAGAAGGCAGCGATTTATGCCACCGGCTGGTATATCATGGCAGGGATGTATGCAGTGCCCGTACGAAGCCACATTGTGATGTGTGCTGTCTACAGGACATTTGCAAAAAATGTGGTGTTTAGAAGAAGACATCTTGAGTGGGAGAACACGCAACATAGACAGGAGGCTATAGATGGCAGTCAAGTATAGAGAGTTTAAATTTCATTCACATGCAGATAAGCTTGAAATCCATGCGATGACGGTTGCACCGGAAGGAAAGATCATTGGTGTGGTACAGATTCTGCATGGAATGTGTGAACACAAGGAACGGTATTATGATTTTATGAAATTTCTGGCAGAGAAAGGATATCTGTGTGTAATCCATGACCATCGTGGACATGGCAGCAGTATCGTGAGTGATGCAGATCTCGGGTACTTCTACGATGCCGGATACGATGGACTAATCGAAGATGCACATCAGGTGACAGAGCTGATTAAGGAGAGTGTCGGAGATGTGCCATATATTCTGCTAGGACACAGTATGGGTTCTCTCGTAGCCCGTTGTTATCTGAAACGGTATGACGATGAGATTGACAAGGCAGTGATCGTCGGAAGCCCATCGATGCGGCGTGGCATTTCCCCGGGACTGCGGTTATTGAAGATCCTGCGTGCCTGCAAGGGCAGACGGAAGCACTCAAAGCTTATGGATCACATTATGATGAATTCGAGCTATGAAAGACGGTTTAAGAAAGAAAAACTGCAGCATGCGTGGATCAATTCCGACCGCGATGCGGTAGAAAAATACAACAATGACCGGTATTGTAATTTTACGTTTACACTCGATGGGTATGAAAATCTGGTCTACCTTCTGCAGGAGACATATAGCAAGGATGGCTGGCAGATGAAGCATAAGGATCTGCCAATCAAATTTTTCTCCGGCAAGGATGATCCGTGTGCGCTCAGCCCAAGTGATTTCGGAAAGGCAATTCATTTTATGAAAGAGCTTGGATACACGGATGTCCGGGGCGCGATGTACAAGGGAATGCGTCACGAAATCCTGAATGAAAAAGGCAGAAAAAGGGTATATCAAGACATATATGATTTTATAAAAAATTAGACGGTAAGAGTGGAACTATGAAAGTCAGAATGGCAGTCGAACAACCGAATAAGGATGCATTTATCGAGCAGGTGATGCGCAAATATCATTTTTCCACAGAAGAAAAAGAAGCGTTGCAGCAGGTGTATGAGAAGATTCGCACTTACATGGCACCGTATGCAATCTATCGGATCAACACACGGATGCGGGGCGTTCCGCTTCTCGATGCGGAACAGTCGGCACTTGTAGCGATGACGCTTGGCGAAGGTGTGGACCGTCTGCAGGAATATTATGAGCGGGAGCATGCGTTATCGGAAAGCTATATGGTGGAGTGCGTGGCAAATGAACTGCTTCTGCAGATGTATGCGGATTTCAATCAGAGTTATCCGAAATTCCATCGCCGCTATGTGAAGCGTTATGTGTTTGTCGGAGAGGAAATTCCGCTCGATGGCATGCAGAAGCTGCTTGCAGAGGTATATGGCAGACAGCCGGCAGATATCGGACAGGAAAATGATATCACGGCAAATGAATATGGCGTGTTACAGCCATCGAAAAGTGTGGTCTTTTTTGCACTGTTATCCGACAATCCGGAGCAGAGGTGTCAGGGGATTTGTATGAACTGCGGAAATACGGAATGTGAAAACCGTATGCAGGAAGCGCGGCAGATACAGGTGCGGACAGAACCGCAGGAGATGGCAGCAACCATGGAGCCGGAGCAGAAGTTAAATTACGGATATCAGAGAATTTTTGGACAAAAGTGAGGAACAGGTATTGGAGAGACAGGAGAAACGCTATATTATGGCGCTTGACGCCGGTACAACGAGCAACCGCTGTATCTTATTCGATAAGAGTGGTACGATCGTGAGTATGGCGCAGAAAGAATTTACACAGATATTTCCGAGGCCTGGCTGGGTAGAGCATGACGCAAATGAGATCTGGTCGACGCAGCTTGGTGTGGCGGTGGAAGCAATGTCTAAGATCAATGTGACGGCGGAGGATATCGCGGCAATCGGAATTACAAACCAGCGTGAGACAACGATTATCTGGGATAAGAAGACCGGACAGCCAATCTGCAATGCGATTGTCTGGCAGTGCCGGAGAACCGCAGAATATTGTGAGAAATTGCTTGGTCAGACGATGATGGATGCAGAAGGAAATGTGCTTCCGATTAAGGATGCGATCCAACAAAAAACAGGTTTGATCGTAGATCCGTATTTCTCCGCGACAAAGGTAAAATGGGTGTTAGACCACGTGCCGCAGGCAAGAAAACGGGCAGAAGCCGGAGAGCTGTTATTTGGAACAGTTGAGACATGGCTTATCTGGAAGCTCACCGGAGGTGCGGTACATGTGACGGATTATTCCAATGCGTCACGAACGATGATGTTCAACATCCATACGCTTCAGTGGGATGCCGATATCTTAAAGCTGCTTGATATTCCGGAATGCATGCTGCCAAAGGTGCGTTCGAACAGCGAGGTTTATGGTTATACATGTACGAATCTGTTAGGTGGCGAGATTCCGATTGCGGGTGCCGCGGGCGATCAGCAGGCAGCGCTGTTTGGACAGAATTGTTTTCAGGCAGGCGACGCGAAGAATACATATGGAACCGGATGTTTCCTTCTGATGAATACCGGTGAGACACCGATCCTTTCTAAGCACGGGCTTGTAACGACGATCGGCTGGGGCAGAGAAGGAAAGATCAATTATGCACTCGAAGGTTCGATCTTCGTTGCAGGCGCAGCGATACAGTGGCTACGTGATGAGATGGAATTTATCCGGGATGCGGCACAGAGTGAGGAACTTGCCACGCAGGTAGATGATACGGCAGGGTGTTATGTTGTTCCGGCATTTACTGGACTTGGTGCCCCATATTGGGATAGTTACGCGCGTGGCACGATCGTGGGATTGACACGCGGTGTGAATAAAAAACATATCGTGCGGGCAACGCTTGATTCCATTGCTTATCAGGTGGCGGATGTGCTTATGGCGATGAATCAGGATTCCGGGATTCACCTGCAATCGCTGAATGTGGATGGCGGTGCAAGTGCGAATAACTATCTGATGCAGACGCAGGCAGATATCATACAGGTTCCGGTCAGGCGTCCGGTATGTGTGGAGTCGACAGCGCTCGGAGCGGCATATCTGGCGGGACTGGCTGTCTCGTACTGGAAGGATATGGACGAGATCCGAAGTAACGCACAGACCGAGCGGATATTTGAACCACAGATAACAGAAGAAGAGAAGAATGAGCGTGTGCGCGGCTGGGAAAAAGCCGTGCGGACATCATTTGACTGGGCTAAAGGAGAGTAGACAGACATGAATCCAATGAATTTTATGAAAGCAAAAGGGCTGTTATCACAGTTTACGATGAATCATCCGAAGCTTCCTGCTTTTTTCAAGGCGGCATCGTCGCAGATTGGTGAAGGTTCAATCATCGAGATCAGTGTGACAACGGCAGAAGGGAAGAATCTCTGTACGAACATGAAGGTGAGACCGGAAGATATGCAGCTTGTTGAAGAGTTGAAGAATCTTTCAAAGTAAAAACAAACGATAGGAGGAACGCGCGATATGGAAGAAAACATAAAAGAAGCAATGGCTGCGGCACACGATAATATGCAGGAGAAGATGCAGGAAAAGGTCGCAGAGGTAAAAAACACGCTGGATAGTCTGGAGGGAACGAGCCGGGCAAACCGGTTCACAGTAACCGGTTATACGATTTACAATGCAGTTTTGCTGGTGTGCTATCTTGTGGAGGTAATCAAGGGCAGCCGGACAGGCGGATATTTTGCAATCTTCGCAGCCCTTTCCATTCTGCCGCTCGCAGCAATCTGGATCGAATATAAGCGGAACCCGGAAAGTGAGAATTTGAAGTGGATTTTGATTTGTTCATACGCGGTATTTTACACCTTTACGATATTTACAACCGTATCTCCGGTTGCGTTTGTGTATGGCGCACTCGTTAGTTTGTTCGTCATTGTATATGGACAGAAACGATTGAGCTTTGGCGCAGCGGGAGGAATCTTCCTCCTTAACCTGATTCATGTGATTTATATGGCAGCAAATGGCATGATTACGTCGCAGGATCTTCCGAATGTCGAGATCCGGATTGGTTTTACATTGCTGTTCGCGTTGTTTATGGTGATGGCGACAAATGTTATTATCTCGAACAATGAAGCGAAGATGAAGGCTATCACACAGGAGAAGGAGTCTGTATCGGCAATGTTAGAGCAGATTCTGGAAATCTCTGAGAATATGATCGGAGATATTCTGGCAGTTTCGGAGAAGATGACAACGCTGGAGGATTCGGTTACAAAGACAAAGGCTTCTATGGAAGAAGTAACAAATGGTACAAATGATACCGCGGATTCGGTACAGTCCCAGCTCCTTAAGACGGAGGAAATCCAGCAGGTAATCGAGCGTGTGGAGCATGTATCCGATACGATCGAGAGCGACATGGATGAGGCGAGCGAGGAGGTTGCACAGGGTAAGCATAAGATTGACGAACTGATCTCACAGGTGGAGACAAGCGATGAGGCGAGCAAGAAGGTGGCAACGGAGCTCGATAAGCTGACAGCGTATGCGAGCCAGATGCAGGGAATTGTGGATATCATCGGGAACATCACCGATCAGACAAGTCTTCTTTCCTTGAATGCAAGTATCGAGGCGGCAAGAGTCGGTGAAGCGGGTAAGGGCTTTGCAGTCGTTGCATCTGAGATTTCTGCTCTTGCAGACCAGACCCAGGAAGCGACGGTCAACATCGCCGAACTGATTGGAAATATTTCAGAGGAGCTGACAGAGGTTGTGAATGTTGTCAGCTACCTGATTGATAACAATAAATTGCAGAGCATCGCAGCGACTGAGACTGCGTCCAGCTTCGAGACGATTGCAAGCCGGACACAGGATATCCATCAGTTGACAGAGGAGCTGACCGGACTGGTGTCTTCTCTGGCACAGTCGAATGAGGCAATCGTGGATAGTATCCAGACAATCTCGGCAGCAACCGAGGAAGTGACGGCACATTCGAGCGTAACACTTGAGAGCAGCGAGGAAAACAGCTCGATTGTTGTAGAGGTTGGTGATATCGTCGGAGAATTGCAGGCACTTGCAGAACGTCTGAGTGCATTAAGCTAACATGGTTTTTACAAAGGAAAAATAACTGAAAAAAGGCTATTGACATTTTTTCTGAAGTAGAGTAGTATGAGCCTATCAAAAATGAATAGTGACACGAAACCAATGATGTGGAGATAACGTTACATCGTGCACGTACAGAGAATCCGGGAGGCTGAGAACCGGGTCGGACGCAGGGTAGCAAATGGACCACGGAGGGCATAGTCAAAGGAGCATCCGCTCTGAGTATTCTATGACGTTCGCATACGTTAGTTGCAGGGAATATGATAGTATTCTGAAAGAGCATGGGAGGAAACTCTCATGAAACAAGGTGGCACCGCGGGAATTCCGTCCTTGACAAAAGTATATTTTGTCAAGGACTTTTTTATTGCAATGAATAAATTATTGGAACCATGTCACGAAGAAAGGAGTTTGGAGATGATCAGACCAACATTAGAAGAAGCGATGCAGTATCGGAAGGATTATAAGGTTGTTCCGGTGTTAAAGGAAATCTATTCCGATATCCGCACACCGATGCAGGTGCTGAAGATACTGAAAAAGGCAAGCAGACATTGCTATATGTTAGAGAGTGTGGAGAACCAGGAGAACTGGGGACGCTATACATTTCTTGGTTATAAGCCAAAGCTTTGCGTGACATGCATGAACGGAAAGCTGAAAGTCACCGATGTGAACGAAACGGTAATCCGCGAGGAACTGGTACAGCATCCGGAAGCCTGTATCAATGAAATCCTTGCAGATTACAAGAGTCCGAAGATTGAGGGATTCCCGACATTCACCGGCGGACTGGTTGGGTATTTTGCATATGATTACATCAAATACAGTGAACCGAAGCTGAATCTGGATGCGGAAGATGAGGAAGGGTTTAACGATGTAGATCTGATGCTGTTCGATAAGGTGATTGCATTTGACAGTGTGAAGCAGAAGCTGCTCATCATCGCGAATGCGAAGACGGATAACCTGACGGAGAATTATATTCATGCGGTGGAAGAAATATCCGAGATCATTGAGCTGATCAAACATGGCGAGGAAGCAGAGGTAGAACCGGCGAAGATGACATCCGAATACCGGAAGCTGTTCGATCAGGAAGACTTCTGCAACATGGTGGAAAAAGCAAAGAATTACATCTACGAAGGTGATATCTTCCAGGTTGTATTATCGAACCGGCTGGAAGCGGATTTCTCCGGAAGCCTGCTGAATACTTACCGGGTACTTCGGACGATCAACCCATCACCGTATATGTTCTATTTCAGCGGCGACGATATCGAGGTAGCGGGTGCTTCCCCGGAGACCTTGGTGAAGCTGGAAAATGGTGTGTTACATACCTTCCCATTGGCGGGAACCAGACCGAGAGGAAAAACGAAGGAAGAAGATCTTCGAAACGAAGAGGAACTTTTAGCAGACGAGAAAGAGCGTTCCGAACACAACATGCTTGTTGATCTCGGAAGAAATGATATCGGCAAGATCAGCAGGTTCGGAAGCGTGGAAGTGGAGAAATACATGAGCATCGAGCGGTATTCGCATGTGATGCATATCGGTTCTACGGTACGCGGGGAACTGCGTGACGACTGCTCCGTGACAGATGCGGTCGATGCGATCCTTCCGGCAGGAACCTTGTCCGGCGCACCGAAGATTCGTGCCTGTGAGATAATCAACGAACTCGAGAATAACAAACGCGGCATCTACGGTGGAGCAATCGGTTATATTGATTTTACCGGAAACTTAGATACCTGTATTGCGATCCGGATTGCATATAAGAAGAACGGAAAGGTATTCGTACGAAGCGGAGCCGGAATCGTGGCAGACAGTGTACCGGAGAACGAATATCAAGAATGTATCAACAAGGCAAAGGCTGTGATGAAAGCAATCGAGATCTCACAGGAAATGACAGACTAAGAAAGGAGATGGCAGCATGATATTACTGATTGATAATTACGATAGTTTCTCTTACAACTTGTATCAGCTTATCGGAATGATCCGGCCGGACATCAAGGTTATAAGAAACGATGAGATGACGATCGCGGAGATTGAAGCATTGGCACCGGATCACATCATCGTATCACCGGGACCGGGCAGACCGAAGGATGCCGGAATTTGTGAGGAAGTCATTGATTACTTCAAAGGGAAGATTCCAATCTTCGGAGTGTGTCTGGGACATCAGGCAATCTGCGAGACATTCGGCGGCGAAATCGGATATGCGAAGAAGCTGATGCACGGAAAGATGTCTATCGTTGATCTCGACACCGACAGTGCCATCTTCAAAGGGATGGAGCCAAAATTACAGGCAGCCAGATATCATTCCCTTGCCGTAGAGGAAGACAAGCTTCCGGCGGAGCTGAAGGTAATCGCACGTGCGGAGGATGGCGAGATCATGGCAGTGGAGCACCGGGACTACCAGGTATACGGCGTACAGTTCCACCCGGAGTCAATACTTACACCGGATGGAAGGAAAATTATGGAGCGGTTTTTGAAGGTAAGTTAGAAGGAATTACATTATGCCAAGACTATGATTAATGATTCTACAGCAGACCGTTGAAGCACGCTGGCACTTAATGAGTGCGGAGCACGAATTTAGTACCGCTGCGTGCTGAATCGAGCGAGAGCGCGTCTGCAGAGAATTATTAAGCATAGACTTGGCAAATGAGATGAGGAGGACAAAGCGATGATAAAAGAAGCGATCAGCAAAGCAATGAATAAAGAGAATCTGACAAGAGAGGAAGCCCTTCAGGTTATGAAGGAAATCATGAGCGGTGAGGCAGAACAGTCACAGGTTGCAGCATTTTTGGTAGCCCTGCATATGAAGGGAGAGACAGCCGAGGAGATTTCCGCCTGTGCCGAAGGTATGCGCAGCTTCGCAACGAAGGTCGACCGTGGCGATATGGATGTGATCGATATCGTTGGAACCGGTGGAGACCGCTCGAATACATTTAACATCTCAACAACGGCTGCAATCGTAACTGCAGCGGCAGGTGTGGCAGTTGCCAAGCACGGAAACCGAGCCGCTTCGAGCAAATGCGGAACCGCCGATTGTCTCGAGACACTCGGTGTTAATCTGATGCTCGAGCCGGAGAAGAATGCGAAGGTGCTGAAGGATACAAACCTGTGTTTCCTGTTCGCACAGAAATATCATCCGGCGATGCGCTATGTCGGTCCGGTAAGAAAGGCAATCGGTGTTCCGACCGTGTTTAATATTCTGGGACCTCTGACAAACCCTGCTTATAACACATACCAGCTGCTCGGCGTGTATAGCGAGGAACTGCTTGACACGGTTGCGAATGCATTGAAGGATCTTGGCTTAAAACATGCGATGGTTGTCTATGGCAAGGACTGCTTAGATGAGATCTCCATGAGTGCGGATACTGAGGTTTGCGAACTTGCTGATGGTAAGGTCACGAAGTACACGATCACACCGGAGCAGTTCGGATTCACACGATGCAGAAAAGAAGATTTGGTTGGCGGTACACCGGAGGAAAATGCAGCACTTGTGAAGGAAATCCTCGAAGGAAAGGTAACAGGTGCGAAGCTTGACGCCGTGCTGATCAATGCGGGTGCAGCCATCCATGTTGCGAAAAATATGAGCATCGAGGAAGGTATCAAAGAGGCGCGTGAGATGATTACAAGTGGCAAGGCACTTGCGACTATGGAACAGTTTATCGCTGAAACAAATGCAGCATAAGGGAGTTAGAGCATGATATTAGATGAGATTGCAGAAAAGACACGGGCACGTGTGGAAGAAGATAAGAAGAACATACCGTTTGTGGATATGCGGAATGAAGCAGAGCGGCTGGCAGCGGAATTATCGAAGGAAAACTGTCCGAAGTTATTTCCATTCTATCAGGCTCTGAAGAGTTCGGGAATCTCATTTATCTGTGAGGTGAAGAAGGCGTCTCCGTCGAAGGGTGTGATTGCAGAGGAATTCCCGTATCTGGAGATCGCGAAGGAATATGAGATAGCCGGCGCATCCGCAATTTCGTGCCTGACGGAACCGTATTATTTTCAGGGAAAGGATTTGTACCTGAAAGAAATCACCAAGCATGTAAAGATTCCGGTATTGAGAAAAGATTTTACGGTTGATCCGTATATGATTTATCAGGCACGGACGCTTGGCGCATCGGCAATCCTGCTGATTTGTTCACTGCTTTCCCAGTCGGAGTTGGAAGAGTATCAGGCGATTGCAACGGAGCTTGGTATGTCGGCGTTAGTCGAGGCACACGATGAGCGGGAAGTGGAAATGGCACTTCGTGCTGAGGCATCCATCATCGGTGTGAACAACCGGGATCTGAAGACATTTACGGTGGATATCAACAATTCCGCAAGGTATCGGAAGATGGTGCCAAAGGAAGTCGCATTTGTCTCAGAGAGCGGAATCAAGACGGCAGAGGATATTGCGAAGCTTCTGGAAAATGGCACGGATGCGGTGCTGATCGGCGAGACGCTGATGCGCAGTGCGAACAAGAAGCAGGCATTAGATGAACTGCGGGGAATGTAAGCACGTGTCATGGGATCGAATTGGTGTGCAAAGCAGGATAAGGATGAATAGGCTGGAAGGAAAGTAAAATGCAGAAGATAAAATTATGCGGTATGATGAAGCCGTGCGATATCGAATATGCAAATCGGGTCAAACCGGATTTTGTCGGATTCATATTTGCGAATACGAGACGGAAGATCAGTGCCGCGCAGGCAAAGCAATTCCGGGAAGCATTGGATGCGGAGATTCCGGCAGTCGGTGTGTTCGTGAATGAAGATATTTCCGCGATCACATCGCTCGTGCAGAATGGATGTATCGACATGATCCAGCTGCATGGTGAGGAAGATGCGGATTATATCAGACGCCTGCGAGAGATATGTGATGTGCCGGTTATAAAGGCGGTTAAGGTGCAGACGGTCGAACAGATACGACAGGCGGCGGCACTTCCTGTTGATTACCTGCTGTTAGATACCTACCGCAAGGGTGTACTTGGCGGAACCGGAGAGGCGTTTGACTGGGAACTGCTGCGGGAGGCCAGGGCAGCAGCCGGAGATACCGCAGAAGGAGAGTTGTTCGGAAAGCCGTATTTCTTAGCAGGCGGACTTCACGCGGGGAACCTGCGGGAGGCAGCAGAACTTGGAAGCTACGGACTGGATATAAGCTCCGGAATCGAGACGGACGGAAGCAAGGACTTTACCAAGATGGTCGAAGTTATGGAACTGGTGAGAAAATTTTAGATGTGAAGGAAGTATAGTCATATTTCTAAGGAGGATAAGACATGTCGAAAGGAAGATTTGGAATTCATGGCGGTCAGTATGTGCCGGAAACAATCATGAACGCCGTCAATGAATTGGAAGCAACCTATAATAAATACAAGGATGATCCGGAATTTAACCGTGAGCTGACCGAGCTGTATAATGAGTACGCAGGCAGACCGAGCAGACTGTATTATGCAGAGCGTATGAGCAAGGACTTAGGTGGAGCTAAGATCTACCTGAAACGTGAGGACCTAAACCACACCGGTTCCCACAAGATCAACAATGTACTTGGGCAGATGCTTCTGGCAAAGCGCATGGGTAAGACGCGTGTAATCGCAGAGACAGGTGCCGGTCAGCATGGTGTTGCAACGGCAACGGTTGCAGCGATGATGGGTATGGAGTGCGAGATCTTCATGGGTAAAGAAGATACGATCCGTCAGGCATTAAATGTATACCGGATGCGTCTGCTTGGTGCGAAGGTGCACGCAGTTGAAAGCGGAACCGGTACTCTGAAAGATGCGGTCTCCGAGACATTCCGTGAATGGACTAGCCGGATTGACGATACGCATTATGTGCTTGGTTCGGTTATGGGACCATATCCATTTCCAACAATCGTGCGTGATTTCCAGTCGGTAATCAGCCGCGAGATCAAGCAGCAGATCATGGAGAAGGAAGGCAGACTTCCGGATGCCGTGCTTGCCTGTGTCGGTGGTGGTTCCAATGCGATTGGTGCATTCTATCATTTTATTGAGGATAAGAGCGTGCGTCTGATCGGTTGTGAGGCAGCCGGACGCGGCATAGATACATTCGAGACAGCAGCGACCTTAAATACCGGACGTTTGGGAATCTTCCATGGTATGAAATCTTATTTCTGTCAGGATGAATACGGACAGATCGCACCGGTTTATTCGATCTCCGCAGGTCTTGACTATCCGGGTATCGGACCGGAGCATGCATACCTGCATGATATCGGCAGAGCCGAATATGTGGCAATCACGGACGATGAGGCGGTTGATGCATTTGAATATCTTTCGAAAATCGAGGGAATTATCCCAGCCATTGAGAGTGCACATGCGGTTGCTTACGCAATGAAGCTGGCACCACAGATGGACAAGGATCAGATTATGGTTATCAATATTTCCGGACGCGGCGATAAGGACGTAGCAGCGATCGCCCGTTACAGAGGGGAGGATCTTCATGAGTAATATAGCAAAAGCATTTGAGCATGGAAAAGCGTTTATTCCGTTTATCACGTGTGGATACCCGGACTTAGAAACGACAGAGAAAATCGTGTATGCAATGGTTGATGCAGGGGCAGACCTGATCGAGCTTGGAATCCCATTTTCAGACCCGACGGCAGAAGGCCCGGTTATTCAGGAGGCAAATATCCGTGCGTTGACCGGCGTGGATAAGGTGACGACAGACAAGGTGTTTGATCTGGTGCGCAGGCTACGCCAGAAGGTCACGATTCCGATGGTATTTATGACTTACGCGAATGTTGTATTCTCTTATGGTTCAGAGAGATTTATCTCGATCTGTAAGGAAATCGGCATCGATGGACTGATCCTGCCGGATATTCCGTACGAAGAAAAGGCGGAGTTTGATCCGATCTGCAAGCAGTACGGATTAGATCTCGTATCCCTGATTGCGCCGACTTCACACGAGCGGATCAGCATGATCGCGAAGGAAGCAAACGGATTCGTCTATTGTGTTTCTTCGCTCGGTGTAACCGGAACAAGAACCGAGATTACAACAAATGTTGGCGAGATGGTAGCGCTTGTGAAGAAAGCGAAGGACATTCCCTGCGCAATTGGATTCGGAATCTCAACGCCGGAGCAGGCAAAGAAGATGGCGGCATCCGCGGACGGCGTAATCGTTGGAAGTGCGATTGTGAAGATCATCGCGAAATACGGACGCGAGGCTGCACAGCCGGTGTTTGAGTATGTAAAGAGCATGAAGGATGCGATCTCGTAGAGGGGATTATTGATGCATTTCGGAGGAATTATTGATAGTTTCAGGGATGGCTGATACATTTGGAAGAATTATTGATTTGGGTGTGAATCCCGAAATTGAATCGTAAAAACCCACAAGATGGGCGTAATCTGCTAAATGAAGAGGATTGCGCCCATTTTTGCATGTTGAAAATGAATTCATGAGCAAGATATGGGCGTAAGGAGGAGAAATCCGGATGCTACGGCCATGTGGTGGGTTTTCAGACGAAAATGTGGTTGAAAAAGCCCAGGTTCTGTGAAATTGCTCAAACTGAAAATAAGCAGTCAAACACTATTAGTTCAAAAAGACATGCATCAGAAACCCGATTAATACACAAACAGCAAATGTTATCAGTCCACTGCCTATAACTAAAAGAATCTTCTGATATGGACGTTTACCTATTTCTCTCTGTTTTTGTATATCATCCAGTAGTTGCCCCTCAGAAAATGCAACAATTTCTTTATACGTTTGAACATCATTGTCTTTTTTTATTTTTTCAAGCATAAAAGCGAAATACATTGAGATTCCCCAGATAATACCCCAAGGAATGAGTGCCCAAACACCAAGTAACATGAATAACGGAACCGCTGAAACAGCAGTAGCAATCAACAGTATAGTGTAGATTTTTCCATAGCGGTTCATTTTTTCAATTTCTTCTTTTTGAATTACATCTTTCATAACTTCAATATCTCCTTTGATTAAATTGTCAAGAGAAATTTGAAAGGTTTCACTCAGTAATACCAAACTGTTCACATCTGGATAGCTTTTATCATTTTCCCAATTTGATATTGTTTGCCTGGAAACATAAACTCGTTCGGCTAACTCCTCTTGAGATAATTGTACTTCCTGACGATGTTTTTAAATTTGTTTTCCGAGTTCCATCTCTTCACCTCCTAGCATACTCATACTAATCAAAAAGTTATATTTTCGCTATCAAAGAGCTTTGACATCAAGGTTTTCAGCGTGTCAAAAGTCTTTTACATTTCGTGAAATTCCCAATAATCATATGTTATCAATCTCTCTGCTAAACTGGAATTTGCGCATTTCTATGAGCGAAATGCGAATGGGCACCGCATCGGTAACTCCCGATTTTTTAACTGTAACAAACTATCGTAATACATTCGATCTTGAATAAATGTAAAACAGCTCTTGTGTATATTTATAGCCTTCTTCCATCTGCTCAAAAGAACTATCAAATTCGTCAAAGCCACTCTCATCCATCTCATGTGCAGGGCTTTCAACATATTTCCACATTTTTCCATCAAGAGCATCCTCATCAAGAACTTTTACCATAAGAGCAACCGGGTATACATCTTCGTCTATGCATACATTATATCGCTTGCAATTTTTAAATCCATAGCAAGCATAATTTTCTGGATTTCCCCAAATCGCTATCGTGTCAAAGCCCAGCTTTCTTGCTGCCTCCAGTGAATGTTCAAGAAGCTTTCTTCCATAGCCCTTCCTTTGATAGTCTGGCTGAATTGTAAATGGTCCAAAAGATAAGATTTCTTTTTCTGTCCCATCCATAGCAACAAGCTTTGCCTTCACATAAATAATATGACCAATTATTTTCCCATCCTCTTCTAATACAAAATCTAATTCTGGAATGAAATCTTCACTATTTCGAACCAAATGAGCAAAATAATGTTCATTGCATCCCGGTACAGATAAGTTCCAAAATGTCTTCTTTATCATTTCCTCTACGACTCTATAATCATCTGTTTTTTCATTTCTTATAATCATTTCACTTTCTCTCCTTATACGGCAATTTTCTCCAAACTCAAAAAGGCATCCGTTAACCAAATGACAGATGCCCATGTTTTAATTTAACTACTTAAGATATCCCTCTCCACCCATTAGCATTGTCATTTCCTCAATCCTTTCAAGCGGAAATGGTGGATTACCAATAGGTTTCATTGCAATTGACATTAGCTTCATTGGATTATCATCTGCCGCAATTCTGTTAGAACTTAAAGCTCCGCACATCTTGCATCGGTGAATAATCGCCCATTCACCCTTATTTTTTACCCATACTGATACTGGTTCCATATGACCACCGCAATCGGACTCTCGGTCTCCCGGTTCAATATCAACATGTAAACTATACAGACAATTCGGGCAATGATTTCTATGGTCACTTCCTGCCCCTTCTGGAACTACAGTTCTTCCACAATTTTTACAAACAAATGTTTCGTTGCAAGGATGCGTTTTATAATATCCCTTTTCGTATTGCTTGCGCTTGTTTTCTCTATTCATTGTTGGATCCTCCATCTTGATTTTTTGAGGATTCATATTCACGTATTATTCCTTGAATTCTTTTTTCTGAAAGAAAAAACATTTTGCCAAGTTCTGCGATAGTTTCACCCGAATTGAATCTACTTACTATCTCCTTGTTTCGCTTTGCAAGCCTGTTTTTAGCACCGTTCTTTTCACCCCAGCCCATTGCTTTCTCACTCCTGCGCGGGATATATAAAACTTTGCCATCAACATATTTTTGAATTTCTCTAATCAAGTCTTCTGGCAAGACTTCATCTGCATTAACATAGCTCATATGCGTCCTCCTAATTGTCACCTTAGGATGCAATGGCTATAGCATTTAATTTTTTTTGCAATAGCCACTGCTATCGCACAATTACCTTATAATTCTTCATAAAACACTCTTTGAACCTTTCTGGTTGTATTTTGTTCAGAATACCATACGCAAACTATAACAACAACCTCTAATTCGTTTTAAATCGAAATCAATCCCTCAATATAGCACGTTAGTAAAAATCAAATTCATGCATGCTTTCAGACTCTCTACAAGCCTGGAATTTGCAAGTGTCTATAATTTACAAATCATAATATATTCTTCATCATTTTCATCAATAATTTCAAATCCTATCTTCCTATACATACGGACAGCATAATTCATCTTTTGAACTGATAATGATGCTTGTTTATATCCTTCTAATTTTAGTTTTGTTAGCATCTGTTTCATTAATTCTGTTCCGATACCATAGTTTCTATACTCCTTAAGAAGTGAAATTGCAAAAGACGGTGTTTCATTATCTATATGACCATAATCATTCATAATCCGAACCCATACGGCACCAACAATTTTATCCCCAACTTGAGCAACCAAACATAAGTCTCCCTTATTCTTACCAAAGTCTTTTACATATACTTGCAAATCTGGTTGGTTAATAATATCTTTGGGCGGTGCAGAAACTCCTTCGGGAATAAAAATCGCCTCGTACAAAAAAGTATCTAATACCTTATTTCCATCTTGTTTTAATTCTCTTATTGAATAATTCATATAAACCTCCGATTTATTTTTATTTATAAATCAGTTGTCATTCCACACATAATGATTCCTCCGTTAAATTCAAATTTTTCATTTCCCATTGTACCATGCACAATTCCCACATTCCACTTATATTTTCTCGAAGATTCTTAAAAAAGGTGGGTTGCCATACATAGCGATCCACTCATAACCTTTAGAAAGGGAAACACATGTATATCTGCTTGTTAATACTCGAATATATATAGGATTTTGTAGGGTTTCCTGTGGTATTTCGAACATTCTTAGGTTTGCTATAATTTGTTAAATATGTTACAATTATTCTTGTGATTAAGCAATTTGTTATACAAATTTCACATAATATATGAATTTTGTATACGAGCAGGAATTGAGTGATTGAAAGGAGAATGAATTATGGCAGTGAATCGTTTTGTATTGAATGGAATTTCTTATCATGGACATGGCGCGATTAATGAGATTCCGGGTATTGTGAAGTCAAAGGGATTTAAGAAGGCGTTTGTAGCGTCTGATCCGGATCTGGTGAAGTTTGGTGTGACAGCGAAGGTGACCGATCTGCTGAAGGAAAATGGCATAGAATATGAGTTATATTCTGATATCAAGCCGAATCCAACCATTGAGAATGTATTGCATGGTGTCGATGCGTATAAGGCTTCGGAAGCTGATTTTATGATCACCATTGGCGGTGGTTCGTCCATGGATACAGGAAAAGCAATCGGTATTATTATCAACAATCCGGAATTCGCAGATGTTCGTTCTCTGGAGGGCGTTGCACCGACGAAGAAGCGGACGGTATTTACGATTGCGGTACCTACAACCGGTGGTACGGGTGCAGAGTCCACGATCAATTACGTAATTACGGATGTAGAGAAGAAGCGTAAGTTTGTATGTGTGGATCCGAACGATATTCCGGATGTTGCAGTGGTAGACCCGGATATGATGGCATCGATGCCGAAGGGACTGACTGCATCAACCGGAATGGATGCACTTACACATGCAATTGAAGGTTATACAACCGCAGGCGCATGGGAGCTGTCAGATTGTCTGGATTTAGAGGCAATCAAACTGATTGCAGCGAACCTGAGAAAAGCCGTAGAGAACGATCCGGACGGACGTGAGGGCATGGCACTTGCGCAGTATGTAACAGCGATGGCATATTCGAATGTAGGACTTGGAATCGCACATTCCATGGCACATACACTTGGTGCGGTATATGATACACCACATGGTGTAGCCTGTGCGATGATGCTTCCAATCGTCATGGAGTTCAACAAAGAATATACAGGAGAAAAGTACAAATCCATAGCAGAAGCATTTGGAATTGATACGACAGGCATGGATCAGGCAACTTACAGACAGGCTGCAATCGATGCGGTTCAGCAGTTGTCTATCGATGTTGGAATTCCGACAAAGCTGGAGAAGCTGAAGGAAGAAGATCTTCCGTTCTTGTGTGAATCTGCTGCAGCGGATGCGTGTGCACCGGGCAACCCTAGACCGGCAAGCTTAGAGCAGTTCGAGGAAATGTTCCGTAAGCTGATGTAAGTAGTTGTGGGATGAGTGCAAATTAAAACATAGCTGCAATGAAACGATAAAAATAAATTTCTAAATCATAAGAGGAGTCTTCATCTTGTTGATGGTATTTATCACAAGATGTTGACTCCTTTGTTTTATTCAGTCAACAATCATAATTTTTGATAGTTTTTGTCAGGTATATACAAAAGTATTCCTTTTTCTATAAGTCTATGATAGAATCAGTTAGATAAAGCTAACTTGTAAAAAACTATAATACAATAAAATTCAACTCATCAAACAGGTACAAACAAAAGTAGTATATCAGGAAAAAAGAAGGGGAGAGAAATCATGAAGGTAACAACGTTAGATACACAGGTGGCAGAGCAGATCGGGCATGCGTTTGGATATTATGATTATGGAGAGGAAGTCGGAATGGGTGCATTTTACCGCAGCAAGGATGCGGTCGCAACGTATATTGCCGGGTATGTTCGGATGGCATTTGAAGGCGGTATGCTCTACACGATAAGCGAACGGGGCGAGGGCTATATCGCTTACAAGGTGCCGGGACAGAAATTGAAGCTTAGAGCAGGCATGCAGCTTGTAAAAGCGCTGTTTCATTCGATGAGCCTGAAAGAATTGATCCGGATGGGACAGGCAGTTTCCAAGGGAGGAACGTCGCTGCAGGATCGGATGAAAAAGGAAAAGAAACCCTATATATTCGTCGGCATGGTCTGTGTGCCGGAACAATATCAGGGACAGGGTTACATGCGGAAGGTGATGGAGATTGCCTACGCAGAAGGCAACCGGCTGCAGGTTCCGGTGCTTCTGGAGACAGATGCGAAGTCGAAATGCGACAAATACATGCACCTTGGCATGCAGCTTGATGGTATACGTGATTTAGGCAAATATGGAAAATTATATGATCTGGTCAAATATCCGGATTGATTTATCCAAGATGACCGTGGTATTTCCTGAGATAGTATACGCCGGAAATACCACCCGGAATCCCGATCCAGAGTATCATAGCACCAGATGTCACAAGCCCAAAATCCGGAACTGTCAACGTGCAGGCGACATACAGCAGGACAATGGGAAGTGAGATATGCCCCAAAATGTTATGTGCAATTTTCCACGTCTCTTCGTCCCGTATGGTCCAAGGCAGTCGCAACCCTGTGTACCGGTTGTATGGAATTCTTGGACATAGAATACCGGATGCAAGCATGATACAGCTTATAAAAGACATTGCAAATATTTTCTCGCCATTTTCAGAAAACGTTATAACATCAAGTGCTGTCAGACAGGCAACAAGAATCCCGATTATCAAAAATCCGATATTGATAAGTGTGGTCACGCGAAGGGTGCCAATACGCAGATCATCTGTAGTTTCATTTGTCAATAGAGCAAGATTACGATACAAAATGATGGCTGCGCTGATCATGCATATACCGGTTAACAGGAGAGACACCAGTTCGTTTTTTACAATCAATGCAACCAGCATGGTTAAGAATGTAAGAAATAAAATAGTACCTCTTTTTCTGCCTGCCTGAAGATGCTTTCTTTCCTGCTGATTTTTTAGAGCCAGTTGTTCATTCAGGTCCGCTAATTGATCGGCAAGTGCCTGATGATTGTTTGGTTCTGTTTCTATTCCGAGCAGCTGGCTGACCGATACGTCAAGCACGTCTGCAAGACGAATCAGCACATCGGCATCCGGAACAGATAAACCGTTTTCCCATTTGGACACAGTCTGGCGGACAACATGCAGCTTCACAGCCAGCTCTTCCTGATTGAGCCCTTTTTCTTTTCGGAAATGTTTGATATTCTCGTTGATCATTGTTTTACGTCCTTTCCTATGTGGTAAGCATAGCATCATTATACGAAGCGTTTATGCCGAATGCAAGCAATGAAAATTAACATTGGAAAAAAGACTGTGAAAACCAAAAAACAGACTTGACAAGTGAGTTAGAAGAGACTAACATAACAAGTGTTATGGTAGATGAAAAACAACAGACAATCGAAAAGATCAAGCAGACGGCACTGGAGGAATTCTATGAGAATGGTTACGCGAAAGCGAGCCTTCGGACGATATGCCGACGTGCGGGCGTCACGACAGGAGCGATGTATTTTCATTTTGAGAATAAGGAAGCATTGCTTCGGGCAATCTTAGAGCCGCTGATGAAACAATATGAGCTGCTGCAGAAGACTTTGATGCAGCAGGAATTACAGGAACCGGAGAATGGGGCACAGTTGGATGTGCAGATGATGCGGTTTGTGCTCGAACATCGGCGCGAAGCGATTCTTGTGATGGAGAAGGTGCAGGGAAGCTGCTATGAGCAGTATCGCTCGGTGATCGAGTCGATGATGGAGCAGGCAATCGAGACGTTTTATAAGAGCAGGATGCTGGAACCGCCAGATCCGGCACTCATTTCGATACTGGCGAAGATTCGATTGGATGGATGTCTGGAGATATTGAAGGGAAATTATGATATGGAATATAGTTTATATTTGACCGAGAAGATCGGCATTTATGCCGCCGGTGGAACTGAAAAATTAATACAGGACTTAAATGAGCTTCACGGCTGACCGCTGTGGAGCTCATTTTTTATAACATAACAAATAGTAACAACTGTTATGTCGAAAAACAATAAAAGTTTACCAGAATCAGGTAGAAGCAAGACTAATAAAAGGAAGCGAGGCAATCACATGAACGAAAAAACAAAAGTACAGGTACAGGGAGTTCCGGAGACAATGCTGCAGACATTATATGCGAGAGCGCAGGAGTCAAAGAAGCCGAACCATCATATCTACGACGAGCGGGCAATCGAAGTGGTATCTCGTCTGGATTATGATTTCTCCAAGGCGGAAAGCGACAAGGCGATGAGCTTGGGCGTAATCGCGCGGACGATCGTGCTTGATAAATTGGTTGGAGATTTTCTGTCTCATTATCCACATGCTGTTGTCCTGAACATCGCATGCGGTATGGATACACGCTGCTATCGGATGGAAGGAAAATACGACCGTTGGTATAACATTGATCTGCCGGAGACGATGGCAGTTCGGAGTCGTTTCTTCGAGGAGCAGGGGCCGATCTTCCAAATTGCAAAATCTGCTATGGACGCAAGCTATATGGAAGACATCGAGTATCATGGCGAGCCGGTGCTGGTGATCATTGAGGGCTTGACGATGTATCTATCCGAGGCGGATGTCAAGCAAATATTCGATATTCTGGACAAGCGGTTCCCGAAAGCAGTCGTGCTTGTAGAGACGATGTCACCGTTTGTAGTAAAGCATATCAAGGAAAAATCCATCGAGAAGAGTGCGGTGAAGTTTTCGTGGGGTGTAAAAAATGGCGCGGCACTGGAACAGATAATTCCACAGTTTAAGAATAAGCGTGATGTCAGTTTGGTTGAGGGGATGAAAGTATTGATGCCGATTTACAAGGTGATCGGAAAGATTCCTGCTGTGCGGAATTTCTCAAATAAAATCTGCGTGATGAAGAAATAGTGATATAATAATTCTGTCATGCAAATAAGCAGCGAGACTGCTGGCAGGCGGAGCTGCTTATTTATATGACAGATAAACAGACATAAGCATGTAGGGTGATAACCCGGAATGCGCATGGCTGTTACGATTTCGAGAGTTCGAAGAACGGAGAAATCGTTATTATATAATTCCGTCATGCATAATTCTGTCATGCAAATAAGCAATAAGGAGAATCAATAAATGGAGCTTCGGGTATTACGCTATTTCCTGACCGTGGCAAAGGAGCAAAGCTTTACGAAGGCAGCGGAGCAATTGCATATCACTCAGCCAACGCTGTCCAGGCAGCTTGCGGCGTTGGAGGAAGAGCTTGGAACAGTGCTGTTCAACCGGGGCGGACGAAATGTTACGCTGACCGACGAGGGAATCCTGCTCAAGCGGCGTGCCCTTGAAATCATCGATCTCGAAAATAAGATCTGGGAGGAGTTCAAGGAAAGCCAGGTCGTCGATGGAACGATCATGATTGGATGCGGTGAGTTCGCAGCAGTGGAGCTGCTGGCACAGATCTGCGAGCGGTACCGGGTGAAATATCCGATGGTTCAGATCCGGGTGCATACCGGAACGGCAGATACGATCTATGAGATGATGAACAAAGGACTGGTTGACATCGGGCTCTACATGGAGCCGGTGAATCTGGAAGGGCTGGATTACATCCGTTTCCCGGAGAGCGACCGCTGGGTTGTTGGCATGCGACCGGATGACCCGCTGGCAGAAAAAACATATATTACGAAAGAGGACTTATTGCCGTTGCCGCTGATATTGCCGGAGCGGTCGGGCGTACAAAGTGAGCTTGCAAATTGGTTTGGCAAGGACTTTGCGAAGCTGAACATAGCATTTACAAGCAATCTCGGTACAAATGCAGCAATCCTGGCGATGCAGGGGCTTGGTTATCCGATCTCCATTGAGGGTGCCGGTAGATACTGGCGATCCGACCTGCTTGTGCAGAAAAAGTTGTATCCGGAGATCACGGCTGGCACTGTGATTGCATGGCGCAGGAATATTCCGTACGCACAAGCTGTCCTCAAATTCATTGACGAGATCAATGCCTTTTAGGCATAATAAAACATTCAATGTAAGTATTAGACATAATACAATACAATAATTATAATCAAGGTGTAGGAAGAAAGAGACTACACCTTTTTTAGTGGTTGTTAACACTATATGCTTCACGGATTATAGTAAGGAGGACAAGAAATGAGTAAGAAATTAGTCGCATATTTTAGTGCAAGTGGAATTACAAGAAATGTCGCAAAGATGGTAGCAGAGGCAGCAGGCGCGGACCTGTACGAGATCACCCCGAAGGAAGCCTACACAAAGGCAGACTTAAACTGGATGGATAAGAAATCAAGAAGCAGCGTGGAGATGGCAGACAAGAAGATCCGTCCGGAAATCACAGATACCGACGCGAAGATTGCAGAGTACGATGTGATTTTCCTCGGTTTCCCGATCTGGTGGTATGTAGCACCAACGATCATCAACACATTTCTGGAGAAATACGATTTTACAGGCAAGAAGATCGTGCTGTTCGCAACATCCGGCGGAAGTGGATTTGGAAATACGGTAAAGGAGTTGCAGCCATCCGCACCGGGTGCACAGTTTGTCGAGGGTAAGCTGCTTAACCATGCAAATAAAAAAGAAATCGAAGAACTGGTAAAAGAATTTTAGGAAGGATAACAACATGGCGAAGATCACACAGACAGCAGGCAGAAATGCACTCGGAGAATTTGCTCCGCAGTTTGCACATTTTAATGATGATGTATTATTTGGAGAGAACTGGAACAACGAGGATATTGATGTCAAGACACGGAGCATCATTACCGTAGTTGCACTTATGGCACAGGGAATCACAGATTCTTCTCTGAAGTTCCATTTGCAGAATGCGAAGGCGCATGGTGTGACACAGAAGGAAATCGCTGCGATCATTACCCATGTAGCATTTTACGCAGGATGGCCAAATGGATGGGCAGTATTCAATCTGGCAAAAGAAGTCTGGGAGGTGGATGAGGGTGACCTGCCTTACGAAGATCCAGCGATGCGTGCACATGCAAAGGAAATGGTATTCCCAATCGGACAGCCAAACGATGCATTTGCACAGTATTTCATCGGACAGAGCTATCTGGCACCGGTATCCACCAGTCAGGTTGGTATCTTTAATGTCACATTTGAACCGGGCTGCCGGAACAACTGGCATATCCATCATGCAAAGAGCGGTGGTGGACAGATTCTTGTATGCGTAGCCGGACGTGGATATTATCAGGAAGAGGGCAAGGAAGCAGTCGAATTGAAACCGGGTGACTGCATTAACATTCCGGCGGAGATTAAGCATTGGCATGGCGCTGCACCGGATAGCTGGTTCAGCCATCTGGCAGTGGAAGTACCGGGCGAGGAGACATCCAATGAGTGGTGCGAGCCGGTAACAGACGAGGAATATGGTAAGTTGAAATAAAACATTTAGGATTGCAGGTGATTGTGCGGAGTGGTAAATAATGGCAATCGCCTGTCCTTAGATGAAAAAACAGGCCGGAAAAAATGTACAAAACAACCACATACAGGTCAGAAAAAATGTAGTTTTTATGATTGCATAGCCCGGAAAAAATGTACAAGTTATATCATTTTTGTAGAAAAAGTAATTATTTCCCAACCACCAGCGCAAAATATCCCCAATCCCAGATCGGGGATGCAAAACTATTTTCCAGGTATTCGCGGATATCCGCATCTTCATAACCGGTCATGCGTGACAGGATCACGATGTAGTCACGGACGGTTTCAGAAGAAAGATGATTTGCTCCTTCGGCAGAGTAAAGAAGAAAAAGGCTCTGCCGGATGGATGCATATTCCATGGCAATCCATTCGAGATGTAACAACATATCGTCAATCGTATCCTCCGGCATAAGCAGGTCGGAGAATATTTCGTTTGCCACATAATTGCGAAACAGGATATCGTAGGTATGTAACTGCCGGTGAAAGTCAGCAAGTTTTACATCGTTTGGTACAGTAAATTGTTCTGCGAGCGTAATCAGCGGATTTAAGTAAGGCGCGTACAAGCTTTCTTCGATATAATTTACAGATAAATCCTGTAACAGCTCATTGCATTCCATCCATGTGTCCGCAGCCGGAAGTTCTACGTCGTGGATAGCTGCACGAAGCTCTGCCAGCGAAGCAGGGGAGAAGTACTCAGTTACCTTTGCTATGGTAATCGGTGCGTTTTTTGCCAGCTCAGACAGAATATAAAAGCTTTCTAATAAAGCTTCTTCGATAGAAATATTCGTATCCTGAATCAGATCCATGATCGAAGCGCGGATCAAAAAGAGTGCATCCGGATCAGACACCTGTGGGAAATCCAGCAGCGTATCTCTCCACAGATCAATCACTGCCGGACAGCATGGCATGAGCATCCCTTCCTTGTGGTCGTGAAAGGTATGATATTCCCGCGGGAAGGTTGCACACGTTTCTGAGAGCACAGAATCTCCGTAGGCAGACACCAAGCGGCACAGCTTGGCGTCATCTAAGAAAGGACAGCGATGCATCGCGTCTAAGCCGATTACGCGCTGTCCGTCTTTCTTCGTCGTGTAGGCACTTAAATTTTTGCGGCACTCCGGTACGGTATCCGGCGGAAGAAGCTTCTTCCAGCGGCGGTTCGTGTCTGCATCGACTGCGATTTTCCACTCTTTACAACAGGTGATCGGACATTTGTCCGCAATACAGGTAAATTTATCATAATAATCCGGCGTTAACATAGGTGATTTTAATTCTCCGTTTCTGTATTTAAAGCCAATATCGGCTGACTGTCTAACATAGCGAAATCATTATAAATGAAAAATGGATATAGGACAATATGCGGTTGACAATTCCGGAATACAACTATATAATTACCGATGGTAATTACCACAGGTAATTATAACACGAAACAATCGGAAATCAGTCTGTGTATAGATATTAAATCGAAAAAATGTGATAGGAAAAGGAGAACAGTATGAACCCAGAGAAAATCAAACGTATGATGGATGCCTGTTATCAGGCAAAGCGGGTACGGGAATTGTTGCCGCCCTTACCGGAGGGAGTAACGCCGGCGTATATCCGGTATATTGATGCAATCCACAAATTGAGAAGTGGACAGGAGCGGGTGAAGATATCCGATATCAGTGATTATCTGCAGCTGCCGAGACCGGGAATTACGCGCACGGTAACAGAGATGGTAAAAAAAGGATATCTCACGAAGAAGACATCGAGTGAGGATGGACGAATCACCTATGTTCAGGTGACAAAAAAAGGAGAAGAACTGTCAGAGAAATACGACACGAATTATTATAGCCGCCTCTGTCCGTATCTTGCGTGTATCTCCGAGGAAGAGGCAGATTGCATGATACAGACGATTGGAAAATTATACAATGTGATGAGCGAGAGGAGTGTTGAGATTGAGTAGTGCAAAATCAGATTTTACACAGGGAAATATATTAGGGAAGATGATACGGTTCATGATGCCGATTCTGGGCGCCTTGATCCTGCAGGCGGCATATGGAGCGGTGGATCTGCTCGTGGTAGGGCGGTTTGGAACGACTGCAGGACTTTCGGCTGTATCCACAGGCAGCCAGGTTCTGAATCTGGTAACATTTGTAGTGACACAGTTTGCGATGGGTATTACTGTTTTGATCGCGCGCTATATCGGCGAGAAGGATACGAAACAGATCGGTTCTTTGATCGGTGGAGCAACAGTTGTATTTGCAATTATCTCAGCGGTGTTATTTGTTGTGATGATTACGCTGGCACATCCGATTTCCGTGTTGATGCAGGCACCGGAGGAAGCGGTTGAAAAAACAGCGGTCTATGTGCGGATCTGTGGTGGTGGTATCTTCTTTATCGTGGCATATAATGTGCTTGCGGCGATTTTCCGTGGACTTGGAGACAGCCAGTCACCGCTGATCTTCGTGGCAATTGCATGTGTGGTTAATATCGTAGGAGATCTGACACTGGTCGCAGGTTTCCATATGGATGCCGCAGGTGCCGCAATCGCGACTGTATTTGCGCAGGCAGTCAGCGTTGTTTTCGCATTGATTATGCTCGTCAGGAAACAGCTGCCATTTACGATTACGAAGAAGGACTTCCGGATTAATGTGAATTGCAAACGTGCCATGAAGGTTGGACTTCCGCTTGCTTTGCAGGAGTGCCTGACGCAGGGCTCGTTCCTTGCACTCTGTGCATTTATCAACCGGTTAGGACTCATGGCATCCTCCGGGTATGGTGTGGCATGCAAGATCGTAAGCTTCGCTATGCTGATTCCGAGTGCATTGATGCAGTCGATGGCATCCTTTGTATCGCAGAATGTCGGTGCCGGAAATGAAAAGCGGGCGAAGAAAGCGATGTTTACCGGTATCGGAATCGGACTTGCAATTGGTTGTATCGTGTTCGTATTTGTGTTGTTCAAGGGTGATCTGCTCACAGCGATATTTACAAAGGATACCGCAGTTGTACAACGTGGATACGAGTATCTGAAGGGCTTTGCACCGGAGACAATCTTGACTGCCATCTTATTCAGTATGATTGGTTATTTCAACGGACATGACCGGACCGTCTGGGTGATGATGCAAGGACTGATGCAGACACTTCTCGTGCGGCTTCCGCTTGCCTATTATATGAGTATCCAGCCGGATGCAAGCCTGACGATGATTGGACTGGCAGCACCAATTGCGACCATATTTGGAGTTATACTGAACGTAGTGTATTACCAGATTCATTATGGACGCAGAAAAAATGCAACTGCATGATTCTATATGCGTAAAATTGTGCTAAAATAAAAGACACGCATAGAGAATGGAGGAAATAGCATGAATGAGAATATGAAAAAAAGAAATGAGATTCTGGCACAGACCGTTATCAAAGGACTGGAGTCCCGGAACATGACCGGTTATTATGCAGCAGATAAGGGAGAAGCTTTGAAGCTGGCACTGGAGATAATCGGCGAGGGCAGCTCCGTTGCGATGGGGGGGTGTCAGAGCGCACATGAGATTGGTCTTGTGGATGCATTGCAGGCAGGAAATTATAATTACATTGATCGTTCGAATATGACACCGCGTGAGGGACTGCTGGCAGCATATGATGCAGATGTATTCTTGTCGAGCGCCAATGCGATGACGAACGACGGTATCATTGTAAATATCGATGGAAATTCCAACCGTGTGTCCTGTATCGCACAGGGTCCGAAGCGGGTGTTATTCATCGTGGGAATGAACAAGGTCTGTTCCGATCTTGACGAGGCGATGAAGCGTGCCAGAAATGTGGCAGCTCCGGCGAACGCCCAGCGGTTTGATGTGAAGACACCGTGCAAGGTCACAGGCAAATGTTCCGATTGTAAATCTCCGGATACACTCTGTTGCCAGTTCCTGATTACAAGGTTCTCGCGTCATGAGGGAAGAATCCATGTGATTTTAGTGAACGATACACTTGGTTATTAATGCATTTGTCAGGAATTTATGAGAGGGAATTATTATGCAGAAAAATACGTTAGAAGGGAAAGCCAAAACAAAAAACGGGATTAAACGGTTATGCTTTTGTGCCGTGTGTATTTTGCTTGAAGTTATATTTATAGTTTCCATGATAACAAGACTGAACGAATATGCTGAGATTGTAAATCTTCTGACACGTTTGCTTGGAACAATCCTTGTATTGGCATTATATGCGTCAGATCAGACCTCATCCATGAAGATGCCGTGGATTATTCTGATACTGATATTCCCGATCATGGGTGTTGCGTTATATCTGCTGATTGGTTTAAATGGTGGCACACGGAAGATGCGCAAACGGTATGAGAAAATCGACAGCCGCATTTTCCCATTGATCCCGGCTAACAGAGATAATCTGGAAAGATTACGTTTGCAACTCCCCAAAGCCGGAAGTATCTCCACGTATATACAGAGAAATTCAAGCTATCCGGTGTACCGGAATACAGATATCACATATTATGATGAAGCAATCAAGGGGCTTCATGCGCAGCTTGCAGATCTGGCGAAGGCAGAACATTTTATCTTTATGGAATATCATGCAATCGAGGATGCGGAAGCGTGGCATATGGTACAGGAAGTATTGGAAGACCGCGTAAAGGCGGGAGTGGAAGTCCGCGTATTCTATGATGATATGGGGTCAATTGGATTTATCAATACAGATTTTATTAAAAAGATGGAAAAAGTCGGTATCCGGTGCAGAGTATTTAATCCATTTACCCCTGGATTAAATATGTTTTTAAATAACCGGGATCATCGTAAGATTACGGTGATTGACGGTAAGGTAGGATTTACCGGAGGATATAATCTCGCAAATGAGTATTTTAATATGACCCAGCCATACGGTATGTGGAAGGATACAGGTATTCGTTTGGAAGGAGATGCGGTAAAATCCCTGACCGTGACGTTTCTGGAGATGTGGAACGCCGTGAGTGACAAGGATGCGGATGATGTGGATGTTGAGAAATACCTTACACCGTCCGGCTACCGGGCAAGACAGGCTGGTTTCGTGCAGCCGTATGCAGATATTCCAACCGATGATGAACAGGTTGGAGAGGAAGTCTATATCAGTATCATAAATAAAGCAGAGAAATACTGCTGGTTTATCACACCTTATCTCATTATCACGGATGAGATGACACATGCATTATGTCTGGCAGCAAAGAGGGGTGTGGATGTACGGATTGTCACGCCGGGAATTCCGGATAAGAAGCTGATTTACAACGTTACGCGTTCGTTTTATCACGGATTGGTTAAGCATGGAGTGCGGATCTATGAGTGGACACCGGGATTTTGCCATGCGAAAATGAGTGTGGCAGATGATTGTATGGCAACCTGCGGAACAATCAATCTGGATTACAGGAGCCTGTATCATCATTTTGAGAACGGCTGTTTCATAGTTGACAATCCTGCTGTATTATCTATCCGACATGATCTGGAGAAAATGATGCAGGAGAGCAGGGAAGTGACAGAAAAATATTGTTCCGGACGCAGTGCGTATCTGCGTCTGGGACAATTATTCATGCGGTTATTTGCAGGACTGTTGTAGAAGTATTTTACAGGAATTTATCCAGTTCTGTTTCCACCTGTTTTTTCTTTTTAACCTTCGGATGGTCGATGATCGTGCCTCTGGCAACCACCATATCTACGTTGCGGAGCGCACGCAGATCATCTAAAGGATTCTTCGCAGTGACAATCAGATCGGCTGCTTTCCCCTTTTCAATCGATCCCGTGATATCGCCGATTCCGGCAAGCTCGGCGCTTCGCGCGGTTGCCGTATAGAGTGCAAATGCATTCGAGACACCCACGTATTTGTGGAAGTAATAAAGCTCACGCCAGAAATCGTACTGCGTGATCCATGGGCAGCCGACATCATTGCCAAGTACAACCGGGATATCGTTTGCCAGTGCCTTCTTGGAGCAATCTACGATTCCTTCGAATACGACATTGCCATTAAATTGCTCAACTTCGGTCGCATTTGTGATAGAGCGGTCGAAGAGCGCATATGGCAGAGCCGGTGAGATCGTTGTGCAGAGGAATGCCCCCCGTTCCTTGAATAATTCAATCATCGCATCATCCATCTTCGCACCGTGCTCGATCGAGTCGACACCATTTTCCAGAGCCATGCGGACACCCTCCGGAGATTCCACATGGGCGGAAACAATATAGCCGTCGGCATGTGCTTTGTCGCAGACGGCACGCACCATATCCGGCGACATCTTCAGCTCGCCCGGGACACCCTTTTCTTTGGCATCTAACACACCGCCGGTAATCATGAGCTTCACTAAGTCAACCTTTTCCTTCTTTGACTGTTCGAGATGTGCAAGTGCTTCCGGGATGGAGGCAGCGGCAATCGCAACCGAACCTGCCATGTGTCCACCCGGAACCGAGATGCCCTCGTTGGCAGCGAGGATACGCGGACCCACCTTTGTTCCGGCGGCAATCTCATCCCGCAGGCGGGTGTCGAAGCTTCCGAGTCCGCCGACCGTCCGGATCGTCGTGACACCACTTAGCAGTTCATCCTTCGCAAAGTCGGAAACCATCTTGTAAGCGACGGCACGTGTCAGGGAAGAACGCATTATCTTCTTCACGAGTTTTTCATTGTCACGCTGTTTTTTCTGCGGCTTTCCATTTCCGGCAAGATGCACATGCATGTTGATGAGACCGGGCATGATATAACGTCCCTGTAAATCTATGGTTTCGTAGCCGGAAAGATCGGCTGTATCCGGTACGATATCGGTGATTGTGCCATCCTGTACGAGGATGCAAAGCCCGGTCTGCACCTGCATGTCTTTGGTTCCATCCAGTATCTTTCCATTTGTAAATGCGTAATTCATAAGCACCCCTCCGTTCTTAATTCTATGTCCACTATACAATAGTTGGAGATGATCTGGCAATATTCGGGATCGCAGGAATGTCATGCAAATTGACAATTCTGAAACGGGTATCTGTCGCGGATTCCGGCTGTGGCATGAGTGAACATGTATATTTACATTTTGAATACACCTGTGCTATACTGTGCGCAGAAAATTTGTGTGAATTTTTCTAATGAATATTTTCGTCACACCCATTTGTTTGGGTGTGACTTTTTATTTTGGAAAGGAGCTGGTACTATGGAAACGGATAACAAAATGGGACAGGAACCGATAAATAAGCTGATTTTGCAGATGTCCATGCCGCCGTTATTCTCTATGTTTTTGCAGTATTCATACAATCTGGTGGATAGTATGTTTGTTGCAAAAATCAACGAGCAGGCGTTGGCTGCAGTTTCGTTGTCTTTCCCGATTACAACTTTGATGAATGCGTTGTCTATCTGGCTTGGCGTCGGTGTTAATGTACGCATAGCCAGTTATCTCGGACAGAAAAGGCAGGAGAAGGCAGACCGCGTAGCAACACTTGGATTGATTGTCTCTGTGATTCTTGGAATATGCGTGAACCTGTTCGTGCTTGCAATCATGAAGCCGTACTATCGTGCCTTTACAAATGATGCGCAGATATTCTCCTATGGCATGACCTATATGCAGATATGTGCATTTATGCAGATCCCGAATATGGTGCATATTCTAATTCAGAAAGAGTTGCAGGCGACCGGAAATATGCTTGCTCCAATGTGGTTTCAGATTGCGGGAGTTGTATTTAATTTTATATTTGATCCGTTGTTGATCTTCGGGATTGGACCATTCCCGAAAATGGGAATCGCAGGAGCGGCACTTGCCACGGTGCTTGGATATACTTTATCCATGTTGATCGCATTGGTTATGATTCTGTTTACGAAGCAGAAGGTGCGTCTGCAGTTCCAGGGATTCCGCATTGAGGGGAAGATGTTAGGTGATGTGTTTGCCAGCGGACTGCCGTCCTTTATCATGAATGCGCTTGGATCATTTATGGTGACCTTTGTAAATATATTTCTGGTAGCATATTCAGACACTGCAGTGGCGTTCTTCGGCGCGTATTTCAAGGTGCAGCAGCTGATTGTTATGACAGTAAATGGTCTGATTCAGGGATGCCTGCCGATTATGAGCTTCAATTATGGCGCGGGAAAGAAAGATCGGTTACAGCAGTCGTATCGCAGTGGAAGAAAGATTGCGACATGCATGATGGCAGTTGGAACATTGTTGGTGTTGGTTTTCCCCAATCAGATATTAGCACTGTTTTCTGCATCAAAAGCTATGCGGGAGTTCGGCATTCCGGCTATGCGGATTATGGCAATCGGATTTATATTCAGTGGGATTTCAACGATGGCTGCTACCTATGCGCAGGCGACGAACAAACTGATACAGAGTATTGTGATTCAATTGCTGCGGCAGGCAGTTCTGCTTCTTCCGGTTATGTGGGTCTGCAATTTGTTATTCCATATATGGGGAATCTGGATTGCGTTTCCAATTACCGAGATAGTCGTTATGATTGTATCCATACTGATTGTAAAAAGTGATAAAATATCGCGATAAGCAATCTATAAATATAATTGACATGAAAAAGGTAGAATGATAATATAATGTTACAAAGTGCTACCGATAGACGGTTAGCCTTGATAATGTTTAGTTATAAAAATAACCGCTCACAGTTTACCAGGCTGGGCGGTTATTTTTGTGTCTTATCATTGCTCTTAGAACCAACGGCATAACCAAGAGCAAAGCAAGTAATACATAAGCTGATAATGGCTATAAAAAGCTCCGTTGTAAGCATAAGCACAAACCTCCTCGACAGATTTCCTAAAATGGATTTCTATGTAAACACAAGCTATAACTCTTGTGGAGAAGGCTAACCGCCTACCGAATAGGGTAACACCATAATCATTATATCAAACATATGTTCGAGACACAATAAAAATATTAAATAAAATTGAGCAATAAAATAATATGGTTCATGGGCAGTAATATGTTGTTAAATATGTTCTTGCAGGTTTATATTTTTTTGATAGAATAAAACATAATAAAGTGGATTTAGTATTTATGAGAAACGGGCGGGAAACATGGAAAGGAGTCAAAATGAGCTTAATTAGAGGGATTCATCATGTATGTCTGAAATGTGCCAACGAAGAGGAATATAAGGAAGTGGTACATTTTTACCACGAGATTTTAGAATTAGAGATTGCCAGAACATGGAGCGAAGGCACTATGTTCCGGTTTGGTAATGCAGTATTGGAAGTGTTCGCAAATGGCGGAGGAAAAGCGGAGACAGGAATTATCCGGCATTTTGCCCTTGCAACCGAGGATGTAGATGCCTGCGTGGAAAAGCTGAAGGCAGCAGGGTACGAGGTGTTTGTGGAACCAAAGGATATTGTGATTCCATCTAATCCGGAATATAAGGCAAGAATCGCGTTTGGCAGAGGACCACTTGGAGAAGAAATTGAGTTTTTTCAGGAGCGATAGGAAGGATATGTATAATAATAGTAGCAAAATAGCAATTATCGGTTTATGTAATAAATGCTTAAGATAAAGTACGATGATTGTGGAGGTGATATGAAATGATTTTTTCACAAAAACTACAATTAATTCGTAAGAATAAAGGTTTGACCCAAGAGGAACTGGCAGGAAAACTGGATGTATCCAGACAGGCTGTAGCGAAGTGGGAGTCTGGGCAGGTATATCCTGATATTAGTAACCTTATTCAAATCAGCAAGTTGTTCAATGTTACAGTCGATTATTTAGTGAAAGACCAAGAATGTACTGTCAGCTGTTTCGATCATAGTGGAACAGACGTCGATCGCCTTATTGAATTTCGTTTAGAAGCAAATGTTAATACATATGCTGCTTATATGGATGAGACGGATTCAACGCGATTGGATTCTCATGATTTTTCATATAGCAATGGTTCTTATACATATCATGATACATACGTTGGTGGGGAACAGTTTGCTGGTGAGGAAGCTATATGGTATGAAGGTAAATCACAGTATGCAATGAATTACATAGGACGCGTTTTGAATCAGAATTTCAGTGGCGATTTTTTAAAGGAAGCTCTTCGCAAAGCCGATAAAAAAATGCCATTTAGAGGACCAGAGTATTATCAATCGGGACAATATATCTATAAGTGTAATGTAGTTGGAGATTTTTCCTGGTTTCAAGGTTATGAAGAAATTTACTGTGAGAATGTTAAGATATATGAATGCTATTTTCACGGTGGAATAATGAAGTGATTCCAGAAACTAACGTTAAAAGAAATAAAATACATATATGAAAATTTATTTTGCTACTTGATTCATAAAAATCAATCTGTTAGAATACACATATAAAAAGGGAGTAGCTTGCCGGTCGCGGTTCACTTCTTCGTCAAGACAGTTATTGAAACATATAACTCGGAAAGTGATGAAATAGCGAGACTTTTACTGTTTACGCAGTAGGAGTCTCTTTTTTTATACCTACTGCAAAATAAAACAAAGAAAGAGAGGTAGAAAGGATGTTCTTGAAGGTTGTTATTTTGTTGGTAGGTTTTTTGTTTCTCGTGAAGGGGGCAGACTGGTTTGTGGAGGGGGCGGCGAGTATCGCGAAGAAGCTCGGGATTCCGCAGCTCATCATTGGTCTGACGATTGTAGCGATGGGAACGAGTATGCCGGAGGCGGCGGTCAGTATCACGGCGGCGTTGCAGAAGAATGCGGGAATCACGATTGGAAATATTGTGGGAAGTAATATCTTGAATATTCTGATTATTCTTGGTGTGACAGCGGTGATCACGAATGTAGCAATCCAGATGTCAACATTTCGTTATGAGATACCATTTATGATGGTAGTTACGATCATACTGCTGGTATTTGGAATAACCGGTGGGGAAGTGACATTCGTAGAAGGTATTATTTTCTGGGTTTTGTTCCTGATATATCTTGGTTATCTGTTTGTGATGGCGAAGAAAGGAACCAATGAGGAAGAGGGCGAAACAAAGGATTATCCGGTATGGAAATGTATTCTTTTCATGGTGATTGGTGGTGTGCTCGTTGTAAAGGGAAGCGATTTCGCGGTCAGCGGAGCATCTGCAATCGCACGGTATTTCGGTATGAGCGAGCGGTTTATCGGACTTACGATTGTAGCGCTTGGTACCTCACTTCCGGAGCTTGTGACATCTGTCACAGCAGCGCGGAAAGGAAATGCGGGAATCGCAATCGGGAATATCGTGGGCAGCAATATTTTCAATATCTTGTTCGTAATCGGTACAACTGCACTCATCTGTACAGTGCCATTTGAGAGCAAATTCATTATAGATACGATCATTGCGGTTGTGGTTGGTGCAATCTTGTGGATCGGTACATATAAGCATAAGGAGCTGCGGCGTCCATGCGGCATCTTTATGCTGCTATGTTATGTGGCGTATTTCGTGTATCTGTGTATGATGTAAAGGATGTGTGTTGGGGAAATTCTTTTTCTTTGACTTTTTCTCCCCAATAAAAGTATGTATATAGCAAGCTGGTTGGGGGTATTTTTCGTAATTCGAAAAATCCCCCCAATGATAATTGTTAATCTGGTAATTTCACTGGGTGAAAAAATCTAATTTCAAAAAATTTCTCCAAACCCACTGAAGTGGTAAACTAATTTTGGACACAGAGGGGGGTATTTTGGGACACAGATATATTATAATCAATACATGAACTAATTATCTGTGGGCATCCATAACTCC